>JAGHBJ010000043.1 GCA_021161045.1 Candidatus Bathyarchaeota archaeon
CCTTACATCAAGGCGCGGGAGGCTGCGAGGAATATCATCGGCGAGGATTTCATAGAGGTCTATGTGAAATGCAGCCTTGAGACCTGTATCAAGCGGGATCCGAAGGGGTTGTATAAACGGGCCTTGAGGGGGGAGATTCCGAATATGACGGGCATCGGCGACGTCTATGAAGAGCCTCCGAATCCAGATGTGGTGGTGGACACCGAGAACCACACTGCTGAGGAGAATGCTCGAAGGGTCATCTCGAGACTTGAGGAGCTCGGCTACCTCGACCCTACTCTATAACGATCATCGTAAGCGTAGACCTGACGTTCCTAAGCTTCCTTATCTTCATCCCTATGATTTCCTTCAGCTCATCCATCGTCTCGGCTTCAACCTTCGCGATCATGTCGTAGACCCCATAGAGGCCGTAGACCTCCTTCACCTGTGGGATCCTCCGTAGGGCCTCAGCCACCTCATGCTCAGCTCCCATCTCGGTGTTGATGAGGACGAATGCCTTCCTCAACCCCAATCTCACAGCCTATCCCCTTATGGCCATTTAAAGATTTCCAATGTCACTCGACGATCGTCGAGTGATGCTTCGACACAACCTTTAACTCGACCAGCAGGGTAAATGAGGCGATTAGGATGGGCCTTCAGAGGGGTGTAGCCATAATAGGGGCTGGGATGACGAGATTCCACCACAAGATACACGCGGATAAGACGGGTAGAGATCTCTTCGTAGAGGCCGCCCTTGAGGCCATGACCTCCGTCGACAATGGCATAGAGCTGAGGGACATCGAGGCCCTCTTCATCGGAAACTTCTCCAGCGACTCCTTCGAGCATCAGGGGCATGTCGCAGCCCTCATGGCTGACTGGCTGGGTTTAACACCGAAGGCTGCGACTAGGATTGAGGCTGCCTGCGGAAGCTCTGGTGCTGCTCTTAATATTGGAGTGATGGCGATAGCTTCAGGCCTCTATGACGTGGTGATGGTGGGCGGCGTGGAGAAGATGAGGACTCTGACAACTGAGGAGGTGACCGACGTCCTCGCCATGGCCTCGGATGAGGTCTATGAGGCCGCTGTAGGCTTCACCTTTCCAGGTCTCTACGCAGCGATGGCGACGGCTCACTTCCATCGATATGGCTCGACCTGGGAGCAGCTCTGCGCAGTCTCCATAAAGAATCATCATAATGGGTCGCTAAACCCGAAGGCTCAGTTCCAGGAGGAGGTCATCGATATCGCCCGAAGGCTGGGCGAGAGGAGGGGGATGACCTTCAAGGATGAGATGGAGTTTCTACGGTCTCCGCTGAACCCCGTTGTGGCCTATCCGCTGAGGCTCTTCGACTGCTGTCCCATCTCCGACGGGGCGGCCGTCGTCATCATGGCCTCGGAGGAGGTGGCGAGGAAATTTACCGACACTCCAATCTATGTGAGGGGCATCGGGCAAGCCTCTGACACCATGGCGCTCCATGACAGGGAGGATTTGACAACTATCAGGGCGACGAGGCTGGCTGCTCAGCAGGCATATAGGATGGCTGGCATCGGCCCAGAGGACATCGATGTGGCGGATGTCCATGACTGCTTCACCATCGCCGAGGTTGTGGCCACCGAGGATCTGGGCTTCTTCCCAAAGGGGGAGGGAGGTAAGGCTGCGGAGGAGGGTAGAACCTCCCTGGAGGGCGACAAGCCCATCAATCCCGATGGAGGCTTGAAGGCGAAGGGTCACCCCGTAGGGGCGACGGGCGCCGCCATGGCCTGCGAGATATTCAAACAGCTGCGGGGAGAGGCGGGCAAGAGGCAGGTGAGGGATGCGGAGGTGGGTCTAATCCATAACGTTGGAGCCTCAGGGGCGACGGTTGTGGTTCAGATCTATGGGAGGTGAAGGGATGTGTTCACGGTGAAGGATTATAGGGATGCCCTCGCTGAGGGCTATCTCCTGGCCTCTAAGTGTAGGCGATGCGGCGCTGTCCAGCTGCCGCCTCGACCCATCTGTCCAAGATGCGGCTCGGGGGACTTAGAATCCCTTAAGGCTCCCAAGCGGGGTAGGGTGGCCGCCTACACGGTGATCCATGTCCCGCCCTCGAGGTTTAAGGGGGAGGAGCCATACGCCGTCGCCATAGTGGAGCTCCTCGAGGGAATTAGGGTATCAGGTCGAATGCTCGACGTCTCTGAGGCCGATCTAAAGGTTGGATTGGAGGTTGAGGCTGACGTCATAAAATTGGGGGAGGAGCCTCTCCTCTGCTTCAGACCCCTCAAACGCCCTTAAAGCTCGGCGTCCTCTTCTCCTTAAACGCCTTGAAGCCCTCCTTAGAGTCCTCCGTTGCGAAGAGTCTCCCGAAGGCCTTTGCCTCCTCGTCGAGGCCTACCTCTAGGGAGCCGCCTAGGTTGACGAGTCTCTTAGCCTCAGCCATGGCTATTGGAGCTCCAGATGCCAAAGCCTTAGCCAGCTCTGAGACCTCCTCCTCAAGGCGTTCGTGGGGTACCACCTTGTTGACGAGGCCCATCCTATAGGCCTCCTCGGCGTCTATGATTCTCCCCGTCAATATGAGCTCCATCGCCCTTCCAACGCCTATAAGCCTCGCCAGTAGCTGTGTTCCACCCCATCCTGGGATGATGCCCAGCTTGATCTCAGGCTGTCCAAATTTTGCCTTCTCGGATGCTATCCTTATGTCGCAGGCGGATGCCAATTCGCATCCTCCTCCGAGGGCGTAGCCGTTTATTGCTGCGATGACGGGCTTGGGCATGGAGTATATCTTCATCATAGTCTCATGCCCCTTCTTCGATATCTCCTCAGCCTCTTCAGGGGTCAGCTTCATCAACTCGTCTACGTCGGCTCCAGCTGAGAAGGCTCTTCCACTCCCCCTTATGACGACACATCTAACCTTTGGATCATCCTCCACCTCATCTAAGACCTCGTAGAGCCTCCTCATCGTCTCGGAGTCTATGGAGTTCAGCTTGTCCGGCCTGTTCAGGGTGATCCAGCAGACCCCATCTTTAATCTCAACCAAAATCGGCTCCTCGGACATATTTCACACCTCGAAGGGGCCCTTTGGTAGGTTTGCCCCAAGCTTCATAGCCTTATCGACATCCTCCTTTGGGGCTATGCCCTCCTCGACAACCTTCTCAGCCTCCCCTCGGATTACTCTCCATAGGATCTCCGGATCGAAGGCCTCACCAGCCTCCTCGGGTATTGTAGGCCTCTCGGCGTAGTTGTAGAAGCCCTCACCCGTTTTCCTCCCCAGCTTACCAGCTTCATACAGCTCTACGATGGGCTTGGCCGGCGCATATTCAGGCCCAAGCTTCTCCTCAAAGACCTTTAGGATGTGGTAGACGACGTCGACGCCTATGAGGTCGATGAGCATGAAGGGGCCGAGGGGCATCTTGGCCTTATACTGCATGGCGCTGTCGATCTGCTCCTTACCATATTCGCCTCTCTCCAGTAGTTTGGCGGCCTCGTTTAGGTAGGTGATGAGGATTCGGTTGACGATGAATCCAGGCCTATCCTTCCGGACGAGGATGGGTGTCTTCCCCATGCGCTCAGCCGTCTCCATAACCGCCTCGACGACCCCCTGCTCCGTCCTCTCCCCAGGTATGACCTCGACGAGCTTCATCCTCGTCGGGGGGTTGAAGAAGTGCATGCCGAGGAACCTTTCAGGCCTTGAGACTGCCTCGGCGAGTTCGTTGATGCTTAGGCTTGAGGTGTTCGTCGCCAGGATGGTGTCCCCCCTAGCAAGCTGGGAGGTTTCACTCCAAACCCTCCTCTTTAGGTCGAGGTTCTCGGGAACCGCCTCGATGACCAGATCGGCGTCTCCGACCGCCTCCTTTAGGTCGAGGGTCATGTGTATCCGGCTGAGGGCCTCCCTCATCGCATCTTCCGTCAGCCTTCCACGCTCAACGCTTCTACGTAGGCTCCCCTCGATTCGTTCTCTCGCCTTGTCCAGAATTTCCTGGGCGATGTCTCTAACCCAGACCTCGAAGCCTGACAAAGCCGCGACCTGGGCTATGCCGTGGCCCATCACACCGGCTCCGAGAACAGCTATCCGTTTGATCTCGGTCTCAACCATAGAGCCTCATACCTCTATAAGACGTCCCCTTAAAGGATTTAGCGATAAATTAATAGCTCTATGGCTCTATGGGGTGGGGAGGTGAGGGCTTGAGGATAATAGCGTTACTAAAGGATATCGTAGACCTCGATGAGCTGAGGTTTGATTCCTCAACGAGGAAGCCTATCACTGAAGGGGTGAAGCATGTCATCAGCGAGCTGGATAAGAGGGCTTTGGAGGCGGCGATCAGGCTGAAGGAGAAGCATGGGGGTGAGGTCTTAGCCTTATCGCTGGGAGGCCCTGAGACGAAGACCGTCATGCTGGAGGCCTTGGCTATGGGGGCTGATGCAGCCTACATCGTCGACGATGAGGGTCTTAGAGGCCTCGACGCCTATGGAACCTCCAAGGTTCTGGCTGCGGCCATCGATAAGATTGGGGATTACGGCCTCATACTCTGCGGTGAGATGAGCCTCGACTCTCTCTCAGCCCAGGTTGGCCTGAGGGTTGCGGAGCTCCTCGGATTGCCGATGGTCTCCTATGCGAGGGAGCTGGAGCTCGTAGATGATAAGAGGCTGAGGGCCGTCCGAGACCTGGAGGATGTCGATGAGGTTGTGGAGGTGGAGCTCCCAGCAGTCGTCTCGGTTGTCAGGGAGATCAACGAGCCTAGGATTCCAACGTTGATGAGTATAATGAGGGCGAAGAGGAAGCCCACAACGATGTGGGATGCCTCAGCGATAGGGGTTGACCCCGATGCCCTGAAGGCTGAGAGGGCTGTGGAGATCCTCGACGTTGAGGCCCCACTGGTGGAGAGGAAGAGGAAGATCATCGAAGGTGAAACCGTCGAGGAGAAGGTGGAGAGGCTCGTTAAGGCCCTCATCGATGAGGGTGTTCTGGGGGTGTAAACGATGAGCGTCCTCATCTACTCCGAAGAGCCTGGCCTGAGGCTGGAGCTCCTGGGCAAAGGTCGTGAACTGGCCGACGCCATGGATTCAAAGCTCGCAGCTCTCCAAATTGGAAATGGAAACCCTGAGGAGCTCATCAAGTATGGAGCTGACCTGGTTTACGTAGCAGAGCATCCACTGCTGGAGGAGTGGAGCCTCGAACCCTATAGGAGCGTTCTGCTGAGGGCTGTTGAGGAGGCGTCTCCGAGTGTCATCCTCATCGGGGCTACGAAGAGGGGGAAAGAGTTGGCCGCAAGCCTCGCAGCATCCCTCGGAGTAGGCCTCCTAACCGAGTGTATAAGCCTAAAGCTAGAGGATGAGAAGCTCATAGCTGAGAGGCTCACCTATGGAGGCTCAGCCATAGCAAGGGTGGCAAGCCTGAAGAAGCCGCACATCGCTACGGTTCCTCCACGGGTCTTCAAGAGGCCTGAACCGGCTGAGAGGACGGGGGAGGTCTTAAAGCTGGAGGTTGAACCAGAGAAGCCCAAGGCTGAGGTAGTGGAGCGCCGCGGGAAGGTTCGAGAGGAGGTGGGGCTGGAGGAGGCTGAGGTCATAGTCGCAGCTGGCAGGGGCTTCAAGAAGCAGGAGGATTTGAAGCTGCTGGAGGAGCTCGCCGAGATTCTCGGAGCCAAGATTGGATGTACCAGGCCCATCGCAGCCGACTATGGATGGATGAAGGAGTGGATCGGCATAAGCGGCCATAAGGTGAGGCCCAAGCTCTACATAGCCGTCGGCATCTCCGGAACGGTTCACCACGCCGCCGGCATAAGGGACTGCGGCATCATCGTCGCGATAAACAGCGATGAAAACGCCAACATCTTCAACCTCGCCGACTACGGCATCGTCGGAGACCTATATGAGGTGCTACCGGCGCTGACGAAGGCGCTTAAGGAGAGGCTGAAGAAGTAGAATCCACACTTTTATCACCGCCTATACTTCTTTCCATGAGATGAATTGGGAGAGAGCCGTTGAGAGGGCTGCGGAGCTGATTCTATCCTCCAGCTATGTCACAGCCCTAACCGGGGCTGGAATCTCCGTTGAGAGTGGGATCCCACCCTTCAGAGGCCCTGGAGGCCTATGGACGAGATATGGGGAGCCTCCCATGGATGGATATCAACGATTCCTCTCCGACCCGAAGAAGTGGTGGGAGGAGCGGCTTAGAAGGCTGGAGACAGGGGAGCTGGCGCAGACCATCTTCAAGGCCAAGCCGAATCCAGGGCACTACGCCCTCGCAGAGCTGGAGAGACTAGGCATACTGAAGACGCTGATAACCCAGAACATCGACGATCTTCACAATAAGGCTGGAAGCCGAAACGTCCTGGAGATCCATGGAAACATCTACAAGCTCAGATGCCTAAACTGCCTCTCAAGATTCCCCCTTGAAGGCTTCGACCTCTCCGAGCTTCCACCCCGATGTCCAAACTGTGGAGGCCTTGTTAAGAGCGACACCGTGATGTTCGGTGAACCAATACCCAGCGACGTCCTCAATCGATGCCTTGAGGAGGCTGGGAGGTCTGACTGTATGCTCGTCATAGGAACCTCGGCAGTCGTCTATCCAGCCGCCGGCCTACCCCTCATCGTGAAGAGGAATGGGGGAGTCCTCATAGAGGTGAATCCAAATGAGACGGAGCTGAGCCACCTCTGCGACGTCGTCGTCAGGGTGCCCTCGGGTAAGGCTCTTCCAAGATTGGTGGAGGAGGTTAAGAGGCGCTTAGCCGCCTCCTAACCCAGTCGGATAGCTCACGGCCAGTTGGGAACCAGACGTCGCCTCTATCTAGGAACTCCCTTAGGAGCTTCTCCAGCATCTTAAGCCTCGATATACGCCCTATGCACTGTGGATGGCAGGTTAGAGCTGCGTATCTGCCGAGTTCATAGATGCCTTCAAGCTCTGGTTTCCAAAGCCGGTAAACCTCATCAGGCGCCTTTCTCTGGAGCTCGAATTGGGGCCAGTCGTCGAGCATCCACTCGACGGGGAGCTCCACGATGCCATGTTCCTCGTCGAGGATGTAGGGCATATCGTCGTCCATGAAGTTGCTGGAGTATTTGAAGCCTAATCGTCTGAGATGGTTGAGGGTTCTGGTGGTGACTATCCAGTAGGGCGCCCTATATCCCACGGGCTTGACGCCGATCCGCTCGAAGGCCTCCATCATCCTGTTGAAGACCCCCTCCTCCCCCTCGGCTGAGAGCTCATTCATCCGTTCATGGATGTATCCATGCCCTGCGACCTCGTGTCCACGGCCTATGATCTCCTCCACAGACTCGGGGTAGTGGTCGACGGTCCACCCTGGGGTGAAGAAGGTGGCCTTTATTCCGAGTCTGTCGAGGAGGTCGAGGAGCCTCGGTATAGCCACCTTTGGGGCGAATCTCCCCCTGCTCTGGGCGACGAGGTCATGAGGCGTCTTCCACATCTC
>JAGHBJ010000072.1 GCA_021161045.1 Candidatus Bathyarchaeota archaeon
CCTTATGTAGCCCTGAGACCTGGTTTACGACGTCATATTGACCTGGCTCTGGGGGCGATGAGATGAGCCTCACCATACACTCCATCGCATCCTCCAGGGCTATGAAACCCCTGATCTGCTCCCCCTCCCCATAGACCGTCAGGGGCATGCCGAGGATCGCCTGGGCGACGAAGCGGTTTACAACGGTTCCAAACCATTCATCGACGTCGAGTCTTGTTCTCAGCCTTGGATCTGCGGCCACCTCATCGGTGTGGACGCCGTAGATGACGCCCTGCATCACGTCGTAAGACCTAAGCCACCAGTATTTGCAGGCCTCGTAGATGTTGAAGGTGTCCTGAACCTTGCTGACATGGTAGAAGCTGACGGGGTCTCTGGGCGTCAACTCGCCGCCGAGGCTCCATTCACGTCCTCTCCATCTGAGAATGGCGTCGGCTGGGAAGAGGCCTTCGAAGAGGGGTCTACCCGTCAGCGGCGCCCCGTATTCTCCGAGGGTTCCCAGCTTTATCAGCGATGCCTCTGGGCATATCTCCTTCATGAGGAAGAGCAGGCCGAGGGTTCCTATGACGTTGTTATACTGAACCTGAATCGCGTGGTTACAGTCGATCATGCTGTAGGGGGCGCTGGGAATCTCCCCATAATGGACTATGGCCTCGGGCTGAACCTCCCTCATGAACTGCCCCAGCTTCTCCCTGTCGAGAATGTTGATCTTCCTGAATTTGATGTCGATGTCCAAAACCTCCTTAGCGGCCTTCAACCTCTCCTCCATTGGGTAGATCGGCACGACGCTGTCAGCCCCCAGCTCCCTCACCATTTTACGTCTGAGGAAGCAGTCTACGCCGCTGACCTCGCATCCGAGGGCTCCCAGCTTTAGGGCTAGCGTCCAGCCGAGGTAGCCGTCTATGCCGAGGATCATCACCCTCATGTTCTCTAGGAGATATCCATACTTCGTCGGCTTCCACTCTGGGCATTCCTCGAAGGTTATCGTCGGCTCGAAGTGGCCTAGGTCTGGGAGTCTAGCGCATTCGATGAGGAGGCCTTCACGCTCTATTCTCTGCCTTATGGCTTCCAGGGATTGGCCGCAGGCCCTGAAGTCGACGTTTCCCTTCAATATGGCTGCTGGGCAGTTCCAGCAGGTTTTATGGGCGTTGTGAAGCTTCAACTCGGCTCACCCTCCATAAGCCTCTGGAATAGGGGGAGGACACCCTCTATTGAGGGGTTGTCGGGCACGGCGTCCCCCTCGACACCTCTGACGTATAGCAAGGCGTCCCACTCGGTGTGCTTGCCGCTCAGCCCCTCCTCCCTCTCGAAGACCTCCTCCCTGAAGAGTCCAGCCCTGAGGTTGAAGCCCTCCTCAGGAACCAGAACGAGGTCTGGAGCCTTATCGACTGCGTCGCCGTGGTAGAGCTCCTCCCGCCTATAGACCCTCCTAATCACCCTCCTACCCCTCCATGTTAGACCCCTGAAGAGCTCCGTCAACTCTTCTAGGAGTCTCTCCTCGTCGCTCTTCTCGACGGAGCCCCTTGGATAGCGTCCAACCCTGTTGAGGTAGACCCTTGAGGGGTCGAGGGCGAAGGCCTTGGTGCCACGTCTGATGGCGTTGTAAGACCTCTTAGGCTCCCTCTCCAGCTTTAGGTAGCCCCAATCCTCCAGCAGCCTGTTTAGGTTGACGTTGACCTCTAGATGCTCCATGCCGTGATCCGAGATTATCATCAATGCATCATCCTCCCCTAGGAGGTTTACGACCTCCCCTATGGCCTCGTCGACATGTCTGAAGTATTCCAGAAACTCCCCATGCCACTCATGCCCCTCATCCATGTAGGCATCCCAGAGGAAGTGCTCTAGGCGGTCTGTTCCTGTGATGACGAAGACTAGGATATCCCATTTGAGGCGCTCCACGAGTCTGCGGCAGACCTCGACTCTCGTCTTCAGGGTTTCAGCTAGCTCCTTGAAGAGGAGAAGCGGCGAAGATGAGGCCCTGACGTAGTCTACATCCACCTTATAGTTCAGCTCTCGGAGCTCCTCTAGGAGCTGCCTTGGATATACGGCCCTCTCCAGGTCTGGGGCGACGAAGCCTGAGATGAGAACTCCATTCACCTCTCCAGCTGGATAGGTGGCTGGTAGGTTTATGATGATGTATCTCTTCGATGGGTCTCTCCTCCAGAAGGGTGGAGCCTTCAGCCATCTTGAGCTGTGGTATGCGACGACGTAGGTTCCTGGGAGGAACTCCGTGTAGCCGTAGACTCCGTGGACACCTGGATTGGCTCCGGTCATCATGGAGCTCCAGGAGACAGCTGAGACCGCCGGTATAGAAGACCTCATGGGTTTGAGGACGCCCTCGTCGAGGAGCTCCCTGAAGTTTGGCATCACACCTCTATGAGCTAAGTCCTCGACGAGTCCATAGGGGACGCCGTCCAGCCCTATTATAGCCCCTCTACCCAATTCTCTTCCTACCCTTATCTCCTAGGATGTGGATATAAATGTTACCACTCATGAGTGATTAATTTCAGGGCGACCGTGGAAGCCGTCACCTCATCCTCGCAAGCTGCTCGTCGAGCCAGAGGAGTAGGATGCCTATCAGCAGCGTAGAGACCCCTATGATCAATGGTTGGCTCCCATAGGCGTCGATGAGGAGTATGGCTCCATAGGAGGCTGCTAGGGCAACTCCGCCGATGATGACCGCGTCTAGAAGGAAGCGGAGGAGGTGATAAAGCGTCCTGGGGATCCGCATCGACATCTCCTATATTTCTCACCTTGGGGCCTCAGTTTAACTCTGATCGCTCATGGCTCGCCTAAATGCCTTCACATCATCGGCCCCTATGATCTTCCATCGGATCGCTAAAAAGCATTCTCAACTATAAGTGGCAGCCACTTATAGCGGATTTCACTCTATCTTAATCGGCGTCCCCTTAGGTCGGCGCCCCTCCCTCTTCTTCAGCACGACTTCGAGGACGCCGTTCTTATAGGTTGACCTGGCTGAGTGTTCGTCGACTCTCGCCGGGAGCTCCAGCTCCTTGTAATACTTCCTCGTCGGCGTGTCAACGTCGATGGTTAGGGTTCTCTCCGTGGCGTAGAGCTTTATATCCTTCTTATCGACCCCTGGCAGCTCCGCGATGACCTTCACCGTATCCTCATCCTCCAGGACGTCGACTAGGGGCTCCCTCTGCTCCGTGAGGTGGAGGGGCTTGAGACCTGGGAATCCTGGCTTGAAGTTTCCAAACTCCCTTATGATGGGCTTACCATCAGGCCCTATGCGTATGGAGTATCCATAGACGAAGGGGCCGTATTCACGTCTGATGCTGCCATCCGGCAGCCTATACTCCCTCACCATATCCCGTGGTATGGAGCTCTCGATCTCCTTGAAGGCCTCAGCCATCTCCCGCTCCATCTCCTCTATCATCCGCTCTATGTCTGGGAAGAAGAAGCGTCTCCTAAACCTCCTAAACCACTCATCCCAAATGGACAAGACGCTACACCACATCTATGGGTGATTTGACTCAATTTAAAGGCTTCCACCTCAACTTCTTTAAATCGGGCTGAGGAGAGTTTGCTGGGAATCTTGAGGACGGTGCTCGTCGCCTATGGGGAGATATCTCTGAAAAGCCCACCCGTTAGGAGGAGATTGGAGAGGATTCTAGCTAGGCAGATAGCCTCCATGCTGAGGAGGAGGGGCCTCGGGGAGCATAGGGTGTATGGGGGATATGGCCGACTATATGTTGAGGATGCAGGTCGGGAGGAGGCTGAGGCAGTGGCCGAGGTCTTCGGCGTCGTCTCAGCTATGCCAGCCCATAAAACAAGCGCAGAGCTGGACGCCATAATCGACCTCGCTGTGAAGGTGGCGGAGGAGAGCATCGGAGACGGAGACTCCTTCGCCGTCAGACCCAAAGTGGTTGGGGAGCACCCCTACACCTCCAGCACTATCGCCATCGAGGTTGGAGACGCCGTCCTACAACGTCTAAGCCATAGGGGAGTCCACGTAGACCTCGACAATCCAGACGTCACCCTATATATCGAGGTTCGAGATCGGGATGCCTACATCTACACCGAGGTGATAGAGGGCTTCGGAGGCCTCCCCTATGGAACTCAGGGTCGACTGGTCTCGCTGCTGAGCGGCGGCATCGACAGCCCAGTCGCCATGTGGATGATGATGAAGCGTGGAGTCGAGGTCTATCCGCTCTTCATGGATCAGAGGCCCTACGTCGGCGAGGACTACGTTGAGAGGGCCATCGACGCCTTCAAGGTGTTGAGCCGATACATCCCAGAGGACTCTGAGCTATATGCAGCCCCCTTCGGCGAGGTGATGAAGCGGATCATGGAGTCCCCCCTCCCCAGGTTGAGATGCCTCCTCTGTAAAAGGTCGATGTATAGGGTGGCCTCAGCCTTCGCCGAGGCGATAGAGGCGAGGGGCTTAATCACCGGCGAGAGCCTGGGGCAGGTGGCCTCCCAGACCCTAGACAACCTCTACATCCTCGACGAGGCCTCCTCACTCCCCGTTCTCAGACCCCTCATCGGGCTGGATAAGGTTGAGATAGAACACCTCGCCATGAGGATAGGAACCTACCAGGTCACAGCTAAAACGGTTCACGGCTGCACAGTCATCCCAGATAAGCCTGCGACCAAGGCGAAGCTGGAGGTGGTGAGGGCGCTGGAGGAGGAGTTGGGGCTGCCGGATCTATGCTCAAAGGCTGCTGAGGAGATATACAGCCTATCATAGGGAGCGGACACCCTAAATAGGGAGCTGGGGGATAAGCCTCTGTATGAGGCTTAGACTCATCGCCTCAACGCCCAACATCGAAGCCCTAATAGCGGCGGCCATCCTCACCACCACTGGCCGCAGCCCCTCAGAGGCCTATGAGGCCCTGAAGAGACAACCGAGGAGGGCTGGGAGAATCGTTGAGAGGATTGAATTCCACCATGGAAGCGTCTTCGAACACAATAGGCTATGTTGGCTCCAAGAGGCCGATGAGAAGGTCATACTGGAACTCCTGCTTAGAAACAGATTCTTCCATGCATCCAGGATTGGGGAGGGGAGATGGCTGATGAGCGCCAACCTGAGAACCGTCATCGAATATGTGAGGAGGCACAGAGACTCCATGGCCGAGCATCTCCTGGAGTCCATCAGGGAGGTGGCGCCGACGGTCTATAGGAGATTGAAGGAGGCGTCTAAATGAGGGTGAAACTCCTTGCCTACATCCCTTTAAGGGATCTCATCAACGAGGTGGGAGAGATACCAGACGTGGAGCTCCTAAGCCACTTGGCCTACGTCTTCGCCGTCGAGGGCATAAGCAGGGTCTGCAGCCATCAACTCGTGAGGCATAGGGTTGCCTCCTACTCCCAGCAGAGTCAGAGATACGTCGAGGTTGAACGCCTGAAGGAGTATGTCGTCATCCCTAAGACCATCGAGGGGAGGGGACGTGAGATCTTCGATGCTCTGATAGAGGAGGCCAGCAAGGCGTATAGACAGCTGATCAAACTCGGCGTCCCGAGGGAGGATGCCAGATTCGTGCTGCCTAACGCCACCGAGACCCATCTAATGGTGACGATGGACGGCCGATCGCTGCTCCACTTCTTCGGCCTCCGATGCTGTCTCAGGGCGCAGTGGGAGATCAGGGAGGTGGCCGATGAGATGCTCAGGGAGGTTCGGAGGGTGGAGCCTCAACTCTTCCGAGGGGCCGGCCCCTACTGCTATCAGCTTGGCTACTGCCCCGAGGGGCGCTTCACCTGCGGCCGCATGGAGGAGGTTAAGAGGCGTTACAGCTCGCTAGGCTATGGGGCTGATGGAGTTGAGTAGGGCTGAGTATAAGGTTCCTGGGGGTAAGCTCATAAGGGTGAAGGTGGAGGCTGAGGCCAATCGGATTAGGGGCATCAAGTTTACTGGGGACTTCTTCCTCCACCCCGAGACCGATCTGGAGGAGTTGGAGCGCCACCTCATCGGCGTCGAAGCCGAGGCGGAGGCGGTGAGGGAGGTGATCACAAAATTCTTCGAGAAGCGGGGAACCATCCTCGTAGGCGTCTCACCAGGGGACTTCGTGAAGGTCGTCCTGAAGGCCATCAGGGCTTAACCCTATCCCTCATGGAGGGTGGGACGCATCGCCTCAACCTCTCTATGGCCCTCAGCTTCTCCTCCCTCCCCAGCCTAGCCTCCTTGATGCCGCTCCGGAGGATGTGGACTGCCTCATCCATCGCCCTCCTATCGACGGGGAAGGGGACGCCATCCTTCCCGCCGAAGGCGAAGCTATACTTTACGGGATCCCTCCAACTCGCCTCCTCGCCGTAGATCAGCTCCGCCACCAGGGCCAGCCCCCTAACCGTAGAGGGGCCTACACCCCGTAGGGAGACGAGCTCCTCATAGTCTCTGGGCTGAAACTCATAGGCCCTCCTCAAGGCCTCCCAGTTTATGCTCCTCGGCATCACAAGATGCCTCGGAGCCTCGCTGCCCATCCACCTCTCCAGCGTCGTCTGGGGGCCAGGCGCCTCAGCTATCAGCCTCCTCAATCTCCTGGGTCCATCCCTCACTATATCGACGCAGGCCCTTCGATTTCCATCACTCCTCCTAGAGGTCATGTCCAGCGTCGACTTCAGCCTCGTGTCGCAGAGGATGGCGCTGTGAGGCTCAACGATGAGACTGCTAAGCTCCATGGGCCAGTGGTATCGCCGTGCGTTTCCAAGCTCATCGTTCATCCCCTGCTGTACGACGATCCAGTGTCCATGCTCATCGAAGATGAAGGCGTGGTGATAGAGGCTGTAGCCATCCTGGATTAGGGCATTGTCAACTTTAGCCGCCATCCTGCTGGCATATTGGAGCTCCTCAACCCTATGGCTGGGCAGACCCAAAACCTGGGCGAGGGCCTCGATCTCGTTCGGCGTCCTCCTCGATGCTCTGCCCTTGCCACCTGCGACGGCGACCCCCATCTCCCCTGGGTCTATAGCCTCCTTCAGGGCTGCGCAGGTAACCGTCGTCGTCCCACTGGAGTGCCAATCATATCCGAGGACGCAGCTTAGGGATTGGAAGAACCAGGGGTCTGACAGTCTACGTAGAAGCTCGTGGACGCCGTATTCGTCGACGATTATGGCGACGATGCACTCAGCTAACTTAACCATCCTGTTGAAGAGCCATCTAGGCGCCCTCCCATGGTGGAGGGGGAGATCCGCATAGCCTTTGAGCAATCCGAGGGCAACTCGGATGGAGGGGATAAAAACCTTCCCAGACACCCCTAATGGGGAGGGATAGGTGAAAGTTAGAGCCTAGACAACCTATAGGCGAGGGCGGTGAAGCCGAGAGCCGCAGCCTCAACGTCTCTCAGCGATACATGCTCATCGGGCTGATGGGCCAGAGAGGGGTCCCCAGGGCCGAAGCCTATGCTGGGTATTCCCAGCTCACCGGCTGTGGCGACGCCGTCGGTGCTGAACCTCCAAACAGTCATCTCAGGCCTCCATCCAAGGGCCTCCTCCAAGGCCTTCAGGCTCTCCCATGTCAGCCAGTGCTCCCGAGGCGTGATCCAGCCTGGGAAGTATTCCCTAACCCGCATCCTATAGCCGGTGTAGCATGTGAACTCCTCCTCAAGGAGCTCCACCTCAACGCCTGGGGTCAGCCCCCTAATCTCCTCCACAACCTCCTCAGGCTTCTCCCCTGGTATGAGTCTTCGATCTATGGTTATGGTGCATAGGTCTGGTATGATCGGC
>JAGHBJ010000068.1 GCA_021161045.1 Candidatus Bathyarchaeota archaeon
CCCCGAGACCTTCGACCTTCGATGCCACTTCCTCAACCGATAAACCTTCGCCTTCTCAACGGGCTTCAGCTTCCGTCCATAGATGTCCCTGTCATGCCAATCGATGATGGTTGAAAGCCCCTTATCATGGATTGTCCATGTCAATGGAGCTCCAACTCGAGTTCTCCGCTCCCTCTGCTCCTCGTCGAAGGCCCTCCACTCAGGCCCCTGATCGAATAGCGAGGTAGAGATGACGTATCCACATCGAGCGCAGACGATCTCCCCAACCTCATAATCTCTAATCAGCTCGGTGCTCCCACACTCGGAGCAGACTAGGATTCGCTCCCTCTCCTCCCTCCTGGTCAAGGATTCACCTCCCTAAGATGTAGAGCGGCTCATCGACGTATCTCTCGGGGTTCTCAACAGTCGGCCTCACAGCTATATAGGGGCTTGAAACCGGCCCGAAGAGGTCGTAGACGAAGCCGATCCTACGCCCCTCCCTGTCGAGGACCGGAGTCCCTATCCTGGCTTTATGCTCAGCCTTCATTATCAGGTTTCCACTGCTCCTCGATATGTGAGAGGGGACTCCGATCCTGATCTTCCTCCTCATAGAACCCCTCTGAAACTATGATAGCTATCCTACTCTCCTTTATTAATTCTTCTTTATATCCTCCTCTTCCTCCTTAAGCTCCTAATAGTCTCGGCCAGCTCCCTCAAAAGCCTCGTTTTAGGCCTATCCTTATCGACGATGACCATCCCCGTCCTCCTCCATGGCATCCTCGGATGAGCGGCGTCGGCTTTTAACTCGGGGTTTAAACCTAGGGTGGAGGCCGCCAGATAGACCTCTTCAGCCTTCACATCCCTCAGAGCCAGCCTTAAGGGGATTCTACGCCCAAGGCTTCTAGGATAAGATGCGTCGAGGTAGATAGGCCAGACGACGAGCCTCCCCCTAAGCCTCATAGACCTCGCCGACTACTCCTCGATAGGGATGGCGTTCAAAACACCGTTCTGCCCAGGTCTGGATATGATCTTGGCTAAACCCCTCTCGGTTCTCACGATGGTTCCCCTGGTGATGATGCCTCTCCTATCCCAGTCGACGTTCGCAGGATTCTTAACGACGGAGAGTATCCTCACCCGCTCCGTCTTCCCAGTCTTTGGATCCGAGAGATTCACCCATTGATCGGAGACAAGTTTAACCTTTAGGCCGCCGCCCTTCGTCCTCTCCAGCTTCCTCTCAGGCTCTCCAAGCTGGGTCTCAACGGGGAAACGGCCGGCCTCATATTTACGCCTCTTCCTATACGCCTTCTTCCGTCCTCCGGTTCTCTTCCTCTTCGTCAGGTCGTCATGCCACACCAAGTGGTGAACCCCTCTCCACTCCCATCCTCCACGGGAGATATAAAAGGCGTGCGGTCAGAGAATACTGAGCCGCGATGGAGGGCGGGGAGATCATCAAGCTGAGCCATGGAGCCGGCGGAGCCTACATGGATGAACTCATCAGACGGCTCTTCCTCGAGGGATTCAAGCTTAGGAAGGCCCTCGACGGCGTGGGCTTAGACGCCCTCGACGATGGGGCGTCTCTGAGGGTGGGCGACATGGAAGTCGTCGTCTCCATCGACGGCCACACGGTAGACCCCATCTTCTTCCCAGGAGGCGATCTGGGTAGATTAGCCATCTCAGGGGCCGTCAACGACGTCGCAGTCATGGGCGCAAGACCCGTCGCCATACTCGACGCCATCATCGTGGAGGAGGGATACAGCATCGAGAAGTTGAGGAGGCTGGTGAGATCGATGAATGAGACCGCCCAGGAGGCTGGGGTGGCCATCATAAGCGGAGACTTCAAGGTTATGCCCCGAGGCCACCTGGATAGAGTTGTGATCACCACATGCTCCATAGGCTTCCTAGAGGCTGGGAGACGCATCCTCGACAGCGGCGCGAGACCTGGAGACAAGGTCATCATCACAGGTCCAATAGGGGATCACGGCATCGCCTTGATGTCAGCCCGTGAGGGCCTAGAGTTCGAGACGGAGCTGAGATCCGATGTGGCCCCTATATGGTGCGTCGTCGAGGCCGCCCTGAAGGCGGGGGAGGTGAGGGCGATGAAGGATCCAACAAGGGGAGGCCTCTCAGCGGCTTTAAACACTATAGCGGAGAAATCCGGCGTCAGCATCTGGATCGACGAGGATCGAGTTCCCATCAGGGAGGAGGTGAGAGCTGCCTCTGAGATGCTCGGCCTCGACCCCTACGAGGTGACCTGCGAGGGGAGGGCCATCATCATCGTCAGCCCCGAGACGGCTGAGGATGTTCTCAGGGCGGTGCGGAGAACCAGGTATGGGGGGGAGGCCGAGATAATCGGCGAGGTTAGGGGTGAGAGACCTGGATATGTGCTGCTGAGAACGATGGTTGGGGGGACGAGGGTTTTGAGGAAGCCTCTTGGGGAGCCTATACCGAGGGTCTGCTGAGCTGGAATGACAATGGCTGTCAGAGGGCCTATACTCCAATCCTATCAGGCTTCAAGCCCTCATCTATGCGTTTAATCCTCATCTCGTTGAAGAGCATTCTGAGTTGAAGCTTGATCTTAGCTGGATTCTGGCTGAAGCCGAAGTAGTCGGCGAAGTAGGGGGTTGTCTTAACTATGATCCTCCCATCCTCGTCCCGCTCCCTTATGATGAGACCCCTCTCCTCCAGCAGCCTGAGATGCGTATAGGCGTGTCTACCCCTCTCGGCGATGATGGCCCTCTGCTCTATGGGTTGATGATAGGCTATGTAGGATAGCGTCTTCAGAGGCCCCTGGGTGAGCAGTGGCCTGCGGGCGAGGCGTCTCACTAGGCTCTCGAACTCGCCTTTGAGCTTCATAACGGCTCTCCCATCGGGTAGAACCCTTATCTCCAGGGCGCTACCTCGATCCTCGTATCTCCTCCTCAACTCCTCTAGGAGTCTTAGGACAACCCTATCCGATGTGGTTTTGATGAGGCGTTTAAGCCTCTTAAGCTCCACGGGTCTACCAGCGGCGTAGAGAGCCGCCTCGATAAGCGACGATCGATCGGGTCTACCCCTCATCGCCGTCCCCCCTCAAGTAGATGTATATCTCACCCTCCTCCTCATCCTGCCTTAAGTCTAGTTTCCCCCTCTGAGCCAATAATAGGAGCATGAGGAAAACCCTCACGGCGTCTCCCCACGGCTCGTTGACGATGGATGAGAAGGTGAGGGTATCCACCCCCAGAGACCTCAACCACTCCAGGAACTCCTCAGAGCGCTCCTCAATCTCGATGAGATATAATTCGATCTGTGATGGCTCCAACGGCGGTGGGAGAAGCGGCTTTTGCGGTCTATGAACCCTCTCCTCCATCGCCCTCTCCAGGGCTTCCAATAGGTCTCTGATCGTCGTGGTGGTGTATTCGAATCTGAAGGGAAGCTCCAACGGCGGTGGGAGATAGAGGTCCTCATCCTCACCGCTTCTCTGGGCCTTAGGCGGCTCCTCCATCTTCAGCAGGAGCTCCGCCTTCTTCAGATAGATCAGCGCTGAGGTGTTGATCGCTATGCCGGCCGCCCTGAAGTCTATCCCGACCTTAAACATCTCCTCGAGGAGGGTTGTGAGGAGGAAGGTGAGGTCTATCTCCCATGGTGAAACCCGTTTCAGCTTGGACTCCGCGAAGAGTATCTCCCACGGCGGCCTCAGATAGAAGGGCTTCTCACTTTTCAAGCCCTCACCTCCATCCTGGGCAGAGAGAGCACCCTGCTCCTGCCGTGTTGGTTGAAGACTCCATAGACCTTGTCAGCAGCCCTCACCATCACATCCTTGAGGCTGATGACGATGAACTGGGACTCCTCAGCATTCTCCCTCAAGACCTCAGCCAGTCTGATGGCGTTCGCCTCGTCGAGGTGGGCGTCGATCTCGTCGAGGAGGTAGAAGGGGGCCTTGAGGAAGCGCTGTATCGCGAGGAGATATGCGATGGCGGCGACGGAGCGCTCACCTCCACTGGCTCCACGGGCCAGCCTCATGGGTCTACCTGGAAACTGGATGTAGAGGTCTATGCCCCCTGAGAAGGGGTCTTCAGGCTTCTGGAGCTCCAGTCTCCCGTCGCCTCCGTCGGTTAGCTTCGAGAAGATAATGGAGAAGTTCTCGCAGAGTTCGTTGAAGGCCTCCATGAAGTGGCTGAGCTTCTCCCGTTCTATCTCCTCTATGAATCTGATTATGGAGGCCTTCTCCTCCTCCAGCTCGTTGATCCTGATGCTTAGCTGCTTATAGTTCTCCACCACCGCCTTATACTGCTCCTCAGCCAGCTCGTTTACGCCTCTAATGGAGGATTTCTCCTCCCTAACAAGTCTCAGGGCCTCCTCGACCTCCTCCATGTCTACGCCCTCGATGGGTAGGCCTCCTGGGTAGCCGAGGCCTTCAAGCTCCTCGAATCGCCGCTCCATGTGGAGAGTCAACCTCTGAATCTCCATCTCAAGCCTCATCCTCTCCTCCTTCAGCCTTGATATCCGACCCTCCAGACGTCTCCTCTCCGCATCGAGTTTCGCCATCTCTCTCCTCTGCTCCTCGATCGTCTCCCTGATCGATCTTAGGGCATCCATGATCTCGGTCTTCTCCCCCTCCAGATGCTCGATCTCTCCGCTGAGTCTTTCGATCTCAGCCCTTATCTCCGCCCTCCGTTCCCCTATGGAGTTCAGCTCCTCCCTAAGCCTCTCCATCTCCCTCTCCAAGTCTCCAATCCTCCTCCTCAGCACCCCCTCTATGACGTTCTCCGTCGTCTTCATCTCCGCCTTGATGTCGTTCAGCCTTCCCCTTAGCTCCGATAGTCGGCTGATCACCTCGTAGAGTTGTCCCTCCATCTTCGTCAGCTCCGACGGCGTTAGATGGGTTAACTCCTCTATCTCGCCTCGCCTCTTCTCGATCTCACCCTCAATCCTCGCTCTACGCTCCATAAGGGTCTCTATGAGGTTCTTCTCCTTCCTCAGCTCCTCCTCCAGCCTTCCGATGTCGTCCTCCACCATCTTCAGATTTCTCTCCGCCCTGTTGTAGCCGCTTAATACCTCCTCCTGCTCCCGCTCAACCCTCTCTATGCTGCGTCTAATCTCGTCGACAGCCTCGTTAAGCCTTCTCAACCTTCCCCCCGAGCCTTGTAGACTCTTCAGACCCCTGTCGATCCTACCCTTGAGCTTCCTCACATCCCTTGAAAGCCTCTCAATCTCCTCCCTCCTCGGTATTAGGCTCAGCATCTCCCTCCAGGGCTGATAGTGTCCCCCTTTCAGGGCGCCCTCAGCCTCGAAGACGTCTCCATCGAGGGTGACGGCCCTATAGCCCTCGCCGACAACCCTTAGGGCTGCCTCCTCATCCTCAACCAGAACCGTGTCGCCCCATACGTAGTGGACCGCTGGTGCGTAATGCTCATCGAACTTCATTATGTCCGGCATCAACCCGATTATGCCCCTACCCTTAGGCTCTGGAGGCCTCTCCGGAGGTGTGAGGGCGTTGAGGGGTAGGAATCTGGAGACGCCGAGCCTCGTCTTCTTCAGCCTCCTGATGCATTCGAGGGCTGTCTCTAAGTCTTCGACGACTATGGCTGTATGCCAGCCCCTTGATGAGGCCTCCACGGCCTTGGCGTATTTACGGCTGTATTTGACAAGTTTGATTAGGGGGCCGTGATAACCCTCTATGGCTCCGGCCTCTCCCATCTCTAGGATTCTCTCCCTCGCCCTTGCATCCGTCGACAGCTTCTCCCATAGCTCCCTCTGAGCCTTCCACCTTGAGACCTCGCCCTCAGCCTTCTTCAACAAGGCCCTGGCGTTCTTAACGCCTGATTTAAGGCTTCTATGCCTCTTGAGTCCCCGCTCAAGCTCCTTGAAGACTTCGAGGAGTCTCCGCTCCTCCTTCTCCTTAATCTGCTTATACTCCTCGATCCTCCTTCTCAGCGATTCTAGGGTTGACTTAAATCTCTCACGTCTCTCCCTCAGCCCCCTCAACCGCTCCTCTAGGCTTTCAACCCTTATGTTATGCCTCTCTATCTCGGCGTCTATCCCCCTAAGGCTGTCCTCCATCTGGATTATGGAGTTTCTAAGCTCCTCCATCCTTCTCTGACTCTCCCTCAGGGACTCCCTCATCGATGAGACCTGCTCCTCCAGGCTTCTCCTTCTATCCTCAAGGCCTTCGATCTCCCCTGATAACCTCTCCTCGGCCTCCCTAAGCCTTCGCAGCTTCTCCTCTGCCTCCGCTAGATTCCTCCTCGCCTCCTCCAGCTCTCCTCCCGCTTCTTCGAGTCGCCGCTCCAATTCGCCTCTCCTACGCTCAAGCTCTCTGAGCCTCCCCTCCAGGCTCTCTATCCTCGTCTTTCTCCCAGCCAGCTCCGACTCCAACAGTGGGAGGCGGGTTCCACCCCGCTCCTCCATCTCCCCCTTGAGGGCCTCAAGCTGGGTTTCGATCTCTCCTCGTCTCCTCTCCAGCTCCTCGACCTCAGCTCTTAATCGTTCGATCTCCCCCTCGCCCCCCTCAACCCTCTCCCTCAACTCTGAGAGACGCCTCTCCAGGGTTGAGACCTCGTGGGAGAGCTTCAGGGCCTTAAGCCTCGCCTCCTCCTCACATAGGAATCGATATCGGATGGCGTCGTTCCGCTGCCTTTCCAGGTCTAGAACCCGCTTCCTAACCTCATCGATCCTCGCCGACGCCACCTCTATCTTCCGCTCAGCCTCTCTCAACCGCTCCTGAGCCTTCGCCTTCCTCTCATCGTATTCCCTCAGCCCTATTAGATCCTCCAGGGCGGCCATCCTCTCCGCGGCCGTGAGATCACTCAGCCGCGTCGCAGCGCCTTGGAGGACGATGTTGTAGCCGCTGGGATTTATTCCCGCCATATCCAGGAGGTCTAGGACGGCCCTCCTAGAGACCCTCCTACCATCTATGAAGTAGCGGCTTCTCCCCTCTCGGTCTATCCTACGGCTGATCGTAACCGTATCCTTATCGACGGCTAAACCCCTATCGGTGTTATCCAGCGTGATGGAGACCTCTGCGACCCTAGCCTTCCCTCCCTCCACCACGCCATCATAGATAAGCTCTGAGAGGTCTGAGACCCTCATACGCCTAGTGGCCAGCTCACCGAAGACGAATTGAACCGCGTCGATGATATTGCTCTTCCCACCTCCATTCGGGCCGGTTATGACGTTGAGTCCCTTATGGAAGTTCAGCCTGACGGTGCCGCCGAAGGATTTGAAGTTCTTGATGACGAGTCGTTTGATATACACCATATCCGAACCCCATTCGACGACTAGTTTAACCTAGGGTCTTCTAACCCCCATCATTATAACACTTCCCTAAAGGATTCAAGCCTAAGGTTCGTCGCAAGCCGTATCACAGGAGTATTATAATGTATTATTGGGTCTGAGCAAAGCCTTAGAAGATTAAGGCGGCGATTATTGATTGAATATGAGGCTTAAGAGATTTATGGAGGCAGTTAGGGAGGAGAGTTTTGACGCCTACCTCGTCTATGGCTCAGCCGACATCTACTACCTCACCTCCTCCACGGGCGGCGGAATACTCCTCATCGCCGATGGAGAGTCGACGCTCTACACGCCGAGGCTCAACTACCCCATGGCCGAGGAGCAGGTGAAAATCTGCGAAGTCCAACCATATAAGGGGGAGAGAGAACTCATGGAGCTCCTCCAAAAGAGGCTGAGAGATGCGAGGAATATCGGCTATAATACCCTCCCCCTATCCACCTATCGGAAGCTGAGGGAGAGGCTCGGAGAGGCGGAGCTTAGGGAGGCCTCTGAGCTTCTATGGAGGATGAGGAGGGTGAAGGATGAGGAAGAACTTAAGCTGATGAGGAGGGCAGGAGAGTTAGCGGACATCGGGATGGAGGCCGCGAGAGAAGCTCTCAAGCCAGGTGTGAGGGAGCATGAGGTGGCGGCGGAGATAGCCCATGCGATGATGCGGGAGGGAGCTGAAGGGCTCGCCTTCCAACCCATTATCGCCTCAGGCCCGAGATCGGCTTATCCCCATGGAGGGGTCACCGATAGGAGGATTCGATGGGGGGAACTGGTCGTCGTCGACATCGGAGCCATCTACAGGGAGTATAAGTCAGATATAACGAGAACCTTCATCATCGGCGAGGCCTCCGAGAGGCAGAGGGAGATATACAGCGTCGTCTTAGAGGCCCATCTGAAGGCGATGGAGGCCATGAAACCAGGCATCGAGGCGAGAAGGATCGACGGCATAGCGAGGGAGATCATCTCCAACGCTGGATACGGCGATTATTTCATCCACTCCCTCGGACACGGCGTAGGGCTGGAGGTTCATGAACCCCCAAGGCTGAGCGAGGAGGGGGAGGACATCCTCGAAGCTGGAAACGTGGTCACCGATGAGCCAGGCATCTACATACCGGGATACGGCGGCGTGAGAATCGAGGATACGGTTCACATAACATCCTCAGGTGTGGAGAGGCTTACGAAATTCGAGAAGGAGCTCGATGCGGTGATCCTCTAATCCTACCTACCGAATCTTCTTTGTCTCCCTTGATAGCTTCTAATAGCCCTATATAGGTCGATGTCCCTGAACTCAGGCCAGTAGACGTCGAGGAAGAAGAGCTCGCTGTAAGCTGACTGCCAGAGGAGGAAGCCGCTGAGCCTGGCCTCACCGGAGGTTCTGATGATCAAATCCGGATCTGGCTGGGGTAGATGGGAGGTGTATAGATGCTTCTCGAAGAGGTGTTCATCTATATCCTCGGGCTTCAACTCTCCATGCTCAACCCTCTCAGCGATCTTTCTGGCGGCGTCGACGATCTCAGCTCGCCCACCATAGGCGATGGCGAGGTTCAGATAGAATCGGTCATAATCCTTCGTCTCCTCCTCAACCCTATGTATGAGCCTCTGCAGCCTCTCTGGAAGCAGGTCGACTCGGCCTAAGACCCTCACCCTAACCTGCTTCTCATGTATCACCTTAGATTCGAGGAGTTCCTGGAGCTTCTCCTCCAATAGCTTCATCAACTCCTCCACCTCCTCCCTCGGCCGGTTGAAGTTCTCGGTGGAGAAGCAGTAGAGGGTGATGGCCTCTATGCCGAGGTCTAGGCACCACTCTAGGAACTCCTTAGCCTTCTCAGCTCCAACCCTATGCCCCTCCCAGGGTTGGCGGCTCTTAGATGAAGCCCAACGCCGGTTTCCATCGAGGATCACCCCTATATGTCGAGGCTTCTCCCCCGAGTTGATCTGATGTTTCAGCCAGCTCTTATACAGCCTATAGACGCCGAGGATAGAGAGGAAGCGTCTGATGAGGGAGTCGATCCTCAACTCCATCAACCTTCAGAGGGATTCCTCTCAAACCCCCTTAAGGGCATCCATCTATAGAGGAATATGACGGTGAGAATGGTCGTAACAACGCCGACGAAGGAGATGAGAACCAGGGGAGACCAGAGCGTCAAAACCTTCTCAGGGCTGAGCAGAACCTTAGCCGACTCAACGGTGATGAAGCGAAGCCAGAAGAAGACCACCATCCCAGCGAGGTAATGCCTGATCTTAGGATCCTTCTGCATGTGGCAGGAGGCTGCTCCTCCGATGAGGGAGACGATGATACCCATTATCACGAAGTCCACAGCCCGTAGCATGAAGGCTCCTAGAAGAGTCGGGGAGAGTTTAAGCCAGAAGGGGAAGTTCGACCAGATGGGTGGAGCTCCCTCGGGGACATACTGCATCGCCTTCGTCACCCCGAGGAATAGGCCAACGATGGTGAGGGTTACCCCAGCGCCCATGGAGGCGGTTGTTATCTGCTTCTCCGGTGGTGGAAGCTTCAACTTGATCATCGCCAACCGCTCGTCGAGGGCGAAGCCCTTAAGCAGGAGGGCCGCTCCGACGAGGAATGTTAGAACCATCCCAGCGTTCTCCAATTGATTGAAGAGGGTGAGGATGCCGAGGGCGATGAGCATAACGCCAGGCACGCCGAGGCTCAGCCTCGAATAACGGGGATCATTCACAAGGGTCTTAAGGTATCTGAAGAAGACGGCCCAGGTCTCCTCGAGGCGCTCACTATGCTTCACCACGACATGCTGTATGGAGGTTATCGGCACCCTAGACTGGATGAGGGGGATGATAGACTCATCTGAATAGCCGTCGGTGACTAGTATCACACTGTTAGCGGGGAAGCTTCTAAGGAGAGACTCCAACTCCTCGACGATGCGTCTATCAGCCTCCACACCGCCCATGGGAGAGCCGGCGATGGTAGCCACCTCATACTCGGCATCGGGATGAGAAGAGGAGAGCCTATCTAGAAGCTTTACAGCCGCAAACATAGCGTTGGCATCGGCCTCCTCAGGATCGGCGAGGGCTAGGGCCGCCGCCGCCTCAAGATTCCGCTCCCTCCCGAGGATCGGCGTCTCTATCCCAGCCTTCTTGCCGATGTCGTCATCCCTGTCGATGCAGAGGATCAGCGTCCTCTCCTTCATCCTCAAAACTATGGGGCGACAGTGATATTTATCAGTTCATAGTGATTCTCTAGCGTTATTATATCGTCTCCTACAACGGGGTGGTCTCTAGGATTATGGGCGGCAGTCCTCAGGCTTCCATAAGGCGGTTTTCCACATCCTCGAAGAGTCCGAGGAGGGCTGCTTCAAGCTTCTCAAAGGGTATGGAGCGAAAACGGCCCTCCCTTCCCATCTACTTCCATGGGTGCAAGGCCTCGTGTATTAGGCCTCGGAACAAGCCTATAGGGGACGCAGTGCCCGAAGCCGAGGGAGGGCGCATCGTTGTAGTCTGTCATCGTCGCCCTATCAGAGGTTAGAACAACCCTCCAACCAACCTCTCATCCTCCAATTAGGAAAACTTGGCTGAGAGATACCGGATTAGCGCCCTAAACGCCTTCCCGAATATGAAGAAGCGGCGTTTCCTAAACGTCTCAATTATATAGCTTGGATTGAGGTAGAAGCTTAGGTAGGCCCTGCTTAGCAGCATCCTCAGATCCTTCGGGGAGAGGCCTGGAAGCTTCATCACGGGTGTGAGCGTGTCGAACTTCGACCAATCCCTCGTTATCAGCCATCCCTCCCTTAAGGCCATGTCGAAGGCCTCCGTGCCTGGGTAGGGTGTGAATATCGTAAACTGGGCGAAGGTTGGCTTGAGCTTCTTTGCAAACTTTATCGTCTTCATTATGAGCTCCTTCGTCTCACCTGGTATTCCGAGTATGAATGTGGCCACGGTGTTAAGGCCCACCTCCTTCAGTATCTTGAAGGCCTTCAACACCTGGTCTATCGTTATCCCCTTCTTTATGAAGTCCAGCATCCGCTGTGTTGCCGACTCGACGCCTATGTATATGCTGTGACATCCAGCTCTACTCAACGCCTTTGCAAGCCTCTTATTCATCGTATTCGCCCTGGATGAGCATCCCCATCCTATGTCCAGGCCACTCCGCACTATTCCTTCGGCTATGGCCTCAGCTCGCTTCATGTGGAGTGTGAAGGTGTCGTCGAGGAACTCTATCTCCCTGACGCCATACTTATCGTGTAGGAGTCTCAGCTCATCCAGAACGGACTCGACACTCCTAGCCCTCCAAATCTTACCCATGAGCTTCGAGGATGAGCAGAATATGCATCTATATGGGCATCCACGACTTGTGAGTATCGTGCCGACTCTGTGGTCTCCCATCTTATACCTATCCATCGGAAGGAGATGGTAGGCTGGGAGAGGTATCGCATCTATGTTCTTTATAAACGGCCTGTCCTCACCCTCCTTTATCATCTCCCCATCCCTATATGTTATGCCCCTCACACCTCTCAGATCCCTACCTTTCTCCAGCCTCTCAGCTAACTCGCGTATAGTGGACTCCCCCTCCCCCCTCACCACTATATCTAACGATGGACACTCCTCCAGAGACTCCTTAGCCATGAAGGATACGTGGGGTCCACCTATCACCGTCCTGACGTTGGGAAGCTCCTGCTTTACCATTTTCACCACCTTATAAGCGTCGTAGATGGTTGGCGTGGAGGCGGATACGCCTACGAGGTCTGGATCGAATGCCTTGGCCTCTCTAACCACATCTATGAAGTCATACTCCATGGCCAGAGAGTCCACGATCCTGACCTCATGTCCATCCAGCTCTAGTGAAGAGGCGAGATATGCAAGGCCCATAGGCGGACTCGTCGTCTCCAGGACCTCCCTTATCTTTGACGAAGAGGGTGGAAGGACTAGGAGAACCTTCATTAGGGAAGTTAAGAAATAACTTCCATATATTTTTTAAGGTTATTTTCTAAGGTAGAAGCTTTCTTTTCCCCTTTCCTTGATTTGCCGTTAATTATATTCCCTTCCTAAAAAATGAGAGAAATAGCCTCCAATCCACTCTTAATAGCCTTAAAAATCTCCGCATACTTACAGGATTTACATCCTCCCCTATTCCATGCGTTCAGCAAGATTCCATCCGAGGGTGGATATGAGAATTCTTCGTGAGATGCTTGAAGAAGTCCCTCCTTCAACTCCATCTTAGATTCCATCAACGTTCTTTAACTCTTAGAGAAGTCGATGATTAGATGTCGAGGTTCAAGGCCTTCTTCAAACCCTTATACCTGTTCCTTATGGTGACCTCCGTCACGCCAGCGGCGTCTGCGATCATCTTCTGAGTTCTCCGCTCGTTGTTGAGGACGCATGCGATGTATAGGGCCGCGGCGGCTAGACCCATGGGATCCTTCCCCGCCGTCGTCTTCAGCTTCTCAGCTCTCCTCAATATGTCGATGGCCAGCCTCTGCGTCTTTTCACCCACGCCGACCTTCGCAGCGATCTTCGGCACCCTCAACTCGGCCTCTGGAACAGGCATCTGAAGCCCAAGCTCACGGAGTAGAAGCCGATAACATCGGGCGATCTCCTTCTTATCCATCGGACTCTGCGCAGCCACCTCCCTAAGGGTTCTGGGAGTCCGAGTCAATCTACAGGCTGCGTAGAGGGCTGCCGCAGCTATGGCTGAGATGGAGCGTCCACGCACCAACCCCTTCTCCAAGGCCTTACGATATATTATGGCAGCCTTCTCCTTCACCGATGAGGGGATATGCAGCTTATCCGACAGCCTATCCAGCTCAGCCATCGCCTGGGCGAGGTTTCGATCTATGGAGCTGTGTATCCTCGACCTCATATGCCACTTCCTAAGCCTCAGCATCTGAAGCTTAGTCTTGAAGGGGAGCTCCTTCCCCATAGCGTCGCGGCCGACTCGGCCTATCATGGTTGTGAGGCCCTTATCATGAACCGAGTAGGTCAGCGGGACTCCAACTCGGCTTCTAGCCTCCTTCTCACTCTGGGTGAAGGCCCTCCACTCAGGCCCCTCATCGATGAGGGACTCCCTTATCACGAGGCCGCAGGTTCCGCAGATAACCTCACCAGACTCCTCATCATGAATGAGATTTCTGCTGCCGCACTCGGGGCAGACATCCTCCCGCCCAGACCTCTCTCGCCTCATCCCCCTTCAACTACTATCCTTTGCTCCGCCGTCAAGTCTTCCTCATCTAAAATCAGAAGACCAATCACCCGGGGGCATTACACACCCCAAGTTTCTCATATATAAACTTTATGTTACCGACTTCCATCAATCGATTAAGCTAGCCTCGATCGCTGAGATTGAAGGGTTTACCTCCCTCAGCTATCTCCTCTGGTATCAGGGTTCTCCACCGCTCCATCCAGGAGAGGTCTCGCTCCTTATCCCTCAGCTCGTCGGGGAGGAGCTCCGGCACCGACTCGACGGAGCTGCCGATCGGATACCATCGACCACACTTTGGGCAGTATAGTAGGCCGACCTCAACCTCGGTGAGGTTGAGGAATCGATATAAGCTGTCGATCTCCCCTGGAAACTCCCTCAGCAGCTCCTCTGGAGATTTATCTAGGGAATCAATGAGGCGATCTAGGGCTTTGAGGGCCTCCTCCAAGAGCTTGATTGAAGCCTCACAGCCCGTTGAATCCGTGATGGCCTTTATGGCCTCGGGGCTTATGGTTCCATCGAGGAGCTGGTTAGCCAGCTGCCTATATCCAGCCTCATACTCCTCAACGGCGACTCCAGCCTTTGAGGAAAGCCTCTCCAACTCCTCCCGTGGGGTCTCCCACTTGAAGAACCAGGCCTTTAGGGGGTGATGCTTATCTATGGGGCAGGCGAGGAGGTTTAGGAGCCAGGGCTTCATCGCCTCTCACCCCTCAGCCTTTCCACGACCTCCTTAGCCCTGTCGAAGGTGATCCTACCACCAGATGCGACAAGCTCCTCCACCGCCCTATCTATTAGATCTCTCTCAGCTCCAGCCATGATGACGAGATTCCTCGCGTGGAGCCTCATATGGCCATATTGAATGCCCTCCTGAACCAGCGCCCTCAAGGCTCCGAGGTTTTGAGCCAGGCCGACGGAGACCATAACCTCTGCCAGCTCTCTGGCGGTTGAGACGCCGAGGATCTTCAGCGCCAATCGGGCCATGGGGTGGGTCCTCGTGGCTCCACCGACGACGCCTACGGCGAGGGGAAGCTCCAACTCGCCTACGAGGTCTCCATCCTCATTTTTCCACCATCTGCTCAGCGCCCTGTATCTCCCCGTCCTCGCGGCGTAGGCGTGAGCTCCAGCCTCTATGGCCCTGTGATCCTGAGCCGTGGCGAGGGCGACGGCGATGATCCCATTCATTATGCCCTTATTATGGGTCGCAGCCCTATAGGGGTCGGCGTCGGCGAAGGCCCAGGCCTTCACGATGTCGTCGACGACCTCCTCTCCGCCGATGAGATCCTTTCTCACCACCGCCTCAGCCCTGGCGATACGTCTATCAGCTAGATTCGAGATTATGCGGAGGAGAACTCTGCCTCCAGTTAGCTTCTCCACCAGGGGGGCGACGGCCTCGCACATGGTGTTGACGGCGTTAGCCCCCATCGCATCCCTGCAGTCGACGAGGAGGTGGAGGATGAGCATCTCTCCCATCTCGGTTTCAAGCCGCCTAATCTCCAGGTCCTTTGCTCCACCTCCAATCTTCACCAATATGGGGTCCTGCTCATTCGCCAGCTCCAATATTTGCTCCCTCTCACCCCTCACGGCCTCAATAGCTTCCTCCATGTTTGGGATGTTGACGACCTGTATCTGCCCGATCATCACCGGATCGGTGCAGCTCGCCTTGATGCCGTCTCCCTCCCTCATCAATCTCGCCATATTGCTGGCGGCCGCCACCACTGAAGGCTCCTCCAAGACCATGGGAACCATGTAATCCCGACCGTTGATCCTGAAGTTGACGGCCACGGCGAAGGGGTAGGCCATGAGGCCTAGGACATTCTCTATCATCCTGTCAGCGACGTCGAGGCTTAAACCACCACCCGAGCGGAGGAGGCTGACATCCTCGTCAGATAGATCCGCAAACTCCGAGACGAGGCGGATCCGCTCCTCCACAGGCTTCTTATAGAAGCCTGAGATACGGCTGCTGCGATCCTCCCGGGTCAACGTCATGACCCCTTAATGGAGTTCTGAGGCTTTAATGGTTATGGTACTAGACATCGAAGGATGATATGACCTCCCTAGGCTTCAACTCGAATTCACAGTAGGGATCCCCGAGGGCTAGACATCTAGTCTCAACGGCGAGGAGATCCTGCTTAAAGATCTCCGATGCATATCCAGCGAGTATGCCCCTGACGTAATGGCTGAAAGGGTGAGCTGCCCTTCCACCCAGCTCACATTCTATACAGTGATAGACCCTAACCCTTAGATAGGGGGGATGCTCCCTGAATTCTAATATCTCAGGGATTCCATATCCCAGGGACTTGAAGAGTAATGCGCCGATGGTAATTCTATCCTCCAGCTTTGAGACCCCGATCCTCTCCGCCAATTCGTTGACATACCTCGCCCTCTCAGCCCCCACGGCTCTACCGATGTGGTATAGCATAGCCTCGCCCCCGCTGCCCAGATGCTCCCTGAAGTCGATTAGGAAACCCCTTAGAGCAGGCTCGGATAGGATGATGGCCCTATGAGGGCCGAGCATTATGGGGAAGGACACCTCATCAACTATGAAGCCGTCAAACCGAGGTTTGATTACCTCAACTCTCTCAACGAATTCCAGAGACCTAAGCTCCTCAGCGAGATCCTCAGGCCCTACATCCGACTCCGTGAAATCGATGAAGAAAATGCCTCCACCCCATTCACCCCGTCTAACCGTCCCCGTCGTCGAGAAATAGGTGATGTCAAGTCCCTTATCGGCGATGAGAGAGGCGATTGCAGCGATTATCCCAGGCTCTGAGAAGCCCTCAACCCTGAATCCATAGAGCTTACGACCCTGATAAACCATGAATCTCTCAACGCTAAAAGAATCCACCTTCTCACCAAGGGGAGGAGTAAAGACGGTTATTTAACATTATAGCACTACCTACATTGGCGATTAGAATAGCTCAAATTATGAGGTTTGAGACCGTATCGGAGGCCCGCCATGCGTCCATTCAAGTTAGGTTATCGACCAGTTGTGATGGTTGGGAACCTAAAAGTTAAAATTGGGATGAGACATCGGTTATGGAGATTCAGGAGCTGTCTAGATGGTTGATAGGCGGTTGAAGCTTGTAACCGTTGGCGGAACCTTCGACCTATTACATAAGGGTCATCAGGCGCTCCTAGAGGAGGCCTTCAAGGTAGCTGACCGAGTCCTCATAGGGTTGACCACGGATGAGTTCGCCAGGAAGCTCCATGACCATTATTTCGATCCCTTTGAGAAGAGATACTCGGCCCTCAAGAAGTTCCTGGAGGAGCAGGGATACAGCGATAGGGCTGAGATCATACCCATAAATGACCCCTATGGACCTACAGTTGAGAACGGCGAGATCGAGGGCATCATCGTAAGCGAGGAGACGGAGCCTAGGGCGGATGAGATCAACAGGCTGAGGGTTGAGAGGGGTTTGAGACCCCTCCTAGTCTTCTGCATCAAGATGATATTAGCGGAGGATGGGAAACCCATCTCCAGCACCAGGATTAGGAGGGGGGAGATCGACAGATATGGCAGGGTCATCAGGCGGAAGCCTGAATAGATACGCTGAGAGACTGAGAGAGCTGAAACCAAGACTCCATGACTTCCTTAAATGTCTTGTAAACACCCCAAGCCTCTCAGGCCATGAGGGAGAGGTGGCTGAGATCGTAGCTGGGGAGATGGAGGAGCTCGGCTATGAGGTTGAGGTCGATGAGATGGGGAACGTCATCGGCAGGCGGGGAGCTGGATGCCGCCTAATACTCTTCGATGGACACATGGATCATGTCGAGCCAGGCTCCCCAGACCGCTGGAGCCATCCACCATATGGGGCTGAGGTGGTCGACGGCGTCCTCTATGGCCGTGGAGCCGTCGATATGAAGGGGGGCCTCGCAGCCCTCATCTATGGATGCTCCATCCCCGACGTCGAGGCTGAGATCATCGTCTCTTGCGTCGTCCACGAGGAGACCGTTGAGGGCGTGGCAACCAAACACATCATAGAGGGCCTGGGTAGAAAGCCCTATGCAGCCGTCATCTGTGAGCCGAGTGACCTCAAGCTCAGCCTTGGACAACGGGGTAGATGCGTCCTAAGGGCTTCGACAAGGGGTGTGACAAGCCACGCCAGCATGCCCGAGCTGGGGGTGAACGCCATCTACGAGATGATACCCCTCCTACAGAGGTTGAGGGAGCTAAAGCTTCCCAGGCATCCAATCCTCGGAGCTGGCTCAATAGCGGTTACAGACATCAGATGCAGCCCAGGCTCAGGGCCGATCATACCAGACCTATGCACCATAACCATAGATCGAAGACTCATACCAGGGGAGAAGCCTGAGGAGGTTGTGGAGGAGATTAGGGGGCTGACCCCAGGCGTTGAGGTGGAGCTCCTTGAGGAG
>JAGHBJ010000095.1 GCA_021161045.1 Candidatus Bathyarchaeota archaeon
CCATCATCCTCATCGAGCATAGGGTAGACCTCGCAGTGAGATACGTCGATAGGGTTATCGTCATGGATGGAGGCCTAGTCATCGTCGACGCCCCTCCGAGGGAGGCCTTCACATCGCCGAAGACGAGGGCCGTAGGCGTAGCAGTTCCAAGGGTTCTGGAGCTCTCCGAGAGGCTTATGAGGAGGGGTATACCCCTAAAGAGGCTTCCCCTCACCCCCGAGGAATTATTAGAGGAGCTCCAGGGTAGGCTGAGGGGGGATGGAGGCTGGAGTGGCGGAGAGGTGAGGGTGGAGGGCGCGGAGCCGATAATAGAGGTGATAGATGTCTCCTACACCTATCCCAACGGCGTTAAGGCCCTGGACGGCATTAATCTCCGCATAAATCGAGGGGAGTTCGTCGCCATCATGGGAGAGAATGGAGCTGGAAAGACGACGCTGGTCAAACACTTCATAGGCCTGCTGAAGCCGACGGAGGGGAGAGTCCTAGTCGACGGCATAGACACCTCCCAGGTGACCGTGGCATCACTGGCGAGGAAGGTGGGCCTAGTCTTCCAGAACCCAGATGATCAACTCTTCGCCGAGAGCGTGGAGGAAGAGATCGCCTTCGCACTTAGAAACTTCGGCTACAGCGAGGACGTTGTGGCTAAACGCGTCAATTGGGCGCTTCACCTGTTGGATATAGAGCGATATAGGGCTTCAAGCCCCTTCACCCTCAGCGGTGGGGAGCGTAAACGTGTCGCTCTCGCCTCGGTTTTAGCCTGGGATCCCGAGGTCGTCGTCCTCGATGAGCCGACCATCGGACAGGATTACGCCCAGAAGGAGAGGCTGAGGCATTTCCTAATGCAGCTTAGGAGTCAGGGTAAGACCACGATCATCGTCACCCACGATGTTGAGTTCGTCGCCGAGTGTGAACCTAGGGTCGTCCTGATGGCTGAGGGGCGAATATTGGCCGATGGCCCCGCCAGGAGGGTTCTCTCAGATGTGGAGGCGTTGGAGAAGGCCTCGATCACGCCGCCGGAGATGGTGAGGGTTCTGAGGAAGCTCTCCCCCTATGGTGTCCCCTGCGACGTCCTCGACGTCGAGGAGGCGGCTAAGGTTATAGCTGGGAGGTTTAGGGGATGAGTCTCTTCGAGGGTCTAAGATTCTCTGGGGGTGATACGCCGATACATCGACTAGACCCCAGAGCTAAATTCGTCTTGACGGCCTCCATCTTCACCGCCGCCGTCCTCTACTTCCATCTCCTACCCCTCCTCATAATCTTCCTCATACAGCTGCCCATCGTCGCGGCGGCTAAGGTCTGGAGGGGTTGGCTTAGAACGCTGAGGGGGGGCCTCTACATCGCGGTGTTGATCCTCGTGACGAATCTAATCTCCTTCTACTTCTATAAGGGTCGAGTCTTCACCCTTGAGATGGTTGAGTATTCGCTTTCGATGACTTTGAGATTCATCGTCCTCGTCGCCTCCTTCAGCATCTTCTTCCTCACCACCTCCCCCGACCGGTTGAGCCTGGCCCTGGAGAAGCTTCGCATCCCCTATGAGTTCACCTTCGCCTTCATAACAGCCATCCGCTTCGTCCCCGTTCTCGCCGAGGAGGCGCAGTCCATCATCGACGCCCAGAGGGCGAGGGGGCTGGAGCTGGAGCGTGGAGGCCTTCTTAGGAGGGTGAGGAACTACATTCCGATCCTGCTGCCACTTATAGTGAACTCCATTAGGAGGAGCCTTGAGTTGGCTGAGGCGATGGAGTCGAGGGCCTTCGGCGCCGTGAGGGAGAGGACAAACCTCTATGAGTTGGAGATGGGAGGCCTCGACTATGTCGTCCTGATGCTATCCATCGCCCTGATGGCTATAGCCATCTATATCAGGGTCTTCCATCCAAATTTAGGGGCCTTCTTCCCCTCGGTTTGAGGGGAAGCCTTATATATTTGAGTATGTATGGCTGTGGGAAATATAAATACGGTATGGAGGAATATTGATGGAGCTGAGGAAGGTTCAGAAGGTTGGCTACTCAACCCTCAGCATATCCCTCCCCCAGAGCTGGACTAAGCGGATGGGCGTGAAGAAGGGGGATCATCTCCTCGTGGTGGAGGAGGGCGACGGCTCGCTGAGGATCATACCGAAGGGCGAGGCCGTGGAGCGGGAGGAGACCTACCTCGTCGACGTCGATCGATGCGACAATATAGAGCTTCTGGCTAGGGTCATCGTAGGAAACTACGTCCTAGGTCGAAGCACCGTCCGCGTCGAATCCTCCAGGAGATTGATGCGAGAGCAGATAGAGAGCGTGAGGGAGGTCACACAGAGACTCCTCGGCTTCGGAATAATAGAGGAGGGAGATCGACACCTAATCCTCCAATGCTCAGTCGACCCCAAGAAGTTCCCCCTTAAAACCGTGATGAGGAGACTCTACCTCCTCACCTCGATCATGTTTAAGGAGGCCGTTGACAGCCTGATAGATAGGGATAAGGACTTAGCCCTCGACGCCCTCACGAGGGAGCATGAGACCGACACCCTCTACTGGCTTATATCACGCCTCCTCTCCTCAGCTCAGCAGTCGAACCTCATAGCCAAGGAGATCGGCGTTAAGGATCCCATGGAGATCATCGAGGATAGCACCATCATAAGGTTCCTGGAGCTCATCGGCGATAGGGTGAACGACCTCGCCTCCAACGTCGTGAAGCTCCTAGACTCCGAGATCGAGGATGAACTCTATGAGCGTTTAGGGCAGATAGCCCTCATAACCTTCACCATGTTCGATAAGGCTGTTAAGAGCATCTTCGATGAGAACATAAAGATCGCCAGCGACGCCGTCGATCTCAGGGAGACCGTTGAGATGGAGGAGCAGAATATGATGAGGGAGATGGTGAATAGGCTTAACCCCGAGACGGCCGCCATCCTCAGCTCGCTCCTCGGCGATCTACGGATAATAGCGGAGCTATGCTCAGCCATAGCGGAGATCGCCATCAACAACGTCATCCGAGGAAAGAACGATGTATGCCGCCTATACCATAAGGCCTAACGCTCGCCTCAAAATTGAGAGGAACGAATTCGATTTGACTTTTATTTTAAGTTGCTTTATATATGTTTTGCTCATCCAATATTTACCATATATATCAACACCTGGAGAAACCATATAAGGATTGACCCCAACCCATCTGCGAGGCTGATATGAGCTCCGTCAAGGAGGTCTCAAGATATCTCATCGACGGCATTAGCAGGATCATCGAGGGGATAGATGAGGGTGAGATAGAGCGGATGGTGGAGGCCATATTGGAGGCTAAGGATAGGCGTATCCTCATCGTCGGCGCGGGTAGAAGCGGCTTCGTGGGCAGAGCCTTCGCTCTAAGGCTGATGAATCTAGGCTTCAACGTCTATGTCAGCGGTGAGACCATAACCCCCGCCCTGGAGGGGGGAGACCTGGTAGTCGCCATCTCAGGCTCCGGAGTTACGAGGACAGTCGTCGTCCAGGTTGAGGCCGCCAAGGAGGTGGGGGCCAGGATCATTGCCATCACGTCTCACCCCGAGTCTCCCATCGGTAGACATGCTGATATCCTCGTCGTCGTAAAGGGGAGAACTAAGATCGATGCGGAGACCGACTATGAGCGTCGGCAGATCAGGGGCATCTACGACCTGGCGCCTCTAGGCACCATGTTCGAGCTATCAGTCATGATCTTCCTGGACTCCGTAGTGGCCGAGTTGATGAAGAGGCTTGGACTTACAGAGCTGGATATGATACGTAGACATCCCAAAACCCACTGACAAGGCTATAAGGAACCAGCTCTTTATCCCCTTAGACCTCGGAGGCCTGTATTAAGTGTGGAGGATGAGGGGGAGAATAGCCTCCAGCTCTTGAATCGGAATATATCGGCGATAGTCATCGGGGAGTTCATCTCATCCATGGGTTGGACCATATTCTATGTCCTATGGCAGCCCTACGTCCTCAGCCTCGGGGCCTCCATGACGGCTCTGGGGCTTTTGAGGGGGATACGCATCGGGGTTACCTCGACGCTTCAACTCCTGACGGGGAGACTCTCCGACGTTTTAGGGAGGAAGAGGCCGATGCTTATGGCCTACCTCCTAGGCATCGCATCGATAGCGCTCATCGTCGCAGCCTCCAACTGGCCTCAGCTCCTACCGGCGGTGCTCCTCCTCTCCCTCAGCGAAGCCCTATGGGTTCCGGCGGCCTACTCCATCGTCGCAGAGTCCGTGGAGACCGGTGAGAGGGGGAGGGCCTACAGCTATCTCTCGGAGAGCTGGTTCCTGCCAGGCCTCATATTCTCAGCCGCCGCGGGCCTACTCGCCGATCGAGTGGGGATGAGGCCCCTCCTTGCAACAATCATCTTAACGGACGCTGTCTCGCTGAGCATAGTATGGCTCTACGTCTCCGAGACCCATAGGGGAGGAAGCCTAAACCCTGGGGAGCTTCTAAGGGATATTGGGAATCTAATAAGGCCTAGGGGAATCCTGTCAAGGCTTTACATCGTGGGAATGGTTGACAGCCTCTCCTCCACCATGGTGGAGGGAATACTCCTCGGGATGTTGATGAGATCCTACGGCCTCAGCCTCACCCAGCTGGGCCTGCTGATGAACGTCCTCTGCGCCGCCACGGTTGTGACCCAGATACCCATGGGCCGCCTCATCGACAGATATGGCTGCAGACCCTTCCTCCTCTCATCCACCCTCCTCTGGCTTACGAGCCTCTCAGGCTATCTATTCTTCAGGGGCTTCTGCGTCTACCTCCTCCTCCACGCCCTCTGGGGAGTCTCCCTAGCCATGTGGATTCCAGCCTTCAACGCCTATCTATCGGACATCGTCGGCGAGGATGAACGTGGAAGAGCCTTCGGAGACCTCAACGCCCTTATGGGTCTTATATCGCTTCCAGCCCCAATCATAGGAGGCCTCCTCTACGACCATCTAGGCTTCAACGGCCCTATATCCGCCAGCCTTTCCTTAGCTGTTTTAACTCTGCTGGCCATCCTCACGCTGAGGGAGGGAGGGTTCGACGAATAGATTTAAAAGGCATGCCTTTTCCCATATAGGAAGCTCAAGGGGTTTGGTGTATGCCCAGGTTCAAGCAGACGAGTGAGATATTGAAGCTGATGCATAATAAGGAGAGGATCCGGAACATCGGAATCATAGCCCATATAGACCATGGGAAGACGACGATGAGCGACAGCCTCCTAGCCATGGCTGGTATGATAGCTCCAAGCAGGGCAGGAGAGATGAGGGCGCTCGACTACCTAGAGGAGGAGCAGAGGAGAGGCATCACAATAAAGACGGCTAACATGAGCCTCCTCTACGAGCGCGACGGAGAGGAGTATGTCATCAACCTCATCGACACCCCAGGCCACGTAGACTTCTCAGGCAAAGTCACCAGGGCCCTGAGGGCTTTGGACGGCTGCATACTCCTCGTCGACGCCGTGGAGGAGTTCCAGATCATGACCGAGGTCAGGCTCCGAGCCGCCCTCAGGGAGCGGGTGAAGCCGGTGCTATACATCAACAAGTTCGACAGGCTCATCAAGGAGCTGAAGCTCGACGCCGCGGGGGTTCAGAAGAAGCTGCTACGCATCATCAACCAATTCAACACCATAGTCCAGACCTACGGCTCGGAGGAGATTAGGAACAAGTGGACCGTCAACGCCGCTGAGGGAACCGTCGCCTTTGGGTCAGCCCTAGACCGATGGGGCTTCACCATACCCATGCTGAAGAGGAAGGGGTTGAAGTTCAGCGACATCGTCGAGTATTACAAGAATGAGGAGCTCGACGAGCTTAGGAAGCTGTTGCCTCTGCATGAGGCCATCCTGGAGATGGTTGTCAACCACCTTCCCAGCCCCGTTGAGGCTCAGCCCTTCAGGCTTCCAGCCATCTGGAAGGGAGACCTGAACAGCGAGATCGGCAGAGCCATGATGGAGCTCGATGAGGATGGCCCCCTCGTCGTCTGCCTCACCAACGTTAAGGTTGACCCCCAAGCCGGCATCGTCAGCACTGGAAGGGTCTTCTCCGGCACCATAGAGCGGGGAGACGACGTCTACCTCCTGATGGCCAACAGGGCGCATAAGATCCAGCAGGTCAGCATCTACATGGGTCAGTGGAGGGAGGTCGTCGACCACATACCCTGCGGAAACATCGCAGCCATCCTTGGCCTCGAGCATGCGAGGGCTGGGGAGACCATCGTCGACTACGAGTATCGAGACATGGCCGTCGGCTTCGAGGAGTTGAAGTACATCTCAGATCCAGTTCTAACAATAGCTGTTGAGCCTAAGCATCCAAGAGATCTCCCAAGGCTCATCGATGCGATGACCAAGCTCTCCATAGAAGATCCAAACCTAGTGTCGACGATCAACCAGGAGACCGGTGAGTATCTCCTCTCCGGCATGGGTGAGCTCCACCTGGAGATCGCCCTGAAGGATCTGAAGCGGGAGTATGGCGTCGAGGTCATCGCTTCAGAGCCGACCGTCGTCTACAGGGAGACGATAAGGAAGGAGGCTGGGCCGTTTCTGGGTAAGAGCCCGAATAAGCATAACAAGCTCTGGTTCGTCGTCAAACCTCTCGACGAGAGGGTTGTGGAGCTCATAAGAACCGGCGTGCTCACCGAGGCGCTGTCCAGGAGGAAGCGATTGGAGGTCTTGATGAAGGAGGCGGGCTGGTCTTCGAGGGAGGCGAGGGATGTAATCGCCATCGACCGAAACGCCAACATCCTTGTCGACGCAACAACCGGCGTCCAATATCTAAGGGAGGTGAAGGAGCACATCGCAGGAGGATTCCACTGGGCCATGGAGGCAGGTCCCTTCGCAGGCGAAGCCATAAGAGGTGTTCAGGTAACCCTCGTAGATGCACAGCTCCACGAAGACCCCGTCCACAGGGGGCCAGCTCAGATAATGCCCGCCACAAGACAGGCCATCTACGCAGGCATACTCTCAGCCGAGCCTACGCTGCTGGAGCCCATCTACAAGATCCAGGTGAGAGTGCCCCCAGAGGAGATGGGAAACGTCACGGGACTGATAAGCAGGAAGAGGGGCAGCATATACAGCGTGGAGCAGAAGGGGCCCATCGTCTTCATCACCGGCTACATACCCGTCGCAGAGAGCCTCGGCCTCTCACAGGAGATGCGATCAGCCACCTCTGGAAGCGCCTTCTGGCAGTGCACCTTCGACCACTGGGCTCCAGTCCCTGATACACTGCTACCGGAGATCGTTAGGAAGGTGCGTGAACGTAAGGGTCTGGATCCAGAGCCGCCGCCAGCCAGCAAATACATCATAAAGGAATAAACGATAATATTATCTTCTTAGTGTAATCATTTTTATTTTGACTGATTCTTGTGCTGGTTGAAGTGGTTTAAGGAGCTTGGTGGCTTTTCCGAGGTATGTCACTTGGTAGGTTGATTGAGTGACCGAGGTGTTGTCTTGGAGATCATGTTATCCTAGATCTTGTGGAGGAGCATATAGGTTAGTCACTTGAGTGGAGTATGGGTCATAAGTGTGGGGTTCTCAGAGTTATCAGGGACTTCACGCATAATATGGTATCGTTAGGTATCTGTTAAAAATTGTTTCTGTCACGGTTCCAAATC
>JAGHBJ010000135.1 GCA_021161045.1 Candidatus Bathyarchaeota archaeon
ATATAGGGTTGTAGGTATCTCTGATCCCTTGTACGGGTTATCTGTTTTTAATTCTAATGATGTTAGCGTTATCTTCGATAGAGTTAATATTAAGTTGTCTGTTGATGATTCTAGGATAGATGTTGGTGGAACTCTTCCTTATTCATGGGTTGGTGAATATGAGTATGACGGGTCTAGATTTGAGGGAAGCATCACCTTAAATGATACGGTAATAAAGGATGACGTTGGTAGATACGTATTCACTGTGGCATCTATCTCCGATGAGAGGTATGGATTGACGGCCTTCTCTGCGAATACCATCGATTGCATCTGGGATCGTATTGTGATCGTTGATGGAGGGGTGTCCAAAGAGATCACGAGTATTGGTAGAATGGAAACCGTCTGGTTCAGGGCTCTCTACGAATACGATAAAGAGCCATTCACAGGTGAGGATGGAGACCTATACGTGAACGACGAACCCATGATCTGGTCATCCCATGATAAAATCTGGAAATATACGGCCGTCAGAGAGGAGCCTGGCAGCATAATCTTTGAGATCACCGGCGTCGACGATCGGAAACATGGCTTAACTACCATTGAAGATCTAGTTGGCCCCCTAACTATCGAATGGCAGAGACCCTTCTGGCAGGAGCCGATGGGAATTATTCTAGTTGGAGGAATGATTACCGTTGCGATATTCCTGATATTTTCCTCCTTGAAGAAGAGGAGCAGTCTATGATCAGCGAATTGTTAATTGGTTTTATGTGTTAGTTGTGAGTGCCGGGGGTGGGATTTGAACCCACGATCTTTATCCGGCCTGGGCGCTGGCCCCTCGGCCTCTGGATCATGAGTCCAGCGCATTGCCAGGCTATGCTACCCCGGCCCCTTTTAGATTCTTCGGCTTGGAGGGATATAAAATCTATTTGGGTTCTATGGCGATGGGTTTGCCGTTCTTGTAGTAGACTCTGGGTGTCATGGGGTTTAGGCTGATCAGTAGCTGGTAGGGGGTTATGCCTGCGAGTTCCGCGACTCTCCTGACGTTGTTCTTTCCACGTCCTATGAGCTCCACTATGTCTCCCAGCTTCACTTCGAGTCCTGTTACGTCTATGAGGTGGTGGTTTAGGGAGACTGTGCCCACCACCCTTCTATATTCGCCTGAGATGAGGTCTAGCCCCTTATTTGTTAGGCCTCTGGGGTAGCCGTCGTAGTAGCCGACGTGGATGGTGGCAACCTTCATCCTCCTCGGGGCGATGAAGCGTCTATTGTAGGTGAGGGGTTCACCCTCCTCAACCCATTTCACCTGCTCCACTCTGGCCTTGAAGACTAGGGCCTGCCTCAACTCCATGAAGGCTTCAGACCCCTCCTCTGGGTGGACGCCGAAGAGGGTTATCCCAGGCCTAACGGCGTCGAGATAGGAGTCTGGGTGGTGTAGAATGCCGTAGCTGCTGGCTATGGATCGAGTTCCTGGGTCTATCCCCCTCCTCTCCAGCTCCCCGCAGACCCGTAGCAGCCTCTCCAATTGAACCCTATCAACCTCTGGAACCTCCATGAAGGTGGAGAAGACCCCCTCCAAATCGATGTTGGGCAGCCTCGTCAAATGCTCTATGAAATCGGGGGCCTCATCATATCGAACTCCCACACGGCCTAGACCCGTGTCGATCTTGATGAAGACCCCCGCCCTCTCCCCCAGCCTCTCAGCGGCCTCATTTAGACGACGCGCCGCCTCCAAGGTGTAGACAACCTGGGTTATCCCCAGCCGCACAATGGTCTCGTAACTCCTCATGGAGTAGAGGGGATCCATATTGATGATGCCGCAGCTCAACCCCGCCTCCCTCAGCTCTAGGGCCTCAGGGAGCTTTGCGACGAGGAAGCGGCGGACTCCAAGCTCCATAAGATGCGCCGCCACGGGGACTAAGCCGTGGCCGTAGGCGTTGGCCTTGATGCAGGGTATCACCTCAACGCCGACCCTCCGCTTAATCGCCTCCAGATTCCAGGTTATCGCATCGAGATCAACCTCTATCCAGGAGGGGAATCCCTCAACCATCTCCTCTATCTCCCTCGACGAGGGCTGGGAGGCGAAGTAGACGGACATCTCCATCTAATGGGGCGATGAGCTATTTTAATGGAGAGACAAATCGGTTAAGGCGGGATTAGAATTCACAGCGGGGCGTTGAGAGACACCCAACGGAGGGGAGTGACATGGAGAGACTCTTGGAGGAGATCGATAGGATCGTTGAGAGACGGAGAGGCGAGGCGATTAGGCTTCTCAGGGAGCTCATCAGAACTCCAAGCCTAAGCGGCGAGGAGGGGGAGGCCGCCCTCATAGTTGGGGAGCATCTCAGGGCGGCGGGCTTGAAGGTCGAGGTGGATGAGATCCACAATGTTAAAGCTGAGATGAGGGGAATCGGCGGAGGACGCTCGATCCTATTCAATGGACACCTAGATCATGTGCCCCCTGGAACAATGGCGGATCCCTACTCCGCGAAGATAATGGATGGATCAGCCTTCGGCGTTGAGGGAGAGGTGATCTATGGCAGGGGAGCCTGCGACATGAAGGGGGGCGTGGCGGCGATGGCTATGGCCCTCTCAATCCTCCGCGAGCTGGAGACCCCACTTCTAGGAGACGTGAAACTAGCCGCCGTCGCCCAGGAGGAGACCTCAGGCTACGGCACCCTCAAGACCATTAGAGATGGATTCCTAGGCGATCTAGCCGTAATAGGCGAGGCGACGAATCTCAACATCCACCTAGGCCATAGGGGAGCGATAACCGTGAGAATGGAGATAAGGGGGAGAAGCTGCCACGCCAGCGCCCCCGACCGTGGAGTCAACCCCCTCTACAAGGCGGCGGAGATCATCCAGGAGATCAGATCGAGGATTATACCAATGCTGCCAACCCACCCAGAATATGGTGAAACCACCCTCGCCGTAACCATGCTTAAGACGAGGCCGGAGGCGGTGAACGTCATCCCAGGGGTGGCCGAGATCACCATGGATTGTAGGAATACGCCTAACCTAACACCAGAGGAATTGAGGAGGATGCTGGAGCTCCTCATAGAGGAGCTGAGGAAGAGGGATCCAGAGCTGGATGCCAGCGTTGAGATAATGCGGAGAATCGAGGATCACCCCTTCACGGGATACCGCGTAGACCCCGATCAACCGATGGTTAGGGAGGCTAAGAGGGCGGTGGAGGAGGCCATAAAGAGAGATGTGAAACTTGGGATGTGGCGCTTCATGACCGATGGGAGATTCTACGCCTGGAGGGGCATACCCGCCGTCGGCTTCGGCCCAGGGGAGGAACGCTTCGCCCACACCGATCAGGATCACATAAGGATCGAGGACTACATCAACGCGATAAAGGCCTACGCATGGATGGCATGTAGAATCTGCGGAGTCAAATGAGGCAAATCCAATGCTCCTTGAAGCCTTAAGACAGACTTTAATGGACGTAGAGATAGGAGATATTCATGTATAAGAGAATCGGGATTTTGGGTGGGCTAACCCCTGAGTCGACGGTCGTCTATTACCTCCATATTGTAAGGAGGTATCAGGAGCTCTATGGGGATCACAGCTATCCTGAGATCGTCATCTACAGCGTCAGCTTTCAGAGGTTCATAGATTGGATGGAGAGGGAGGATTGGAGAAGCATTAAGGGGGAGCTCCTCAGGGGGTTGAGGAGCCTCGCCGATGCTGGGGCAGACTTCGCCATCATAGCCACAAATACGATGCATATACTCTTCGATGAGCTATCGGCGGAGTCGCCTATACCGCTTATCAGCATCATCGACGCCACAGCCGAGGCGATCATGGATGAGGGGCTTAAAACCGTGGGACTCCTAGGGACGAGGTTCACCATGGAGCATCCCTTCTACAGGGAGGGACTAGCCAGATATGGGATTGAGGTGCTTGTGCCACCGGAGGAGGATAGAGCCTACATCAATAGGGTGATCTTCGAGGAGCTCTCCAGGGGAATACTTCGAGACGAGTCGAGGAGGGAATTCCTCAGGATCATCAACGACTTGGTGGAGAGGGGAGCCGAGGGAGTTGTCTTAGGCTGCACGGAGATTCCCCTCCTGGTAAATCAGGGACATACATCAGTGAAACTCTTTGATACGGCGAGAATACATGCGGAGAAGGCGCTCCACTACGCGGTGAGAGGTTAGAGGAGGAAGTCTGGGGGTAGAACCATCCTCTTTATCCGAGTGGATGTTAAGGCCTTAATGCGGCTCAGCTCAACCTCCTCTCCATAGGAGACGAGGGTTATCGCCGTCCCCCTTCCACCAGCCCTGGCCGTCCTCCCTATACGATGGAAGTACATCAGGGGGTCTCTGGGGATGTCATAGTTGATGATGTAGGGGACATCCTCTATGTCGAGGCCCCTCGCAGCCACCTCCGTCGCCACCAGGAGGCTTAGACGACGCTCCCTGAAGGCCCTTAGAACCGCCTCACGCCTCGCCTGCGTAAAGCCGCCGTGGAGGGCCTCGGCGTCATAGCCGTCTCTCCTAAGCCTCCTAGTTAGAGCCTCAACTCCCCTGCGGGTTCGACAGAAGATGATGGCCCTCCCTATGCCTAGATGCCCGATCAACCGCTTAAGGGTCTCAGGCTTCTCATAGGGGGAGACCCTCAAATACCTCTGATCGATCTCCTCCACGGCGATCTCATCTCGGCTGACTATGACCATCTCAGCTCTAGGCATGTAGCGCCTTGAAAGCCTCCTGGTTCTGGCGTCGATGGTGGCTGACCAGAGGCTCATCTGCCTCCGCCTCGGCACACGCCGCAGTATATACTCGATGTCGTCGATGAAGCCCATATCCAGCATCCTGTCAGCCTCATCCAAGACGACGATGTCGACGGCTCTAAGCCTCAGGGTTCCCCGATTTAGGTGATCGATCAATCTTCCAGGAGTCCCAACGACGATCTGGACTCCACTTCTCAACTCATCGATCTGCCTTCGAAGGGAGACTCCGCCGTAGATGGCTGAGGCCATTAGAGGGGTGTAGCGGGCGAGGGCGTTGATCTCCCCAGCGACCTGGAGGGCCAGCTCACGCGTAGGCGTCAACACCAGGCCCTGAACCTCCTTTAGGCTCCAGTCTAAGCGCTCGATCATGGGGATTGCGAAGGCGGCGGTCTTACCCGTCCCCGTCTTCGCCTGCCCTATAACATCCCTACCCTCCAATAGTAGGGGGATAGCTCTCTCCTGTATCGGAAACATCTCGGTGAAGCCTAGGTCTGCGACTCCACGCTTCACCTCGACGCTTATGGGTAACTCATCAAACCTCAATCTCAAACACGCATCTCAAGGTGGTTGGAGAAGAGGGGCTTGGGTGATTAATAAAGGCTTTGATATTCACTTGAGCTCCGATATGGGTATTATACAGGGGAGACTGATCTTCCTGATCAACTCCTGATCCGCCGTGTATAGAGTCGTGTCTAGATGGCGAGCTAATGCCACATAACTGGCATCATAGATGGTTGTATCAAATCTCATGGCTATCTCTATGGTCTCCCTATCCACTCTTTGGAAGAGTGAAACGCCTCTCAACATCCTTCAAGGTCTGCTCCAGCAGGTTTAATCCTCATCGACTGCTCCACGGCTTGTTTGCGGCGGCTCTATACTATGAGGGGGTGAAGGCCATTAGGCTCGACGAGTTTTGGCGAGTTTGAAAGCCCTCATCGATAAGAGCGTTATCGCGAGGGCGTCGATGACGATGGAGGCGGCGGCTATCTTAGCTATCGGTGTGAAACCCCTATTTGGGGAGGTGTATCCGGCTAGGAAAGCCTGTCCACCCCTCCTCAGGCCGTAGGTTATGCCAGCGACGTATATGTGGTCGCCGTCTATCACCACGGCTCTCGCTATGTCGCTTCCCATTCCTCCCCACGTCCGATTCCAGAGGAGCTCCCCCTCCCTTGTGCATTTGACTATCAGGGCGTCATTCCACTTGTATGGTTCACGTCGATAGGTGTGGCCCACTACGTATAGGTAGGGGCCTGCGGCTGCCACGGCCCATCCATAGTCCTCACCCATCTCACCCCATATCGAGACGTGGAGGAGGCTTCCATCCCTATTGTAGCAGAGGAGGGCGACGTCGGCGTCCCCCTGAACATTCTGGGTGAAGCCTACCTGATAGATGCGGCCTCTACTCGCGGTGAGGCCCCAGCCATAATTCTGGATTCCGGCGCCCCATCTCCTAACCCATAGGAGCTCCCCGTCGAAGCTGAATTTCGCTAGGAACATCTCCGTTCTATAGGGGCTTGGCGTCGCTGTGCCGCCTAGGTATACGGCGTCGTCGAGGGCTATGGCCCAGCAGTAGTCTCCGCTGGTCTCACCCCAGGTTCTACTCCATAGGAGGTCTCCATCTCCAGCGTATTTTAGGAGGAAGACTCTGCTCGTTCCATGGGCTACGCCTCCGATGTATCCCGCCACGTATATGTCTCCCCGCTTATCGACGGCTACGCCCCGGGCTATGGCCCCCTCAGGTGGCCCCCAGAGCCTAGACCAGAGGAGGTGGCCCTCGGCGTCGTACTTCAATAGAACCGCCTTAGACTCCTCCCCGATGTAGGATAGGCCTACGACGTAGATGTATCGTCCATCGGTTGCTATGGCTCTACCCATGTCATACCCCTCTCCACCCCAGGTTCTATTCCAGATTAGGCGGCCATCCCGAGCATACTTCAATAGGAATATGTCGCTCTTACCGGCGCCGACGCTATCGGTTGAGCCGGTGATATAGAGGTATCCACGGCAGAGGGTCATAGCCCTGGCATACTCCCTCGCCTCCCCACCCCAATGGGAGGCCCAATCTAGGGAGACCTCCCTAGGGGAGCCGCTAGGCCTATAGGCGATGTAGACCCCCAGGGAGAGGAGCTCCAGGAGGATTAGGGTGAGGATTAGACGGCGACTCACTCCATTAAGTTCTCCCCTCTCCCTCCTTAACACCCTTCCGTCTAAGCCCTCCGATGAGGTTAATAACATTGAATCACTACGCCGCTTAGAGGTGAAAGGGATTGGATGTAGGGCTTTTGAGGAGGCTTTCAGAGGCCTATGGCCCTCCGGGATACGAGGAGGAGGTTAGGGAGCTGCTGAGAGGAGAGCTGGAGGGCTATGCGGATGAGGTGGAGGTGGATAGACTGGGGAACATCTTCTTCCACCATCGGGGAAGGGGGCCGCTGGTGATGCTGGCTGCCCACATGGATGAGGTCGGCGTCCTCATCACCCATATAGAGGAGGAGGGCTTCCTAAGGTTCCACCCCCTAGGCGGGATAGCTGAGCGAATACTGCCAGGGCAGAGATTCAGGTTGAGGGGGCGTAGAGGCGAGTTGAGGGGCATAGTCGGCACCAAGCCTCCACATATAATGAAGGAGGAGGAACGTAAGAAGGTGGTACCCCTAGAGGATCTCTTCATAGATGTCGGGGCTAAAAGCCGGGAGGAGGCCCTGGAGAGGGGATGCCACGTAGGTATGACGGGCGTCTTTGACACAGCCTTCACTGAGCTGGGCGATGGCTACCTGATGGGTAAGGCCTTCGATGATAGAGCTGGCTGCACAGTTCTCGTCGAGGCCTTCAAGAGGCTCTGCGAGGCGGATGTGAACATCGTCGCCGTGGGAACCGTCCAGGAGGAGGTGGGTCTAAGGGGTGCGAGAACCGCAGCCTGGCAGCTGGAGCCGGATTACGCCCTAGCGCTGGAGGGAACTTTCGCAGCCGACGTTCCAGGGTCTAAGCCCCATCAGATGTCGGCGAGGCTGAGGAGGGGGCCGGTGATCACCATCGTCGACAGGGCGACGATAACCCATCCAAAGGTGCTTAGAACACTCATCGAGACAGCTGAGGCTGAGGGGATACCCTACCAGTTTAAGGAGATGCCGATGGGCGGCACCGATGCAGGAGCCATACACCTGACGAAGAGGGGTGTCCCCAGCGGAACCATAGCAGTTCCATGTCGATACATCCACGGCCCAGCAGCCATAGCCCACAGAGAAGACTTCGAGAACACCATAAGACTCGTGGAAGCCTTCACAAGAAACATCATAAAGAATTAAACAACCCTATTTCTCACTATAAGAAGGCCTTATAGAAAAGAAAGAGGGGTTCTCAGCCAGATCAGCCGGCGATCCTCCGACTGATCTGGATGAGGGATACTATGGCTGCGAGAGCTGCGATCAGGGAGACGCCTATAGCACCGTAGATCAGCGGCGTCAATCCGCTGGCAGCCGTCTTAGCCTCCTCAGCAGCAGCCTTAGCCTCCTCAGCCGCGGACTTAGCTGCGTTGGCGGTCTCGGCGATCTGGGCGACGGCCTCCTGGGCCGCCGAGGCGGCCTCCTTGGCATCCTTAGCCGCGGAGGCAGCCGCAGCCACATCACTCTTCAGAGCTGCCACATCGCTCTTCACGCCGGAGATGTCCTCCTTCAGCCCAGCCACATCCTCGGAGAGAGACTGGACAGACTCCTCCACCGAGGAGATCTTCTCCTCGAGGAGGGTCTCAACGGCTGGGAGGACAGTGAAGTTGCCACTGGCCAACACGGTTCCGGTGCTGTTATACCACTTCCAGGTCCAGGTGCCTGTAGGCGCATCTGGAGGCAGGATCATCGGGTTGCCGGAGGCATCCACTTGGCTGTAGTAGGGCACGGTGTAGATAGTGCCGACCTTCCTCCACGTTGTCAATATGGTGGTATTCCAGAAGAGGTTGCCATCGGGGTCGTAGATCTCGATGTAGGAGGTCTTCTTCGGGAAGCTGCTCTTAATATCGAAGGCCACAGTGTCCCCGATGTTGTATTCGGCCTTCCTCGAACTGCACTCTATGGTCTCCTCCACGACCTTGAAGGGCACTTCAACGGTGATGCCCTTAGAATCCGTGACGTTGATCACATAGTCTCCGACATCAAGTGTAATCTTTGCTCCAGTTGAATCCACGAAGTTCCACCAGGCAGTGAAGTTACCATCAGAGTCCGTTGTCGCAGGAGTCAAGGCTGGCCCTGCCCATACCCCTATGTCCCATGTGTTCGTATCGTTCTTGAGCTTGAAGGTAAGAGCACCACCTGCAATGTCAGCAAAGTTCCAACCCTTGATGGTCACATTATAGCCTTGTGGAGCCGATGAAGGCTCGACAACTACCTCAGGAACACCGGTAACCTTGAAGGTGGCCGTCACCTCGATGTCGGAGGCGATGTCCAATACGGTGACTGTGTAGGTTCCCACATCGACCTGCGGCACATAGAAGGTACCGCTCAGCGTCCCATCGCCGGCAACTGCCTTTGCAGGACCTAAGCCGATATCCTCACCGTTGAAAGTGGCGTTCCAAGTACCACCCTTTGTGAACCCGGAGCCAGTGATCGTAACCTTAGTTCCAACAGGTCCCTCTGAAGGTGATAGGATGACTATCATTAAGCCAGCCCTGAAGGAAGTGGTTGCGTTAATCGAATAGGCCGTCTGATTGGCTTTGATCACATACTTACCAGTCGCAACGGCAGGAACTGTAAATGTGCCCGAGAACTCACCATCAGCGGTAGTCTTGAAGGTCCCTAGATTTGCTTTCACAGCACCTGAGGTGGCATTTACGAGCAACACTCCTACCTTCTTACCCTTCAGCTGCGTGAAGTTGTATCCATGGATAGACACCGTGGCACCCTGAACACCATGGCTGGGCTCCACCGTGATGGATGATAGACCCGTGATCTCAAAGTCCTCCGTCCCTGCTAAGCCACCTTTGTCTACTACCGTAATTGTGTACTTACCTGTCTTTGCAACAGAAGGTATGACGAATTGTCCTGTGAACTTCCCGTTAGCTCCGATCTTGATCGTGCTAACCTGAGTGCAGTTGATTCCTGAGAGGAGAATGCTCTTGACGTAACTATTTGCGGTGAACCCTCGGCCTGTGACTGTTACGACGGTTCCAACTGGGCCGCTGGTGGGTGAGAACGTGACCGCGGGCCCAATTACGAAGAGAGTTAAAGTTGTTACTCCCTTGCCATCGGTGGCATTTATCATGTAGTTGCCATACTTCAAGCCCTTAGGAATCGTGACCGTCTTAGTGAAGGAACCGAGGGAGGATGTCTCTGAAACGACGGCTAGCTGTTTGTAGTATGTACCTCCAAAGGTAACGTTCTCGATGCCGATGGTGACGTTGGCTTTACTGGAGAAGCCATAGCCATCGACGGTTATCTCATCTCCAGGTAGACCGGAATCGGCGGAGAGCTCCAGCGTGGCTAGGATCGTAAAGTTCACGTAATCATAGGTTGAGGATGAGACATCCTCAATCCATATCCAGTGAACGCCGTTGGTCGCCTCCGGAACCTTAAACCATATCTCGAAGGAGCCATCCGCCTTTGCCTTAGTGCTATTCAGTAGACCTGCCTTCCCATCCCAGTCCTGGACTAGGTCCCAATAGAGCTTCACAGTCTTGCCGGCGGTTACACCAGTACCATTAACGATGATGACTTGATCATATGTACCGTTGTTTGGGGTTTTGGAGGGGATCTTCACGGCGACCCCCGTGTCCTTGTTAACGACGTAATCAATTGTAACTGGGTTAGCATAGGTTGGTGTTGCGAAGCTTAGCACTGTCATCATTAGGGTTACAAGTAGCAGCGCTCGCAGCCCTCTACTGTGCATCATCTTCTTCTTTTCCTCCTTTTCTCTCAGCGGGAGGGTGTCCCCTCCTCGCTGCTGATCGGGTTCACTGGGCTGTCCTATTTAAAGCTATGTAAACAGGGAGGGGGCCGATGTATACAACATCCTTTTGGGAGTATATCAAGAGATGCGTTATAATGTCTCATCATTTGGGGTTTATCGATCACTGAACGGCGTTGGGGATTCCCCTCTCCAGGTCTTCCGAGGCGCTTTTCTTCATCTCAGATTGAATTGGTTAAGAAATAGAGGTAGAGTGAGATAATTTTAAGTGATCTTGACAAGAGAGGGTGACGCTTCTTGACGGGCTATCCAAAGAGGCGTTCCTTCAGTGACTTCATCGGCTCCAGTTTTGGCTTGATCTTATCGAGGGACATGCCGTAGATCAACGCCGTTATCGAGTATTCCTTGAAGGCCTCCCCCTCAAGGGCTGATGTTATGGCGTCTCTGGCCTTGTATCTCCATCTTAGATATTTTGAGACGTCGTCGGCGATGGTCTTGGGGAACTCTGGTCCTTGGAAGATGCAGAAGACTGATGATTTTTCGATGGGCTCCGTCTCCAAAGACAGGTTTCGCCTCATCAGGTATTCCTTCCAAGATTTGAGTAGGTGGACATCATCGGTTCTCATGGATGTGAAGACTGCGCAGTCCCGTTTGATGATGCGGGTTACATCCCTGATGTCGATGGGTGGAACGGCGAATTCGCTGTATTCAACCGCGTCGACGAGGCCGGCTATGGTGCCTGCTATCACTCTGTTGGCCATCATCATCGCAACGCCTATGGAGGGGCTGTATACACCGGCCCGTTCGTTGTCGTATAGTATTGGGGGTAATCCAAGCTCGATGAGGTGTGCCAAACCCTTCCTCGCGTTCTCCAGCAGCAGCTCTCCCTCCCCCCGTCTCGGGAGCGTCGCCATGGGTATGATGGGGATCCCCAATCTGCTGGCCACGTCCCTGGTGACCTCGGCGAGGGTCAGTGATCCGAAGCCTCCGCCTAGGCAGCCTATGGAGAAGCCTATGGCGAATCTATGCTTATTATAGATGGCCTCAATCTCGTCGAGTATCTTCGTACTCTCCTCCCTGTACATCTCGAGGCCCTTCTCGGCATCCTTACCGGCTCCGAAGCCTGGGCCGACAACCCTCATGACGAAGCGCTTAGGCATACGCTTCATGTGAGCCTTCTTGAAGCGCTCCCTAACCCTCCTGAAATCCCTCTCACTGGAGTTTATACAGTAGCAGAAGGAGCCGGACTTCCTGATGGTGTCATACTCTATATAGGCTCTGGAGAGGATGTTTACTCCACCGCTGCCTACACCTAGGAGAAAGACCCCCAACTCCACTCCCATAGTGATCGAGGGCTAAATCCTAAAAAGAGTTCTGACACCGCTGAAAGATTCGGGATGGATTACTGGTTCTTAAGGCTCCACCCAGCCATACGCTTAAACCTGATCCTGGCTAATCCCTCGAGGATGGAGCGATCCTCCTCCCTAAACCCGAGGGAGTGGAGAATTCCGGAGATATAGCATGAAAGCAGCTCAGTCCCCTCCATGGAGAGGGTGAAGGAGATGAAGGTGACGAGGAGCTCCAAGTCGTCTCCCCTAAAGGAGACCTCATCGAGGTTCCAATGATGCCTCAAAACCTCCTCCAGAAACCCTATAGGGTTCTCATCTCCCAGCCTCGTCTTCAGGTATTGGCCATACCATCTACCGGCCTCAAACCATAGATTTCTAAGCTCCTCACCCGCCTCCCTATAGGCTTTCGACAATAAGGGTTGGAGGGCCGTCCTAGGAGCCTGAAGGACTCCAGCTCCACGCTGAATCTCCATCATCCGATAGAGGCTTAAGGCCTCCCCGAGGGTGACACCCATCTCCTCAGCCCTCAAGGCCTCCCTCAGTATCGAGGCGACATAGGCGGAGAGGGAGACCCTATGCCTCACAGCCACCTCCTTAAGTCTATCAGCCAGCTCCGCGGGAACCACTAGAAACTTTGTATCCTTCACGCCCTTAATCATCGCCCACCCTCCCGAATCGATAGTGGATGGCACCCCGAGAGACCTCCCTAGAGTCGGCCTCATATCCCAGGGCCTTAAAGACGCCTTCGATGAAGAGGCTTAGAGCCTCGGTGTAGCCCTCGGTGAAGCGGTCGCCTACGATGGAGAGGGAGACCTCATCACCCTCATCCCTCAGCGAGTAATAGGAGTTTCCGAAGGTTAGGAGCTCCAGAGCCTCCTCCACCGCCTTGAGAGGCTCCTCCTTATCCGAGAAGTATTCACCATACCATCGGCCGACCTCAAACCAGATCTTCGAGGCCCTCTTCCTAGCGCGGTTATAGGCGAGGTCAACCATCTCGTATAGGAGACGTTCAGGGGCGAAGACGAGGCCGAGGCCCCTAGCCCTCTCCAGCATCCAACGCTTATCCACCACCTCTCGAAGGGAGATTCCCATCTCCTCAGCCCTCAAAGCCTGCTCTAGGATGAGGTTCACCGTCTGGAAGACCGTCGCCCCCCTCCGCTTAGCCATCTCCACTATCTTGTTGGCCAGCTCCTCGTCAGCGGCGAGCATCTTCCTCCTACGAGGCAACTCCACCGACCTATACATAGAGAGGGGCGAGAACTAAAGTAGATTCCGCTCTAAAGCCCTGAAAAAGGTGTGAGGACGCCAAACCCTAAATCGATATGGAGAGATAGTTTAGAGGATGGAGCAGGTGAGCAGGCTTAAGATCATCACCATCGCCGATAACATGGCCTACGAGACGAATCTATGGGGGCATTGGGGCCTATCCTTCCTCATAGAATACGAGGACTCCAGGGGGGAGAGGCATCGCATCCTCTTCGACACCGGTGGAGACCGAGAGGCCTTCCTCCACAACCTCAGGGAGATGAAGCTATCCCTCCAAGGCGTGGAGGCCCTCATCATCAGCCACGGCCACCTCGACCACACAGCAGCCCTCGTCGAGGCCGTCAGGGAGATAGGGGGAGTAAGGGTCTATGGGCATCCCCACACCTTCCAGCCCAGATTCTTTGAGGATCAAACCGGAAGACGCAGGGAGATAGGTGTCCCAGAGGGGGAGGGCATCGCCGAGATAGAGGAGGCTGGGGGAGAGGTCACCCTGACGAGGAGGCCCATCGAGGTGGCGCCTGGGATATGGACTACGGGGGAGATCCCCAGAGAGAGCTTCGAGGATATACCCCCACCATCGAGGGGAGGCAGACGGATCATCGTCGTCGACGGAGAGGAGCAGACTGACCTGATATGGGATGACCTCTCCCTCTGGATGTATGTCAAGGGTCGAGGCCCCCTCATCATCACGGGATGCTGCCACTCGGGGATAGTGAACACCCTAAACCACGTCTCAAGACTCGGAGGCTTCAGCGAGTTCTATGGCGTCATAGGGGGGTTACACCTCATAGGGAGGGATGACACCTACATCAGGAGAACCCTAGAGGCCTTGAAGCCCTATAACCTCAGATTGGTGTCGCCCTGCCACTGCACAGGCTTTAAGGCGATGACCCACTTCCTCGAAGCCTATCCGGAGGGCTTCATCCTCAACTACTCTGGGAGAATCATAGAGACGCATAGGGAATTGGAGAATCGAGTGTTTTAGGCATCCATCATTTTTTATGATTAAGGCTCTATCCTTGGAATTTCCAATCCGTCGAAATGTTTGTCGTAGGATACTATTGCCTCCACCTCAGCCGTCAGCGCCGACGAGTATTGGAGGGCATCATCCATATCCAATCCCCATCTCTCAGCCATCTCTACGGCCTTAACCTCATCCCATAGGGTTGTCTGATAGATGTGGAGACCTTTATAGCCGAGGAGGCTCTCAAGGAAGACTCTAAGCTCCCTCAGCCTCCTCAGCCGATCCATTATGACTATGATCGAGTGGATGGTGAAATCGGTGACGATCGCCCTTCTTCGCCCATCCCTCAGCTCCCTGAGAAAACTCTTACATCGATCCCTTCTCGCTCTACCAAGCAGAACTTCTAGGAAGATGTTGGTATCAACGAGATACATCTCCCAACACCTTTGTGAGCCATAGTTTCATGGCTTGATGCTGAAGCTCCACGGCGTCGATGTCGATGTCTGAGAGAAGTCCATCTATGGCCTCCACGGGGTCGCCCTCGAAGGAAACCATAACTCCCTTCACCTTTGAAACCCAATCCATTATGGCCTCCTCAGCCGCCCTGCTTAGGGCGCCCCTACCATAGCCGAATCTCTGCATGGCGAGTCTCCTAAACTCCCTCTCCAGCCTTTCATCGATCTGTATGCGGAGGGTCATCGAGGGACAAATGTCCTTTAATCCATTTATCCTTTTGTCTCTACCAGGGCTCCCCCTTTAGCCCGATTAGGTAGGCTATATAGTTTGTTAGGGGGTGTAGGAGGAGAGTTAGGAGCAGTATAGCAACGATCAGGCTTGGGGTAGGCCTCTGTAGGGGATAGGAGAGAGCTATGGCTGCTAGGATGAAGCTGAGCTGGTCGAGGAGGGGGAGCATCGATCCAGGTTTTAGGCCTAATCGTCGTTTTAGGAAGGAGGTGGAGAGGTCTCCGAGGATCGCCCCCAATGATTGCAGCAGGCCGATGTAGGAGGAGAATCCTGGGAGGTCTATTGGGATATTCTGGGAGATGTATGTCTGGGCCAGACCCGTTAGGGTTCCGAGGATTAGAGCCGAGAGGACGCCTCTGAGGGTTTTATGGCTTCCCAGTATTGGTCTCCCATCTCTCCATAGGCGTCCCCCATCTAGGGGTCTTCCACCGCCGAAGAGGACTGGGGCGGCGTTGGCGACGTAGGCTGGGAAGTATAGGTATAGGGCCTCAGCGATCAGCTGGGCGATACTCATCTCTCCGCCTCCATCAAGCCTCCATGATATATCCGGTAGAGGCAGCTTCTCTCCGGTTTAGGTTTCTCCCTCACAGCCCTCCGGATGGCGCCCCTCACCCTCTCTAGGCGGATGATGATTTGGCACCAATATCTGAGCAGCCTATCGGCTACAGGCTCCACTCCACCTGGAGGCTCGAGGATGCTGTGAACCTGCCCCAGCAGTAGGATCGGAGAGTCTCCACGCCTCGCGGCCTCAGCTAGGAAGCCTAGCTGATGGTTGAGCTCCTTGTTGGCTTTGAAGGTCTCCTCAGCTGCCTTGAGGCGGTAGAGGCCTGTGATGGAGTCGAAGACTATGGGTTCTCCGTGGGTGAGGTCTGGGAGCCTCTCCGCGATGAGGGTCTGCTCCCCCAGGCTTTGAGGCCTCCAGATGTATAGGCGTTGAAGGATCTCCTCGTCTCCTGTTAGGTTGAGTAGTAGGTCTATGGGGAGTTTCCCATCGGCGTCTATGTAGTAGGCCTTCGCCCTGGGATCCGAGGCGAGGTATTGGGCGATGGTTGAGACCGCTATGATGGTCTTCCCCGTCCCAGCCTCGCCGTAGATGAGGGTGAGGCGGCCAGCTGGGAATCCTCCATCCAGCACCTGGTCGAGGGGGCCGAAGCCGGTTGATAGACGCCTCATTCTAGGTATCCCAGCTCCCGTAGATACTTCCTAACGGCGCTCCTCACGAATTCGGGTATGCTCGTATATCCATGCTTTCCGCTTTGGATGACCTCCCTTATCTTCTCGGCCAGCGGCTCAGGGAGGTTCACGGTATGATACTTATACCGCTTCTTGGACATTTCTAATAGAAAAATCTAAAATTTAGTTAAATAAGGTTTAAGGCAGCCTCCCAAGCTGACTAAGAACATAATCCCTAATCTCCCCGGGCTTGGGCAGTGATGCCACGATCTCCCCATCTTTTACGAGGGGTCTAAGCATCGCCTCCATCTCCCCGCCGCAGCGACTACAGATAGGCCTCGGGGCATCCCAAGGCTCAACCCTGTATGTGAGACATTCTGGGCATCTCCATGTCTGCTTCTTGCCTCCGAGCTTCCCCCTCTTCGCCGCTGGTCTTCCCTCCACCTCTACGATGTCCATGGCATAGTCTATCGTCGGTGCGCCGCTGATGTAGGTTCCCACGCCGAAGGCGTCGGCGCCAGCCTCTCCTAGGCGGCGCACCGACTCCTCGGTTAGGCCTCCGGAGATGAATATCTTGACATCCTTAAAGCCTCTGATGTCCAGCTCCCATCGGACCTCACGGATGATCTCGGCGAAGTCTCCACGCCTCGACCCCGGGGTGTCGAGCCTCACGCCGTATAGACGCCCCTTAAGGGCCTCAGCGGCCTTTACGGCCTCTATCTTCTCGTCGAAGTATGTGTCAACGAGGGCGACCCTTGGAACCTCTGGGGGCATAACCTCGTCGAAGGCCTTCCAGGCTTTGACCTGGTCTCCGAAGAGGATGATGAGGGCGTGGGGCATCGTCCCAACGGGCTTTTGACCGATGACCTCAGCCCCCTTAAGGCTTGAGACCGCGTTGAGTCCTCCGATGTAGGCCGCTCGATCGAGGGCTGGAGCTAGGGCTGGATGCATCCGGCGTATGCCGAAGGCTACGACGAGCTTATCGCCGGCGGCCCTCCTCACCCTCGCAGCCCTCGTGGCGACGCCGGACTCCTGGCATAGGAAGCCTAACAGCGGCGTCTCGAGGTGGCAGAACTCGTAGTAGGGGCCTTCTATGACCATTATTGGCATCCTGAAGCCCCTCTCATCCTCTGGGGTGAAGATGGTTCCCTCTGGCATGGAGTAGACGTCGACGGGTACATCCTCGAAGAGGTGGGCAACCTCCTCGACGCCGCAGAGCACCGCCCAGGGCGAGTTGTCTGGGAGTTTGCTCACCGTCACCTCGGCTACGACCCTCACCTTGTCGAGGCCCTTAGCCTTGAGGATGCGCCTGGTTCTGACGAAGTATATGTCGGTGGTCTTCCCCTCCTTGATCTCCTCCGATGAGGCGATGAAGAAGCGGGTCATGGCCCCTCACCCAGGCGATTTAGGAGCTCCTGGGAGCTGACAACCTCGGCGCCGTAGATTTCACGCATATACTTTAACGCCTCCCTATGAGCCTCATCGCTGAGGGCTTCGACGCAGTCCTCGACCACGACAACCTTATAGCCTCTGAAGAAGGCGTCGGCGGCCGTATGCTGGACGCAGATGTTTGTCACAAGGCCTGTGAGTATGACCGTGTCGACGCCCAGCTCTCTTAGTAGGGCATCTAAACCTGTGGCGTAGAAGGCGCTGTATCGAGGCTTCTTCAGGTGGTAATCCCCCTGCTGGGGCTGGAGCTCCTCGACGATCTCGGCTCCAGGGGTTCCATCGACGGCATGCCTCGGCCAGAGTTGGAACTCCCTATCGTTTTCGATGTGGGCGTCGGTGACATAGACGATGGGGACACCCCTCCCCCTGGCCTCGTCGAGGAGTCTCTTAACCCTTGGTATGATGCTTCTCGCCCTCTCGCTTCCGAGGACGCCTGTTGTGAAGTCCTTTATTATGTCGATGACGATTATGGCGGGTCTCAATCTAGAAGCCTCCTCTGCTGAGAGATATAGATGCTCAATATAACTCTTTAAGCTTCAGCGCCTCTCGGCGGATTAACCACCTTGAGAGAAAGGTGAATCTCCTGAAATCTCGCCCATTCTCGGCGGAGATGGACTTACGTCATCAATTAATATCCTCATGGAGGGTCTCCCGCCGAAGCGCTCCCGATATGCGTCCAGGATCGGGTGGAGATTGAAGCCTCTTCAAAAGCCTCTTATGGGCCTCAACACGCTGAACGATGACTAGGCAGGCCTCATCCCGTTGGGATCTCCATCCATATACGGTCTCCACCTCTCAACCTCAGCCTCTCCCTCATCTCTCGGAATGTATATCTCATCTCTATGAAGGGGAGGCCTCGGCTTCGACTCTCATTATACAAGTGGATGGGTGATGAGGCGGTGAGAAAACCTTTATTAGGTTTTGGCCTTTGACTCGATGTGCGCCCACGGTGTTTGGGATGAAGAGAAGTGTCATCGATGCCTCGGGGCTGATCCTGGGTAGGATGGCGAGCATAGTAGCCAAGAGGCTCCTGGAGGGGGAGCAGATCGAGATCGTGAACGCTGAGAAGGCGGTGGTCTCGGGTAAGAGGTTGAGCGTCATCAAGCGGTATAAGGAGTTTCTGGAGGTGGGTGGGCAGGGGAGGGGGCCTATACATTGGAGGAGGCCTGACAGACTTGTGCGCAAGACCATTAGGGGTATGCTCCCCTACAGGCAGTGGAGGGGGAAGAAGGCCCTGAGGAGACTGAGAGTTCACATAGGCGTCCCAGAGGAGCTCCAAGATGTGGAGAAGGAGACAATCCCCGAAGCTCATGTCAGCCGCCTCAGGGGGCCTTATGTCACCGTGGGCGAGATCGCTGAGAGCATAGGGTGGAGGCGATAAGGGTGCCGAAGCAGATATTGGTGACCGGTAAACGAAAGACGGCTGTTGCGAGGGTGCTGATCACAGAGGGTAAGGGCCGTGTGCGCATCAACAACATTCCCATCCACCTCTATCAACCTCAGATAGCGAGGGACAAGATCATGGAGCCTCTTCTCCTCGCCGGAGATGAGTTCGTTAAACGGATTGACATAAGGGTGAAGGTGGAGGGGGGAGGCTTCCTAAGCCAGGCTGAGGCGGCGAGAATGGGCATCGCCAGAGGTCTGGTGAGGTGGTTTAAGAGCAAGAAGCTGATGGACCTCTTCAAGGAGTATGACCGATCAATGCTGGTCGGCGATGGCAGGCAGAAGGAGCCTAAGAAGTTTGGAGGCCCAGGGGCTAGGAGGAGGAAGCAGAAGTCCTATAGGTGACCAAACTTGACGAGGCTCATCTCACCCATAGTTAAGCGGGGGCGTAAGACCAGGGCTGGGAGGGGATTCTCCCTCGGGGAGCTTAAGGAGGCTGGCATAACGCCCGATGAGGCTCGACGCCTGGGAGTCCCCGTCGATCCGAGGAGGAGGTCGACGCATCCGGAGAATGTGGAGATGCTCAGGGAGTGGATTGCGAAGGCGAGGGAGGAGGGCATAAGGGTTCCTAAGCCTAAGCAGGAAACCAAACCCCCAAGGGGTAGAGTCTATAGGGGTTTGACGAGTGCGGGGAAGAAGATGAGGGGACTTAGAAAGAGTAGGGGGCTTAGGGGTCTACCTTAACTTCTCCAAGGCCCTCTCCAATCTGTCGAAGACCTCATTTATTATGGCCTCGCTGGTTGCTATGCACATCCTTAGATGGCCTTCACCCCTAGAGCCGAAGTGGGTTCCAGCGGTGAATCTAAGCCTCGCCTCCTTCAATAGATACTCCTCCAGCTCCTCGCTGCTCATTCCATAATCGAATTTTGGGAACATCAGGTAGGTTCCCTCCAGCTTAGGAACCTCGACGCCTGGAATCTCTGCGAAGCGCTTCTCGCAGATGGCTCTGATGCGGTGTAGATGCTCCATGAGGGCTTCACGCCACCATTTCAGGGTGTCGTCCAGCATCACCTTGGCGGCAGCCCTCGATAGCGTTGAGGCCCCTCTGAGTAGGCCCTGGGCGAGGCTTCGGAGCTCCTCCATCATCTCCTTATTTGTGGCGCAGAGGTATCCCATCTGGAGGCCTGCGACGCCATAGGTCTTGGAGAAGCCCCAGACCGTCATGGTTCTCTCCTCGAATTCGGGGCTGAGCGAGGCGAGGGTTATATGCCGTCTATCATCGAAGATGATGTCCTCCCACAATTCGTCGACGAGGATCGTCAGACCGTGATCAACGGCTACCTCCCCTATGCCCCTCAATTCCTCCTCCGTCATCACCCTTCCACAGGGGTTGTGGGGGTTACAGACGAAGATGAGCTTCGTCCGAGGCGTTATCAACTCCTTTAGGCGTTCGATGTCGAAGCGGTATCCCTCCTCCATCTCCAACGGCCAGTAGAGAGGCTTTGTTCCCGTCATCTCCACGGCCCTGTAGAAGGGGTAATACATGGGATCGGTGACGACCACCTCATCGCCTGGCTTACAGGCGTATTGGACGGCGAGCCAGAAGGTGGGGAGAACCCCCTGCGTTATGAGTATGTCATCAGCCGTGGCTTCAATGCCATTTCTACGCCTGATCTTCTCAGCCATCGCCTCCCTCGCCTCGACGTCGTCATCGTAGAAGAGCCTCTCCTCCTCCACAGCCTTGATGAGGGCCTCCTTGATCTCAGGTGCCACATGGAAGTCGGGGTCAGCGATCCAAAGTGGGATCACGCCTTTAGGATCTCGCTTCCACTTGATCCTGGGCTTTGAGGCCATCTCCTCAACGGTGGCGAAGTTCATCAGAGCCTCTATGACAGAGGCTTTAGGCCGACTCCCCTCAGCCATGGCGACTAATGGTTGGCTGAAGGGCTATAAAACCATGTCTAAACCAGAATTATCCTATGAAACATGAAAAGATGGGGTGAAACCCGTTTTATGACCCTATTATCCTCGCCCCCTCAACATCTATCCCCACCATGATGGGGCTCCGACCTGAGGCCTCCCCCAGAACCCTCACTAGCTGCTCAGCCTCCTCAGCGTCCACGACGGAGAAGAGGGTTTCACCCAGCATCGCCATGGTGCAGGGCAATCCAGCCCCGTCAACCCGTCTCAGCAGTCTCCTCAGCCTCGGCGTTATGAGGCTGAGATGCTCCGCAAATCGCCTTGAGAGCTCCATGAAGCGCCTGGGACTCCAATCCCTATGGAGCTCCTCTACGAGTCGGCCGCCAAGCTCGTTTATCCTCATCCTCAGAGCTGGGTCTGAGAGGATGCTTGGCGTCGGTATGGAGCCGAAATGGAGATAGACAACCACCAGGCCTTGGGGATCGAATCTAACGGGTCTACCAAATCCAGGTGCTCCAGGCTCGATGGTGATTCCTATCCCTCCGGTGAGACATGCGAGAACTGAGCCTAAACCCGTTCGACATTCGATCTCAGCCCTATGAGCCACCTGAGCAGCCTCCAGAGTGGTGATGTCGAGGTCTAGCGCCTCTTTGAGGGCCAGAGCCAAGCTTAGGGCTCCGGCGCCGCTGGAGCTGAATCCGGCTCCGATGGGAGTCTCAACCCTATGCTCCACCACAACCCTATAGGGTCTCGGGGCGAGGGGGAGGAGATGCCTGAGAACCCACTCCGAGACGGGAGCCTCCAACTCTCGGCCATTAATCCTTATGATATACGACGCCCTTGGAGCCGGCTCTATGGTGACGGTGGTGTATACACCCCGCTCTATGGAGACGCCGGCCCCCCTAGCCCCCCTCCTCAAAGGGTCTTCAGCTTCGTCGCATATCTGGAAGATACCTGTTAAATGTCCTGGGGAGAAGGCCTCAACGGTCTTCATCCCATGGGTGGGGTAGACCCCAAAGATAAATCTTCAACTCTCTCTCTGACAGTGGCTGTCAGATCAATTCACTGTGTGGCCTCCAGTAGATGGGTGTACTTCAATCCTGTTCCGGTGTTGAAGAGGACTATACGCTCATCTGGGTCTATCCATCCCTCATCGATGAGCCGTCTCAACCCCGCCAGGGTTGCGGCCCCCTCTGGGCAGGGGAAGACTCCCTCAAGTTTGGCCATCAACCTCATGGCGTTGAGGATCTCATCGTCGCCCACGGCGACGGCTGTTCCACGGCTCTCCCTGAGAACCCTTAATATGAGGAAGTCGCCGAGAGCCTTTGGAACCCGTAGCCCAGATGCGATGGTCTCAGCCTCAGGCCAGGGTTCAGCCTCCTCTCGGCCTTCGTGGAAAGCCTTGACTATCGGAGCGCATCCCGATGCCTGAACCGAGACCATTCGAGGCCTATGCTCAGGGATCCATCCTAGGGCCTCCAACTCCTCGAAGCCCTTCCACATCCCTATGAGACCTGTTCCACCCCCCGTGGGATAGACGATGACATCGGGCAGCCTCCAATCCATCTGCTCCGCCAACTCATAGCCCATCGTCTTCTTCCCCTCCAATCGATATGGTTCCCTAAGCGTTGAGACCACCATCCAACCCTCCCTCTTGGCTGTCTCCTCCAAAAGCCTCGCAGCATCAGTGATGAGGCCGTCAACCAGGATGACATCAGCCCCATAGGCCATGGCCTCGACGATGTTCACCCTCGGCGCATCACGAGGCATATAGACGTGAACCTCCAATCCGGCTTAGGCGCCATAGGCCGCGAGGGCTGCGGCGGCGTTCCCAGCTGAGGGCATGGCCAACCGCCTTACACCCAGCTCTAAGGCTCTGGAAACCGCAACGGATAGGCCCCTAGCCTTGAAAGTTCCGGTGGGGTTTAGGCCCTCATCCTTAATCCAGAGATCTCGTAGGCCGAGATGGTCTCCAAGTCTCTCAGCCCTCAGCAGTGGAGTCCAGCCCTCGCCGAGGGAAATGATGTAGCGGTCATCCCTCACCGGTAGGAGCTCCCTATACCTCCAAAGCGTGGGGACTCTACTCCTCAACGCCTCCTTATCCAGCAGACTTGAAGCTCTCTCCAGGTCGTATCGGGCTAAGAGGGGTTTGCCGCATCGAGGACAGATGCCCTGAACCCTATCGGCCTCATAGATGGCTCCACATTTAGAACACTCGAGGTGTGTTAGGAGGCTCAACACATCCCTAAGGGGATAGAGACCACTTAAAAGGGTTGGGTGAAGGTCTAAAGCCTTTTAACGTTGCCTAACCCCTCTTTAATCATGCCTCAATTGGAGAAGGTTGGGGAGGTCACCCACTACTACACCCGTATAGGGGTGGCTGTGGTCAGGGTTACGGCGCCCTTGAAGGTTGGGGATCGCATCGCCATCAAGGGTCGGACAACAGACTTCGAGCAGGTCATTGAGTCGATGCAGATAGAGCATGAAGCCATAGAGGAGGCTAAGCCTGGAGACCTCATAGGGCTTAAGGTCGTTGACAGGGTGAGGGAGGGAGACATCGTCTATAAAGTCGTGGAGTGACCCTTCCTCAGAAATTTATTTATATTCCGAGAAGCTCCATTTCTCCGAGATCATACTATGTCTGAGGTCATGTTGAGGGTCGGTAAGAGGGGGGAAATATATACAACGGCGGAGGTCAGGAAGCGCATCGGCCTAAGGGAGGGTGGAAAGGCGAGGGCGTGGATCGAGGGGAGACGCCTCATCATAGAGGCGATACCCTCCATAGAGGATGCCATCAGGACGAGGATCGTTGAATTAACCCCTGAGGAGGCGGAGAGGCTGAGCGAGGAGATACAGCGGGAGAGGGGGATATATGGATAGACTACTCTTAGACACAACCTATCTCCTCCCCCTCTTCGGCATAGATGTGAAGCTACCACGATTCGAGGAGCTCCTCCCAAGGCTGCTTGAGGGCTTCGACACCCTATACAATCCGATATCTTTGGTGGAGGCTAAATGGCTCATCCTTAGATTAATGCGAAGGAATAAGTCGAGAGCCGAGGGTCTTTTAGAGGCCTATAGGAGGGGGCTTAAGGCCCTACAATTCGATGAGAGGGTGAAACCGACGGCGCTCACGGAGCCGGAGGTTGAGGAGATCGCCGACAGGCTGCTCGTAGAGGCGGGGTTGAGGGACTACTTCGATAGATTGATCTACGCCTCAGCCATCGTCAACGACGCCCTCCTACTCACCGAGGATGAGGAGCTGAGGGAGATAGCATCCATGGGAGGGCATCCCCATCCGAGGGGAATCATGAATTGGAGTGAGATGATCGAGAGACTCGAAGGGCTGAGAGGGTAAAGCTTTTATCCTCTATATGCTTTTCACCCTAACCCAGCCACGGGGGTCGCAGGAGTGCATCGTTTTCTCAGACCCCAGGCGAGGGGGAGAGGCGAAGTGGGGTATTGCTTTATCTAATCCCAGGAGACCCCACCTGAGATACGGCGCCAGAGGCGCCCAGAGCTTCTGTAAAAACCTGAGGGAAAACGGAGAGAGGACGCTGGGAGGTGTTTTAGATGGCTGAGATGAGTGGAGCTGAGGCCTTCATCAAGGCATTGGAGAGGGAGGGTGTCGAAACCCTCTTCGGAGTCCCAGGCGGAGCCGTCATACCCATCTGCGATGCGCTGTATGACGCCGATATACGCTTCGTATTGGCGAGGCATGAGCAGGGGGCGGCTCACATGGCTGACGGCTATGCGAGGGCAAGCGGCCGAGTCGGCGTCTGCCTCGCCACCTCTGGGCCTGGAGCCACGAATCTCATCACGGGCCTCGCCACCGCCAACATCGACTCCTCACCAGTCGTCGCCTTCACGGGTCAGGTTCCAACATCGATGATCGGAACCGACGCCTTCCAGGAGGTCGACATCATCGGCGTGACAGCGTCCATCACGAAGCATAACATACAGGTTCAGAGGGCGAGAGAGATACCCTACGCCGTTAAGGCTGCCTTCTATATCGCCTCCACAGGCAGGAGGGGAGTGGTGCTCGTCGATCTCCCAAAGGATGCCCAGACAAACGTCGAGGAGATGGAGTTCCCGGAGCATATAGAGTTTAAGGGATACTCACCCAACGTGGAGCCTGATCCAAGGGAGCTGGATAGGGCTGCGACGCTTCTGGCTAAGGCTGAGAAGCCGATCATCCTCGCCGGTGGAGGAGTCATCGCCTCTAATGCCTGTGGGGAACTCCTAGAGCTGGCGGAGCTCCTCATGGCTCCGGTGGCTACGACGCTTATGGGTAAGGGGGCCATCCCAAGTGGGCATCCACTCCACATCGGCATGTGCGGGATGCATGGAACCTGGGAGGCGAATCACCTCGTCTCGGAGGCCGACGTCCTCCTGGCAATAGGCTCAAGATTCTCCGACCGAACAACCGGCAGGGTTGAGGAGTTCACGGAGGCGAGGATAATCCACATCGACATAGACCCCAGCGAATTCGACAAGAACGTGGAGGCCTCACTGCGAGTCAGGGGAGACGCCAAACTCGCCTTAAGAGGCCTCATAGAAAGGCTGAGACATATCTCCAGGAGAAGCGGAGAGGGATGGATGAGGCGATTAGAGGAGCTCAGGGAGCAGCGGCGGAGGATGGAGGAGGAAGAGCGGGGTGAGGGGGTTAAACCTCCAGACTTGATGAAGGCCCTGAGGAGGCTTCTGCCCAAGGAGGCGATAGTGACGACTGAGGTGGGTCAATGCCAGATGTGGGCAGCCCTCCACTTCGATGTCTACGCCCCAAGAACCTTCCTAAGCTCAGGAGGCCTTGGAACCATGGGATGGGGATTCCCAGCGGCTATAGGGGCGAAGGCGGCCAAGCCGGAGGTGCCAGTGGTCGACATCGCCGGTGATGGAAGCTTCGGCATGACGGAGAACAACCTGGCGACGGCCGTTGAGGAGGAGCTGCCGGTCATCGTCATCATCCTCAACAATAGGGTGCTGGGCATGGTGGCTCAGTGGCAGAGGCTTTTTTATGGTAGACGATACTTCGGCGTCCATCTGGGGGGCAGCCCAGACTTCGTGAAGCTCGCGGAGGCCTATGGGGCTATAGGCGTCAGACCTGGCTCTATGGAGGAGTTTGAGGAGGCGGTGAAGGTGGGGATGGAGAGCGAGGCGGCCACCGTCATCGACGTCCCCATAGACCCTGAGGAGAATGTCTTCCCCATGGTGCCTCCAGGGAGGGGGCTGAGGGAGATACTGGTGGAGGATTGAGCCATGACGCCGTTGAGCACCATAGCCTTCATCGTCGAGAACCGCCCTGGAGTCCTCTTCAAGGTCTCGAATATGTTCCGGAGACGTGGATATAACATCGAGAGCATCTCCGTAGGCCCCCTGATGGATCGAAGCCTTGCGAGGATGACCGTAACCATCGAAGCCGATGGCCGAGTCCTGAGAAACCTCATAGAGCAGCTGAGGGGGATGGTGGAGGTGCTGAGGGTTAAACACCTCAACCCGAGGAGGACGGTTGTTAGGGAGATGGCCCTAGTGAAGCTCAACACCACAGACCCCATGGCTAGGGAGGAGGCCCTGAGATTGGTGAACAGCCATCATGGACTCATCCTCGACATCGATGAGGACTACATAGTGGCGGAGATAACGGGAAGCCCAGGGGAGATAGACAGCTTCCTGAGGGAAGCCGAATCCATAGGCATAGTGGAGCTCTCCAGAACCGGAGCCACAGCCCTGGAGAAGGGGGAGTTGAAGCTATGAGGGTCTACCACGACGAGGATATAGACCTCGAGATACTGAGGGGGAGAACCATCGCCGTCATAGGCTACGGAAGCCAGGGTCGAGCGCAGGCCCTGAACATGAGGGACAGCGGCCTGGAGGTCATCATAGGCGTCAGACCTGGAGGAAAATCATGGAGTAAAGCCAGGGAGGATGGCTTCGACGTCTACCCTATATCGGAGGCCGCTGAGAGGGGCGACATCATAGTGATGTTGATACCTGACATGGCTCAGCCGGAGGTCTATAGGCATCAGATAGAGCCAAACCTCACCGAGGGCAAGACCCTACAGTTCGCCCACGGCTTCAACATCCACTTCCAGAGGATCAAGCCGCCGGAGAACATCGACGTCACCATGGTCGCCCCTAAGGCTCCTGGGCCGGAGATGCGCCGCCAATACGAATCCGGCTTCGGCGTTCCAGCCCTTGTGGCCGTGTATCAGGACTATACCGGCGAGGCCTGGGCTAAGGCTCTCGCCATGGCGAGAGCCATCGGCTCTGGGAGAGTCGGCATCCTGGAGACCACCTTTAGGGAGGAGACGGAGAGCGACCTCTTCGGTGAGCAGGCAGTTCTATGCGGAGGCGTCGACCAGCTCATAAGGCGCGGCTTCAAGGTCCTCGTCGAGGCAGGCTATCCACCGGAGCTCGCCTACTTCGAGGTTCTCAACGAGTTGAAGCTCATCGTCGACCTCATCTACAAGCATGGCATCAGCGGGATGTATCGAGCAGTCTCCGAGACCGCGAGGTATGGAGGCCTATCCATAGGCCCATCGATCATCGACGACCACGTTGAGGAGAATATGCGCAGAGCCTTGAGGGCCGTCCAGGATGGAAGCTTCGCCAAGCGCTGGATCAACGAATATGAGCGGGGATGCCCAGAGCTTAAGAGACTGCTGGAAGAGTGTGAAAAACTGGAGATCGAGAGGGTTGGCCGAGAGATCAGGCGTATGGCCCATTATGGGGAGAGGGGATAGACAACCCTTATCTATCCTTAGGAGAATTGAGGGGCGATATGTGTCAGCTGGCAGCCTACGTCGGCGGCGGCCCCATCGCCCCCCTACTCCTCAGAGCCATAGAGCTCCAGGAATCCTACTTCGGAGGCCACGCCTCAGGCCTCGGAGTCGTCGACGATGGAGTCATCAAGATCGAGAAGGACATCGGCCCCGTCGAACGGGTGAGGAAGACGACGAAGATTGAATCCCTGGAGGGTTCAGCGGGCATAGCCCACAGCCGCTTCGGCTACGGCTTCTACGATCCAAGATACAACACAAAGCGGATGGCTCATCCCTTCCCAGACTGCACCGGAGAGCTAGCCCTAATGCATAATGGCAACATCAACAACTATAAGGAGCTGTGGGGGGAGCTTAGGGGGCGGCACACCTTCACCTCCTATGAGGAGGAGGTGGATAACATCACCGACAGCGAGGTGGCCGTCCACCTACTGGAGGATGCATTGGCTGAAGGGCTGTCGATGGAGGAGGCCCTGCGGAGGGTTGCCTCAAGGCTTAAGGGTTCATTTCTACTAGCCTGCATCTGGACCGAGGAGCCTGATGCGGTCTGGATTGCGAATTGGCATCAACCCTGCGTCATAGCCGTCGGCTATGATGAGTCGATGTTCTGCAGCAACCCAATAGGCTTTGAACATGTCAGAGACCGCTTCCACCACTTCTTCGAGCCGCCGAAGAACTCCATAATAAAGCTGGAGAGGGGGAGGGTAACCATAATGCCCCTCGACCCTGAGAGGAGGGCGCCGGAGCTCCACCTCGATAGGGAGCTGTTGAAGGAGCTCATCCTGGAGGTTCTGAGACGTGAAGGCGAGACGGATGTCAGAGACCTATGGTATAAGCTATTCCCTGAGGGTTGGGCTAAGGCCCTCGGCATATCCAAGGAGGAGGCTGAGAGGCTCATAATGAAGGAGGGAGTCACCATAGGGAATCCATACTTCGAGGTTCTCGACGAGCTCGTGGAGGAGGGCCTCATTCGACGTAGAGTTGATCGACGTCTGGAGGCCGGCGTTGAGGGGGTTCCCCGATTCACGTATTCGCTGAGGGAGGTTGAAAAGGCTTAAATATTTTAGGTTGTCCTAAATTTTGAGCCGGTTTGAGCAGGAGCGTGGAGGAATACCTCAAGGCCATATACTCCATCAACGAGGAGGGAAGACCTGCGAAGACGACGGAGCTGGCCAGGAGGCTCAAGGTCTCCCCGCCGAGCGTAACCCAGATGCTTAAACGCCTCGCCGATGAGGGACTCGTCGAATACTCCCCCTATAGGGGCGTCATCCTAACCGGCAGGGGAGCGGCCCTCGCCCAGAGGGTTGTGAGGAAGCATAGACTCCTAGAGAGATTCCTCCACGACTTCCTAGGGCTGAGGAAGGAGAAGGTGCATGAGGAGGCCTGTCGATTGGAGCATGGACTCTCAGATGAGGCGGCCGCAGCCCTCTGCAGAGCCCTGAAGAGGCCGACCACATGTCCAGACGACAAGCCGATACCCCCCTGCACCCTGGAGGTGGAGAGCTGCGACGAATGCGAAACCGCCTCCTTCGAGGAGTCGAGGCTTCTCACCCAGCTCTCAAATCTGAAGCCGGGTGAGGAGGGAATAGTGGCCTTCGTAAGGGGAGGTAAGAGGGCGAGGCAGAGACTCCTCGATATGGGCCTAACCAAGGGGGCGAGGGTGAGGGTCATCAACGCAGCCCCCTTCCGAGGCCCCCTTGAGATCGAGGTGAGGGGTTCAACCCTCGCCCTTGGAAGGGGTCTAGCCGGCAACGTCTACGTCGAGCTGCCGCCCCATGGACCCCATAGATGGAGACGTGGTAGAGGTTGGAGACGAGGAAGCTGAGGGTCGCCTTAGCTGGAAATGCCAACGTCGGTAAATCCGTCATCTTCAATCAGCTTACGGGATTACATCAACACATCGGGAACTGGCCTGGAAAGACCGTTGAGAAGGCTGAGGGGACGCTGCGCTTCGACGGATACATAATCGACGTCATCGACCTCCCAGGCATCTACAGCCTCTCCACCTACTCCCTGGAGGAGTTGATCAGCAGGGAGTATATCGCCGTGGAGCAGCCGGATGTCATCGTGAACATCGTCGACGCCTCGACGCTGGAGCGTAACCTCTTCTTCACTCTCCAGCTCATGGAGCTTGAGCCGCGGATGGTTGTAGCCCTGAACATGATGGATGTGGCTCGGGATAAGGGGATATACATCGACACAGAGAAATTGTCGAAGCTTCTGGGCGTACCAGTTGTGCCGACGATAGCGACGAGGGGTATAGGCCTGACGGAGCTGATGCATAAAGTCGTCGAGACGGCTGAGAAGGGTGAAGCTGTGAAACCTCCAGTCTATGGCCCAGAGGTGGAGGCGAGGATCAAAACCCTCATGGAGCTCCTAGAAGACGTGGAGACTCCCTATCCTAGGAGATGGATCGCGATTAAGCTATTGGAGGGAGATGAGGAGGTTGAACGCATCGTCTACAGGTTGAAGCCTGAACTCAGGGGGGAGGTAGAAAGGCTGAGGGGTGAAATCGAGGAGATACATGGCCACGACGCCCCCAGCGTCATCACCTCCGAGCGCTACGCCATCGCAAGCAGGATAGCCGTAGAGGTCATAACCCTCAAGCCGCCGAGGAGGAGGCTCGGCGAGAAGCTGGAGGAGTTGACGGTTCACCCCATATGGGGATACGGCATCATGCTCCTCGTAGTCCTCGCCATCTTCTACGGCGTCTTCTCTCTTGGAGACTACCTCTCACAGCTCATCGAAGCCGGCTTCGAGAGTCTTAGAGGTCTATACGTCGCACATCTAGGCTCAGGCCCCCTCTCGGAGCTCCTTTGGAGCGGCGTCATAGAGGGGGTAGCCGCCGGAGTCACCATCGCCCTCCCCTACATAATCCCCTTCTACATCGCCCTCTCCCTCCTCGAAGACTCAGGCTACCTCGCCCGCATAGCATATCTGATGGACTCAGCTATGCATAAGATCGGGCTTCACGGTAAGGGATTCATACCCCTCATCCTAGGCTTCGGCTGCAACGTCCCCGCGATGCTCAGCTGCCGAATCATGGAGACAGAGCGCGAACGCATCCTCTGCGCCTTCGCCGCCAGCCTCATACCCTGCGCAGCCAGAGGCGTCGTAATCATGGGCCTCGTCTCAAGATACATCGGATTCCAGTGGGCCCTCACCCTCTACGCCTTGGATCTCCTCATCATCTTCGCCCTGGGGCGAGTGGCCTTCAGGGTTATCCCTGGTGAGCCTCTGGGTCTCATAATGGAGATGCCACCCTATCGATGGCCCACGGCTCGGGTGACGCTTAGCAAGACCTGGTTTAAGCTTAGGGACTTCATCCTCAAGGCCTTCCCCATCATGGTGCTGGGAAACTTCGTTATCTATCTCTCAGCCATCATGGGTTGGCTGCCCATCGTCGTCGACGCCTTGAGGCCGGTGACGGTCTGGTGGCTGGGACTCCCCCTTGAGACGGGGGTCACCCTCATCTTCGGCCTCCTGCGAAAGGAGTTGGCCCTGGTGATGTTGGCCTCCCTCTTCGGAACCAGCGACTTCTCAGCGGTGATGACGCCGATACAGATGTATGTCTACTCCCTGGTGGTGATGATCTATGTCCCCTGTATAGCCACCATCGCCGTCCTGGTGAGGGAGTTCGGCCTTAAACGGGCGCTCATCATAACCCTCATCGAGATCGGGTTCGCCCTCCTACTGGGAGGCATCGCCTATAGGCTGCTCCTAGGGGTTTTAACTCACTGAGCCTCAACGTCGATAAGTATCTCCCTGGGCAT
>JAGHBJ010000090.1 GCA_021161045.1 Candidatus Bathyarchaeota archaeon
CTTCTCCTGCATCAGATTCGACCTGTAGACCTTCTCCTCCAGGGCCTTCTCCACATGCCTCCTCGAGACGTATTCGGCTCCCTCCTCCTCGGCGTAGAAGCTCGCCTCCCTGATGACATCGGCCAGCTCCGCAAACCTCGTTGAGAGCTTACGCTGATCCCCAGCCAGTCGGCAGCCATACTCGACGATGGCTGCGACGGCTGATGCGTCCAGATGCTTCAACCCCTCCTTTCTGCATAGGTTTGAGATGAAGCAGGCATACTTCCCGATGTTCTCCGGATTCCTATCCATCACAGTGTCGAATTCGGCTTTGACCTTGAAGAGCTCCCTGAACTCCCTGTCGAGGTTGTAGAGGAGGTGGTAGAGATAGGGGCTTCCTATGAGGATGACCTTCGCATCGAAGGGTATTGGCTCAGGCCGCAGGGTCTTCGTCGATATGAGGCCTAAGCGCTCGACGACATCCTCGATCTCCAGGGTCTCATTCATCAGAGCCCTCTTAAGGGTGCTCCAGGCTAGGGGATCCGAGAGCAATGGCTCTATTGGGAGTATTAGGAATCCCCCATTGGCCCTATGAGCTGATCCGGCCCTGATCATGGTGTAGTCAGTGAAGAGGGCTCCCATCCTTGCGACCTTCTCGACGACGCCGAAGAGGCGCTTATAGGTTGGACTCAGCTCCAGGATCACTGGCGCCCCCTCAAGCTCGGAGTTGTCGACGACGAGGTTCACCTGATATCTCCTCGTGGGATCCTCCTCTAATCCTGGAAGGGGGAAGGGGAGCTCCTTCTTCTCCTTGCCGAGTATCGCTGGGAGATGGTCGAGGATGTCCTCCTCCACCTCCCTGAGATATTCCTTCACCTCCTCCACGTCTCCATACTCCTCGAGGAGCTCTGAGATGAGGGGGGTGAGGGTGTAGCGGGCCACCTCTCGATCCAGCTCCATCAGGAGCTTCTTAGCCCTCCTCTCCAGCTCCCTAAACCTTCTGAGGGCGTCCCTCAGCCTCTTCTCCAACTCCTCCTTACGCCGTGCGATCTCCTTCCTAATGGACTCGGGGAGCATAGCCAGCTCTCTATCCGTTATGGGTCTCCCCTGGACTATAGGGGTGATGAGGAGGCCTACAGGGGTTCTCTGAACGACGAATCCCTCCCTGGCAGCTGTCTCCTCCACCTCCCTCGTCAATCGACTTCTCTCCTCCTCTATCGACTTCAAAACCTCCTCTCTTCTACGGGCATATCCCTCACTCTCGAAGGCTCTGCGAAGCTCTCGACGCATCTCCTCGACGAAGACCTCCATCGCCCTCCTGAAGGCCCTCCCCTTTCCAGGCGGCAGCTTCAAGGCCCTAGGCCTACTTGGATCCTTGAAGTTGTTGACGTAGCACCAATCCGGAGGCGTCGGCATCTTCTTAGCCAGCTCTTCAAGGAAGCTGAGGATCGCCGTTTTACGCCCAGTTCCAGGATGACCCGCAACGTAGACGTTGAAACCCCTACGCTTAACCCTCAATCCAAATCTGAGGGCCTTGACCGCCCTCTCCTGCCCTATTATCTCGCTGGTGGGCGGGATTTCATCGGTGCATCTACAGCCCACCAGATCAGATGGACATCTCCACCTAGCCCTCTCAGGGGATAACTCCCTCGGCATAGGCCCCAAATTATAGTTTCTCAATCCTCCTGATAAGGTCGTTGAGATTGAGTCCCTCACCGGCCTTGAGGGAGTAGTCGCCTGGCTCGTCGACTATGAGGAAGGACCAGCCTCGATACTTAAACTTCGCAGCTAAAACGGCCACTCTCTTAGGATAGATTTGATGTATCCTAAGGAATTCATGGAGCTTTGAGACTTGAGACCGCTTATAGTAGGCGTAGCGCTCATGGCTTTTAACCTCGAAGGCGATGATGGTGTCCCCCTTGACGGCGAAGACGTCTGGCAGCGGCTCCTTGCTTGGGGCGCTCACGGGGACCCTCAAGGCCTCGAAGCCCCACCGCCTCAACTTCTTAACCAGCTCCCTCTCGGCGTCGTAACCCCTCTTCTTCACCCTTTTAAGCTCCTTAGCTGAGAGATGCCCCCTCCTCCCCCTGGAACCCCTAGCGATCTCGCGGAGTGACATCTCCCTTAATCCTCCAGCCTTAGATCACCGTTCTCCAAGGGGACGACTGCCAATCTAATGAGGTCTCGAAGCCAACTTGAGAAGCGTTCAGCATTCTCATACTTCTGATACCTTCTCCGATGTGGGATCCGAGTCACCATCCGGAGCTCCAGCATCTTAGCGAGATAAAATTTCGCCGAGGATCTGGGGATGCCGCATACCCTCGCGAGATCCCCGCTGGTGAAGGTCTGAGGCAGCTTGGCATAGCCTGCTATAACCCTGGGCGGAAAGGGGAGGGCACGTTTCATTATCCTTAAAAGCTCCCGCTCACGGGACATGGAGAACCCTTCAGCATCTATTAGGCTGAGGATGATAAAAAGTTGGGTTAAAGCAGCAGCCAATAGAGCAGCGCCTTCTCCGTGTGCATCCTGTTCTCAGCTTGATCGAAGACAACGCTGTGGGGGCCATCCATCACATCGCTGGTGATCTCCAATCCCCTATGCGCTGGGAGGCAGTGCATCACTATGCAGTCGGGCTTGGCGTGGGAGAGGAGCTCCTGGTTCACCTGGTAGGGTGGGAAGACCTTCATTCGTTCCTCCTTCTCCTCCTCCATGCCCGCGCTGACCCAGACATCGGTGTAGACGACGTCGGCGTCCCTCACCCCCTCAACGGGGTCGTGGACTATTCTGATCTCTCTGTCCGATCTCTCCTCGGCCTTTGAGACGATCTCGGGGTCTGGGCAATACTTCGGGTTGTCGGGGCAGACGATGGTGACATCCATCCCGACGTTGCTGCATCCAATCAGCGTTGAGTGAGCCGTGTTGCAGCCTCCATCGCCGACGTAGGCGATCTTCAAGCCCTCCAATCTCCCCTTCTTCTCCCTTATCGTCATCAAGTCAGCCAAGGTTTGGCAGGGGTGGTAGCGCATAGTCATCCCATTTATGACGGGGACCGACGACGCTGAGGCTATACGCTCCAGGTCTTCCTGGCTTAGAACCCTCGCCATGATGCAGTCGGCATATCGGCTCAGCACCTTGACGCCGTCCTCAAGGGTTTCACCTCTGGAGAAGGCTCCCCGCTCAACTCGATAGTAGATGGCGTGTCCTCCGAGCTGGGTCATGCCAGCCTCGAAGCTCACCCTCGTCCTCAGCGATGGAAGCTCGAAGAGCATTATCAACGTCTTACCCTTCAGAGCCTCGGAATACTTCTCAGGCCTCAGCTTCATCCTGTCAGCCAGGTCGAGTATCTCTATGACCTCCTCCCTTGAGAGGTCGAAGTCGCTGAGGATGTGACGCACCATACCTATCGAAGAGAGAAGGGATGGAAATTATATAGCTTAGACGGTCTTTAGGAACTCCACCGTCGTGAGGATTTCCCTGATGAAACTATTGAGCTTCATCCATCCCCTCATCGTTCTTTTAGAATTCTCTATTAGACCACTCCTTCTCTCCACCCAGAGGGCGTTTCCAATCTCGTATTTGGTGAGATCGATTATGGCGGATGCATCGATGATCTCCGCCATCACGTCTTTCTTCCTCTTAAGGAGGGTGTAGAGGGCTGAGGCGTCGATTAAATATCTTAGGTCTCCCTCCTCCTCCACTCCCTTATAACCTCCCTAAACTCCTCTTCCGATATCTCCCCCATACTTTTGAGAATATCCTCGATCACCTTCTCCAGCTCCTTTCTCCTTCTCTAAGGCCCTCTCCACCATTTCCCTGAGGTCTATGCCCAGCCTTTTAGCCTCCTCTCGAAGCTCCTCTTCACCCTGATATTGACAACGACGGACATTTGTAATACGGAAAGTTGTAAACAAAATAGGGGTTTACGTCTACTCACCCTTCAGCTTCTTCTTTATCGACCAGGCTGTTACTGTTGGCAGGCCCCAGAGTTCTATGAAGCCGACGGCGGCCGTCTGGTCGAAGGTGGATGATATGTCATAGGTGGCGAGGTTGAGGTCGTAGAGCGAGTATGGTGAGCTCCTGCCGACGACGTGGGCGTTCCCCTTATACAGCTTCAGGGTCACCTCCCCCGTCACCCGTTCCTGGGTCTTGTCTATGAAGGCGTCTAGGGCCTCCTTCAGCGGATCCATCCATAGGCCTGCGTAGACGAGGTAGGCCCATTCATGGTCGACGATGCGTTTGAAGAGTTTCTCATGCCTCGTCAACACCATCTTCTCCAGGTCGAAGTGGGCTTTGAGTATGGTGATGGCCGCTGGGCATTCATAGACCTCCCTGGATTTCAGGCCGACGATCCTGTCTTCGATGTGGTCGATTCTGCCGACGCCGTGTCTCCCCGCAATGGTCTTCACCTTCTCCACCAGCTCCAGCGTCGTCATCTCCTCCCCATTCAGGGAGATGGGGACGCCCTCCTCGAAGCCTATGGTGATGTATTCAGCCTCATCTGGAGCCTTCTCCGGCGGAACAGTCCATTCATAGATCTCCTCGGGAGGCTCCTTCTCCGGATACTCTAGGACGCCGCACTCTATTGAGCGCCCCCATAGGTTTTGGTCTATGCTGTAGGGTGAGTCAACCGTGGCGGGTATGGGGATTCCATGCTCCTTAGCATACTCGATCTCC
>JAGHBJ010000069.1 GCA_021161045.1 Candidatus Bathyarchaeota archaeon
CCCCACGGAGGGTTGAGACCCCAGGCCTCATACACATAGGCGGATTCCTCACCTTCCTCCTCGGCCGTATGCTCAGATTAAAGGCCAGAGCAACACCAGTCGCCTCCATAGGCATAGGGAACCCAGATCTGGCTTTGACGCTGGCTGAGGTTGCTGATAGAGTGAGGGGCTATGGAGCCGGCAGAACCGTCTGGGAGATGGCGAGGAGGCTCGGCGTAGAGTTGACGGGGGTCACATGGAGCATGCTGAGGAGCGTTGAGCATCACCCCATAGTCATCTTGAGGCCTCTGGAAGGTCTTAAATAGGGTTGGGTAGGCTTCGATTGGAGTGATACCTATGGCGAGGCTCGGCTTCCTAAAGCTTGGGAACATCGCCACCTCGCCGATGGTGGAGCTCCTCCTCGATGAGAGGGCTGAGAGGGAGGACATGGAGGTCAGGGTTGTCGCCTCCGGAGCCAACATGAGTCCAGGGCAGGCTGAGGAGGTAGCCAAGGCGATGGTGGAGATGAAGGCCGACATAGTCTTCGTCGTCAGCCCAAACGCCGCGACCCCTGGGCCGAAGAAGGCGAGGGAAGTCATCGCCGAGGCTGGAATACCTGTGGTTGTTATAACCGATGGGCCGAAGAAGCTGCTGGAGGAGCTGGCTGAGAAGGGTATGGGAGGCATCATAATAGAGGCCGACTCGATGATCGGCGCCAGAAGGGAGTTCCTAGACCCAATAGAGATGGCCATCTTCAACGCCGACGCCATAAAGGTCCTCGCCGTGACGGGAGTCTACAACATCGTCTACGAGGCCATAGACCGCATCATAGAGCAGCTGAAGAGGGGGGAGAAGCCTGAGCTGCCGTTGATCAGGGTGACGAGGGCCATGGCCATAGAGGCTGCAAGGTTCTCAAACCCCTATGCGGCTGCCAAGGCGGCTGCGGCCTATGAGATGGCTAAGAGGGTTTCAAACCTCACAACTGAGGCCTGCTTCAAGGAGAAGGATTGGAAGGTCTATACGGCTTTGTGTGCAGCCGCCCATGAGCTTATGCGCTGGGCTGCGATGCTGGCTGATGAGGCGAGGGAGATAGAGAAGTATGGAGACTCGGTTCTGAGGAGGCCGCATCACAGGGATGGATCGCTGCTGAGTAAGAGGAGGCTGCTGGAGAAGCCCTCTAAGCCTTCGCCCTCTCCCTCTTGAACCTGGCGAGCTTCACCACCGCCTCCAATCCAGGCTCCACCTCGTCGAGGGGCTTAACCTCGATCAACCCCTCTTTCTCCGCACCCCTTAGGGCTTCCTCACCCCTATCGCTTCTGACTATGACCGTGGACCATCCATCTGGTGAGCCGACGTTTCCAACGGAGATGTCCGCCAGCTCGGATGTGAAGTCGGTGCAGTGGTGGCAGCACTCCCTGACCAGCTCCTCCATCTCCCTAAGCTTAACCCTCAGCAGGGTCTCCCCATCGTCTCCATAGGCGAGGAAGCGGCCCCGCTTAATGTCAAACTTATGAACATCCTTAGGCTCGACGCCCTTAGCCTTGATGAACTCCATCAGCCTGCCGTAGTCGAAGGTCTCCATGCAGAAGAGGCCTATGATGAGCTCAAGGGCCTTAGAGAACTTCGCCTCGGAGTGGTCTCCAAGCTGTATGCGCCTCAGCGCGGTCACCTGGCAGGGTGTTCCGACGACGGCCACCCTATCAGCCATATACTCCTTCACAGCCGAGGCAACGCCCACGAGGGTTGGACTCGGCGTATACTTGGTTCCAGCGGCCTCCAGGAGCTCCTCCAGGGTTGAGACAACCCTCGGCTGAGGCTCCCAGATTCCCCCAGGCTTCAATCCAGCGACCACCGCGACGCATCCCTCTGAGAGCATGTGGGCGAGGAGAGCCGTGACGGCTCCGCCGTCCTGGCAGTGTTCTCGGATCCTCTCATCCAGCGCCCTAACAGCGTAGAGACCCTTATAGAATCCTATCTCGGATTCGCCTCTCGTCGCTCCGAAGGCCCGTTCCTCAAGGGTCTCCTCATCGAAGCTGGTTCTGGGGCAGTTGTTGTAGCACATGCCGCAGGAGATGCATAGGCTGATGAGCCTCGGGGTGGAGCCCGCCATCTCTATGGAGTTTAGGGGGCAGACGGCTGAGCATCCCCCACAGCCGACGCAGAGCTTAGGCCTGATCACCTCAGCCATGAGATTTCCGAAGGCCTTAGGCCTCGATGACATGATGCATCACATAACACCCTCCATAATCCTTTTAACAATTTTACTACACCCTCGATGAAACGCCTTTAAATAGGTGTTGTGAAACCTCTCAGATAGCTGTTGAACCCTCAGGATGATGGCTTAAAGGCGATCTTCAAGCCCGAATCCGTCGCGATAATAGGCGCCTCCAGGACTCCTGGGAAGGTTGGGCATACGCTGCTGAGGAATCTAATGGAATGCGGCTACGGCGGTGAGGTCTACCCCATAAACCCCCATGCCGATGAGATTCTCGGCGCCAAATGCTATCCCTCTGTGCTGGAGGTGCCCGGCGATGTTGACCTGGCCGTCATAGCTATCCCTGCTCCCATAGTCCTCCAAGTGGCCGAGGAGTGTGGCAGGAAGGGGGTTAAAGCCCTCATCGTCATCTCAGCAGGCTTCAGGGAGACCGGTAGAGAGGGGGCTGAACGTGAACGTAGGCTCCTTGAGATCGCAAGGCGCTACGGGATGAGGATTCAAGGCCCAAACTGCCTTGGGGTCATCGACACCTATACGCCGCTGAATCTCAGCTTCGCCCCAGCCATGCCTAGGAGGGGGAGCATAGCCTTCATCTCTCAGAGCGGGGCCCTCGGGACGGCGGCCCTCGACTGGGCTATGGGTGAGGGTATAGGATTCTCCCACTTCATAAGCCTCGGAAATAAGGCTGACCTGAACGAGGTGGACTTCCTCGAAGCCCTCGGAGGAGATGAGAGCGTCAAGGCCATCATCCTATACGTCGAGTCGATAGAGCAGGGTCAGCGCTTCATAGAGGTCGCCGGCGAGGTGTCGAGGAGGAAGCCCATCATCGTCCTCAAGGGCGGGGTCTCCAAGGCCGGTTCAAGGGCCGCTGGAAGCCATACGGGGGCGCTGGTCGGAAGCTACACAGCCTATAAGGCCGCATTTAGGAAGAGTGGAGTCCTCTCCACGGAGGGCGTGGAGGAGCTCTTCAACTACGCCGTAGCCCTCACCGAGCAGCCCCTGCCTGGAGGGGAGGGCGTCGCCATAGTCACCAACGCCGGTGGGCCGGGCATAGTCTTCACAGACCTCTGTGAACGCTACGGCGTCGAGTTGGCGAGGCTCAGCCCTGAGACCCATAGGGCGTTGAGGGAGGGTTTGCCTCCGGAGGCGGCGACGGGCAACCCCATCGACGTGCTGGGCGACGCGAGGGCAGACCGGTATAGGTATGCGCTGGAGCGTGTGCTGGCCGATGGCCATGTCTATGCCGCAGCCATCATATTGACTCCTCAGGCGATGACGGAGAGCCTCGGCACGGCGAGGGTCATCGTGGAGATGAGGGAGAGATTCCCAGAGAAGCCCTTAATGGCTGTTTTCATGGGTGGAGGGGAGGTTGAGGAGGCTGTTGAATACCTAAAGGAGCATGGAGTCCCCTGCTTCGACTTCCCAGAGAAGGCTGTGAGAACCCTATCGGCATTATACACCTACGCCCGATACCTGAAGAGGCCGAGGGAGAAGCCGACTAGATTCGAGGACGTCGACGCCGATAGGGTGAGGGAAATAATTCGAGGTGTGAGGGAGGATGGCAGGGTTGTGCTCCTCCCCCATGAGGCGTCAGAGGTTGTGAGGGCCTATGGCGTTGAGGCTCCTGAGATGAGGGTGGCCACCTCGGAGGCTGAGGCCGTCGACCATGCGGAGGAGCTGGGCTACCCCGTCGTCCTAAAGATAATCTCACCAGATATACTGCATAAGACCGATATTGGAGGTGTAGTCCTAAACCTCTCCTCAGCCGAGGAAGTTCGCTCGGCTTATCGAGGCATCATGGCGAGGGTTTCGAGGCATATGCCTCAGGCCAGGCTTTATGGAGTGCTCGTCTCCAAGATGGTTCCACAGGGACGAGAGATGATCATAGGGATGAGCAGAGACGTCCAGTTTGGGCCTCTCATCATGTTCGGCCTTGGAGGCATCTACGTCAACTTCCTCAGAGACGTCTCCTTCGCCCTCGCACCCCTCTCCAGGAGGGAGGCGGCTGAGATGATTAGGGAGACGAAGGCCTACACGTTGCTGAGGGGCATCAGAGGCGAGAAGCCGGCCGATCTGAAGGCGTTGGAGGAGGTGAGCCTGAGGGTTGGACAGCTCTCGGTGGACTTCCCCGAGATATTGGAGATGGATGTCAACCCCCTCATGGTTTATGAGGAGGGGAGGGGTTGTATAGCTGTGGATGTGAAGATAACTCTGGGAGTGGGTTAGATTGGTATACTCAATCTATATAACTGGGACGAGGTTCAGCGGTAAGACAGCCCTCTGCCTGGGGCTGATGCAGAAGTTTAGGGAGCTGGGATTCAGAGTTGGATACTTCAAGCCTATAGGCATCGGCCTAAAGGAGGTTGAGGGTGAACCCATAGACCCCGATGTCCATCTGATGAGGGAGATACTCGGCATCCGGGAGCCGCCTGAGGTCATAACGCCCATCACCCTCGGCAGGAGATACCTCAGCGAGTTGGGCGAATGCGAGGATCTACGGCGAAGGATCATGGATGCCTATGAGGAGGTGAGCGGCGATAAGGATATACTCCTCATAGAGGCTCCTCCAGACCCGGAGCTCCTCATCTGCTGCGGCCTCGACGTCCCAAGCCTCGCTGAGAGGTTTAAGGCGAGGATCATCTTCTCCGTCAGAGGCGTCGAGGATGAGGTTGCTGAGAGGGTAATCCTCTACAAGGAGTTCTTCGAGTCGAGGGGTGTTGAGCTCCTTGGAGCTATCCTCAACTTCGTCCCCCTCCAGCAGCTGGAGAGGATGAGGGGTGTGGTCTCACCCATCCTTCAGAAATGCGGCGTAGAGGTCTTAGGCGTCGTCCCAGATAAGAGGGAGTTGACGATGAACACCGTCGAGGAGTTGAGGGAGATCCTCGAGGCGGAGGTCTTAGCTGGCAGGGATCACCTTGATCAACTGGTAGATGGCTACCTCGTCGGGGCTATGACGCCTGAATCGGCTTTGACCTGGCTGAGGAGGAGCGTCGGCTGCGCCTTCATCACCGGCGGCGACCGAACAGATCTCATCCTCACGGCGTTGGAGACGATGCCAAGCGTCATCATCCTCACCGGAAACATATATCCCTCCGTCGCCGTATTAACGGCGGCTGAGGAGAAGGGTATACCCATCCTCCTGGTTCCCTACGACACCTATACCACGGTTATGAGGCTTGAACACCTCGATGGGAGGATCACGCCCTCGCCGACGTCGAAGAGGAAGATACAGCTCATCCATGAGATGATCAATGAATACGTCGACTGGAGAAGCATTCTAGAGGGCTACGCCAATTGGAAGAAGAGGGCTAAGTGGCCTCCAGAATGTTGAGGGGTATGAGGTAGTCGCCTCTACGCCCCAGCATCAGCCTATAGTAGACGCCCCTCGACGAGTGAACCTCCTCAAGGACTCCCCTAGCCTCGAATTCGTCGCCCTCCCAAACCTGCTCGGCGAATCTCCCCCTATAACTCATCAGCTCCTCAACCCTCAATCCATCAGCCTCAGCCTCAACGACGTAGCGGCAGGGGGTGTAGATGCCCTCATCGTCGGTGACGACCACCCCCCTAACCCTCACCACCCTCAGCGGCTTAGACCCCATAGGCGGCTCAAACTCCCAGGGGTGGGGGACAAGCCTCACGAAGTAGGGAATCCCATCGATCACCCCATGTAGAAGCTTAACCCTCTCAAGCTCTGCCAATCTCCTAAGGTCTAAGCCCGCCCCACCCCACCGCATCTCAGCAACCCTCAGGGCTTCATCCAATGGGAGGCTTGAGAGGAGGCCTCTCTCCCTAAGCCGTCTAAGAGCTCCATAGGCTTTAAGGCCGCTCCGTCTCCCGTAGATGACTAGGTCGATGTCTGATTCCTCCGCCCTCAGCCCTATGAGGAGGGAGCCGGTTAGACCTACATCTTTGAGGGGAACCCCCTCAGCGCTTAGGGCCTCGGCGAATCTCGCCGCTAGGGCCTCGATCCCTCTCTCCGAGTGCTTTATGACCTCCCTAAGCTTCCCCCTCGGATCGTAGATTCGCCTTATATGGCTGTGGGGGACGAATTGGACTCTGATCCCCTTCTCCTCCATCCATCTCAGGTATTTAGGGTGATGCTCCTCCAGATACCGGGTGGTCTCCTCCAGGTCGTAGACCCGCCTATATCGTCTTCCAAATCGAATCCGGTCTCCATGCTCATCTGGTATGTAGCGTAGATAGGCGATGAAGCCGCCGTCTGGGTGGTGGAGGCCCTTAACCGTGAAGAGTAATCCCTCATCCGTTTCGATGTAGTAGCCCTCGATGGGTTTCAACCCTCTAAGCCTAGTGGGAGGAGTGTTATAAAAGTGGTTGAAATACTCCAGCAGAGTTGGAGAGCATCATATCGAGGTGCGGAGTCCTCGCCTCCCTCCTGGAGGTCTCAGCCTATCCTAAGCCTGGAAACGTCCACAGGCTCTACGACATGCCTGAAACCCGATATGAACACTTCCTCGCCGGTGGAGTCGCGATAGAACCCCACCTCCGAGAGGCGGCGAGACGTGGATTTGAGGTCTCGAGAAGGCTGAGAGGCTGGGATGACTTGAGGCTGGGGAGACTCATCAGAGAGGCTGTGGAGGAGACATTGAGATGGCAGAGGGGGGGAAACGTGAATTTGGGCATACTACTCCTCTTCACCCCCATAGCGGCGGCTGCGGGATCGACCTTCAAGGCGGGTAAAGTGGAGGCTGAGAGGCTTAGATCGGCCTTGGAGAGGGTGCTGAGGGAGACGACGCCGAGGGATGCGGTGGAGGTCTATGAGGCTATAGGGATGGCGATGAGGCCTGAAACCCTCGGTGAGGCTGAGGAGCTCAGCATCCTCGACGAGGATTCCAGGCGTAGAATCCTGGAGGAGGGTTGGAGCCTCCTCGAAGTCTTCAAGCTCTGCTCCAAGTATGACTCCATCTGCTACGAGTGGGTGACCAACTTCCAGCTCACCTTCGAGGTTGGCTATCCAGCGCTGAGGAGGAACCTGGAGGAGTTGAACGTGAACGACGCCATAGTTGACAC
>JAGHBJ010000130.1 GCA_021161045.1 Candidatus Bathyarchaeota archaeon
AACCCGCTATGAGGTTGGAAGCTGCTGCTACGAAGGGTGATCCCCATAGGATCAGGGTTCCAATAGAGATTTCAGAGGAAAATGGTGTTTATATTCTTAAAACTTCGAATATTCTTCTTGAATTGTCTGAGAAATTAAATGAATATAGCATATATGATGTGGCGGCCTTTGGACAGCGATATTTAGCGGAGGGGGTCGCAGAAATAGCTTCTAGGGTTGCGGAGGAGGAGGGCGTGAGGAAGGTTGCGTTGTCTGGAGGGGTGTTCGCAAATGAGTTCATCACCGAATATATTGTTGACTATTTATCTCAGAGAGGCTTGGAGGTTCTGAGGCATGGCCTTGTCCCCCCTGGTGATGGTGGCGTCGCTCTCGGCCAGTCGGTGATCGCCTTGGCAAACGTGATGTAGCGTGATATCACATTACAGCGATTGAATGAGGGCGTCGATCCTCGTCTTGATTTCTCGTTCAATCCGTCTCAGGATTATTTTAGTTTTCTCAGACTCTTCAACGTCTCGGAGGTATTCCCTCAAACGCTCAAAGAGTTGTTGATAGTCCTCAAAGAATGAACTGTCGAGGATTCCAAGATAGTTGATGAGCAGAATTGTATATATGGCCTCTCTCACTCTCTCCCTGGCTTGGTTCAGAGTTCTTATGAAAGCTCCCCTACTCACGGTTTTACTCCTCAATTTTCTTTTCTCCTCATAACTAAGGACTTTTTCCTGGTTTATTCTCCCTATAACGTCAATTAGCATGGTTTCAAATTGAACCGGTGTTAAATTGCTGGATTTGAGGAGAAGCCTTATAATTGGATCCCTAAAAACTCTAAAAATTGAGTTTTTAACCTCTTTTATGCCTCTTTGATCCCGTCCGCTCAAGATGTCTTCCTCTGAATACAGTTCTGTATTCAACACCAATAAGTATGTTTTACCCCTTTCCCTTTCAAGGAGGATATAAATTTTAGCTTTAAATAGATGGAAGTTTAACGTTGGAAGGTAGTATGTTGACGTTGGAGTCGTTGAGAATAGATCCAGTGGATGTTGAGCGGAGGATCGTGGATTTCATAGCTGGGGAGGTGGAGAAGGCCGGTTTGAAGGGTGGGGTTGTCGCCATCAGTGGTGGCGTCGACTCCTCAACCACGTTGACATTAGCGGTGAAAGCCTTAGGCGCTGAAAATGTAAGGGCTGTGACCATGCCTGAACGGGGCGTAACCTCCGAGCGTGATGTCCGTGATGTGATGGAGCTCACGAAGCGACTAGGCGTCACATGTGACGTTGTGGAAATCACATCTCTCGTCGACGTGATGCGTGATGTCCTCCCCCTCTATGATCCCGAGGATCTCATCCCCTTTGGAAATGTGAAGGCGAGGCTTAGGATGGTTATAGCCTATCACTTCGCCAATTCGCTGGATATGATGGTGATCGGCAGCACCAATAAAACCGAGTGGCTGTTGGGTTATTTCACCAAGTATGGGGATGGAGGCGTCGATCTCATGCCCATCGCGGATCTATACAAGACCCAGGTGAGGCAGCTTGCTAGGCATCTTGGGCTTCCGGAGCATATTGTTATGAAGACGCCTACGGCTGGTCTCTGGCCTGGTCAAACGGATGAGGGTGAGCTTGGCGTTAGCTATGAGAACCTAGATCTCATACTCTACGGCTGGGAGAGGGGTATGAGGGCTGAGGAGATCGCCAGGGAGCTTGGTTTCCCCCCATCAAAGGTGGAGGAGGTCTTAAAGAGGGTTAAGCGGAATGAACATAAGAGGCGTCTCCCATTAATCTTAAAGCTGAGCTGAGGAGCAGAAGGCCGTCGAGTGTGTGAGAGATGGGTCGGAGGCGTAGGAAGGTCGTAAAGATCGTGAAGAAGAAGCTGCCCGTCTTCTTCCTCTGCCCTAGATGCGGGAAGAACGCGGTGAGGGTTACTATGAATAAGAAGCTGGGGAGGGTCACCGTAGTCTGCGGCTTCTGTAATCTCTCAGCCTCCTTCGAGATGTCTCCACCTATGGCCCCCGTCGACGCCTACTGTCTCTTCGTCGACAACTACTATGGGATGGAAGGACATGAGGAAGTGGCGGCTAGGACGCGTTGAGGAGTATCTCCTTAACAGGATCGAGGAGGAGGATGCAATCCATCTAACTCTCCTCGATCCCGAGAGGGTGGAGATGGCTTTCGCGGAGGTGGCGAGTGAGGCTGAGAAGGGTGGAACCGCCGCGATTATGGTTGGCGGCTCAACCCTCGCCTCTCAAAGCGATCTCGATGAGGTTGTGAAGGCCATTAAGAAAGCTGTGAAAGTCCCCGTCATACTCTTCCCGAATAATATATCCGGCGTCAGCAGATACGCCGACGCCATCTGGTTTATGTCACTCCTCAACTCATCTAACACCTATTATCTCATTGATGTCCAAGCCCTGACGGCGAGGATTATAAAGCAATATGGCATCGAGCCGATTCCGATGGGCTACATCATCGTCGGAGAGGGAGGCGCCGCAGGATACATAGGGCAGGCCAGGCCAATACCCTATGATCACCCAGAGATCGCCGTAGGCTACAGTCTCGCCGGAGAGCTCCTGGGGATGCACTTCATCTATCTTGAAGCTGGCTCAGGGGCGAAGAGGCCTGTTCCACTGGAGATGGTTAGGATGGTGAAGCGATATCTATCCATTCCACTCATCGTCGGTGGAGGCATCAGGGATGGAGACTCCGCCCGAAGGATAGCGGAGTCAGGCGCCGATGTAATCGTCACCGGAACCCTCGTAGAGGAGACGGAGATGGTGAGAGAGCGTATAGCTGAGATCGTCTCCCAAATCTCCCACCGATAGGGAAATGAGGTGTGGATAGCACCCTATAAAGGGGAGGATCCCAGAGCTTGTTGAAGCTCTCCAAGGAGTATGAGGCCTACTACTCAAGGCTTAGAGAGGAGCTTAAACACCTCTATGAGATAGCTGGAAGAGCAAGGGCGAAGGGCCTGGATCCCATCACCAGGCCGGAGTCCGAGTTGACGGAGGATATGGCTGAGAGGGTTGAGAAGCTCGTCGGCCCACCAGGCATCGCTAAGAGGATCAGGGAGCTGGAGTCGATGGATCGCTATGAGATGGCCTTCAAGATCGCCGAGGAGATCATCTATGGCCGCTTCGGAAGCCTAGAACAGGAACAAGCGGCGGAGCAGGCTATCAGAACAGCGCTGGCCATCGTCACCGAGGGCGTCACCATCGCACCGATCCAGGGGATACCCGAGATCAGGATCAAGCGTAACAAGGATGGAAGCCGCTATTTAGCCATCTATTTCGCGGGGCCCATAAGGCCAGCGGGTGGGACGGCTCAGGCGTTGACGCTCGTTATCGCGGACTTCGTGCGTAGACGCCTCGGCCTGGATCGATATAAGCCGTCTGAGGAGGCTGTGAAGCGCTTCGTCGAGGAGGTTCGCCTCTATGAGCGGAGGGTTCGACGCTTTCAATACCACGTCTCCGACGAGGACTTGGAGTTCGCCATACGCAATCTCCCCGTAGAGGCTACGGGGGTAGCCACAGACCCCTACGAGGTCTCCACCTTCAGGGATGTTCCCGGCATAGAGACCAATCGAGTTAGGGGTGGAGCCCTCATCGTCGTCGTCGATGGGGTGGTTGGCAGAGCTAGAAAGCTGATGGGTATCTGTGAGCGTCTCCACATCGATGGATGGGAGTGGCTTGGAGATTTGAAGGTCGCCTCGGCGAGGGAGTCTTCAGCCAGCTTCATGGAGGAGATCATCGTAGGTAGACCTGTCTTCTCCTTCCCCAACACCCCTGGAGGATTCAGACTGAGATATGGGCGGGCGAGAAACACCGGTCTCGCCGCCGTCGGCATACACCCCGCATCGATGATCCTCCTCAACAAGTTCCTAACCACAGGCGTCCAGCTGCGAATGGATTTTCCAGGTAAGTCTGCCGTAGTCACACCCGTCGACTCTATAGAGCCTCCCGTCGTCAAGTTGAGGGATGGCTCAGTCGTTAGGGTTGAAACCGAGGAGGAGGCTGAGAGGCTGCTGGAGAGTGTTGAGAGCATCCTCTTCCTAGGCGACATCCTCGTGGCGATGGGGGATCTCATCCAGAACAATAAGGAGCTCCTACCCGTCGGCTACGACGAGAATCAATGGCTCCTAGACCTGGAGAGGATAGCCAGCGACCTCGGCCTTGAAACCCTAAGTCATCGATGCGGCCTTCCCCCTGAACGGCTAGAGGAGTTCTTGAGGTCTAAGGCTTATGTCCCCACGCCTAGGGAGGCTATAGCCCTAGCGGAGGCAGGTGTCCCCCTCCATCCCAGATATACCTATATGTGGTCTGAGGTCTCCGTTGAGGACCTCCTCCGGCTTAGAGAGGGTTTGATGACTAAATGGCCTGACGCTCCCCCCTATGAGGTTGAGTTGAACGACTTTGAGAAGAGGCTGCTGGAGCGTCTTCTAGTGCCTCACATCAGATCCGAACGGGGCTTCCGCTTCACGGAGGCGGCTCCAATATTAGAGCGATGTCTAGCCCTCCGCAGCCCTGAACTCAAGCCAGAGGCGGATAGCTCCCTAGAGCTGGTCAGGATGCTCTCAGGACTCGATGTGAGGGATAAAAGCGGCATCTACCTAGGCGCCAGGATGGGGAGGCCGGAGAAGGCTAAGGAGCGTAAACTCTCCCCTTATGTTCACGGCCTCTTCCCAATCGGTGGAGCTGGAGGCCCACAGAGAGACCTACTGAAGGCTGAGAGGGGTAAACCCGTTGAGATAGAGGTGATAGACCGACTCTGCCCCATCTGCGGTGAAAGGGTCTTCGGAGCCATCTGCCCAGAATGTGGGGTGGAAACCCAAATCCGATGGAGCTGCCCCAGATGTGGTAGAAGCCTCAGGGCCGATGAGACCTGTCCAAACTGCAATGTTCGAGCTGTTCCCTATAAGACGATGAGGATAGATGTGGCTAAACTCGTTGATAAGGCCTTGAAACGCATCGGAGGTGGGAGGCCGCCGAGGATTAAGGGCGTAAAGAGGCTGATGAACGCCCATCGCCAACCCGAGCCATTGGAGAAGGTGGTTCTAAGGGCCCAATATGATCTATCGGTCTTTAGGGATGGAACCATCCGCTTCGACATCACCGACGCCCCCCTAACCCATTTCAAGCCTATAGAGATCGGCACTTCCATCGAGAGGTTGAGGGAGCTGGGTTACACCCATGACATCGATGGCAGGCCCCTTGACTCCCCCTACCAGCTGTTGGAGTTGAAGGCTCAGGATGTAATCCTACCCGAGGAGTGCGGCGACTACCTCGTGAAGGTCTCCAAGTTTATCGACGACCTCCTCACAAGGGTCTATGGCTTAGAGCCCTACTATAGGGCTGAGCGTAGAGACGATCTGATTGGGCATCTAATACTTGGGCTGGCTCCGCATACCTCGGCGGCCGTCCTGGGTAGGATCATAGGTTATACGAAGACCAGGGTGTGCTATGCGCATCCACTATGGCATGCGGCTAAGCGTAGGAACTGTGACGGCGATGAGGACGCCGTGATGCTGGCCTTAGATCCCCTGCTGAACTTCTCCAGGGAGTATCTACCGGAGCAGATCGGGGGGCTGATGGATGCACCCCTATTCATAATCTCCACCATAAACCCAGGCGAGGTGGATAAGGAGGCCCACAACGTCGATGTCATGCCCAGATATCCGCCGGAGCTCTATAGGCTGGCTGAGAAGAGGGCTCCCCCAAGCCTCTATGAGCCGCTGATAGAGACTATAGGGCGGAGGTTGGGGACTGAAGCCCAGGTGGAGGGCTTTAGATTCACCGAGGACTGCTCAAACATCAATCACTCCTCGCATCATGGAGCCTATACAAGTCTAGGGGCGATGATCGAAAAGTTGGAGAGTCAACTCGAATTGGCTGAGAAGATCAGGGCTGTAGACGTTAAGGTCGTGGCTGAGGGGGTTCTAACAAGCCACTTCCTCAAAGACATCATCGGAAACCTCAGAGCCTACACCAGCCAGAAGTTTAGATGCGTGAAGTGTAACGCAAAGTTTAGAAGGCCTCCACTTAAAGGTGTCTGCACCCGCTGTGGAGGCTCGCTGACGCTTACGGTTCATAGGGGTGGAATAGAGAAGTATATCGAGCCGGCTAGGAGGCTGGTAGAGCGCTATGGCCTCGACGACTATTATGCCCAGAGAATTAAGTTGATCCTCGACGAGGTTTCACTCCTCTTCCCCGATGTCGTCGATGAGAGGGGAGAGAAGCCCTCCAAGAAGCAGCAAGTGGATCTAATGGAATTTCTGAAGTAGGCATCACAACCTTTATATCCACGGTGAGCGCTCTTCACCTCAAAACGAGCAGAGGTATAAGCTTGGCGGCATATGAGGAGGAGGAGCAGACCCCTGTTAAGATCGGGGATCTAAACCGATACTCGAGGCGCATCTACACCATCGTCAAGGTTGTGTCGATAACTGAGCCACGTGAGGTCTCTTCGAGGATTGACCGGTCAACCCATCGGGTGGCGGAGGCCCTCGTCGGCGATGAGACCGGCAGCATCTACCTCACCCTCTGGGATGACGCCATCGACCAGGTTGAGGTGGGGCAGACGCTGAGCATAAGGAACGCCTACATCAACCTCTTCAGAGGCTCCATGCGTCTAGCCCTTGGACGCTTCGGCAGCTTCGAGGTGATGGAGGAGTCACCCATAGGGGAGGTCAACCTCGACAACAATCTATCCTCGAAGCGCTTCGAGTATTGGAGGAGCTCCGATCGAGGCGGGGGAAGCCCTAGAGATAGGCGGAGTAGGAGAGGCCGTAGGCGCTATTAGGCCTCAGCCTCTCCCTTTTTCCACAAACCCTTTTTAATACCCTTTAGGAGAGTCTAGTTGGGATGGGTCGTAGGCGTCGAGAATCCGGCATCATGCCCGCGGCAAGTGCAGGTCTAATCAGATTCTTCCAGGAGGAGGCTCACGGGCTTAAGATCAGCCCTGAGATAGTGGTGGCGGCGGCCATCGCCCTCATAGTCGCCGTCGTGATGGCTCACTCCCTACTTCCACACATCCTCTAGTGAGGAAGGGGTTTAAAGAGGCTGCCCTCCCCTTTGATCTCAAGTTGAATCCAAGGAGAGGGTTAGCGACGTGGGCAGGTAGGAGGGCGTCTGATAGGATTCTGAGGTACTACCGATATCTCTTCACATTCCCCTCGATGGAGTTTATGCTTCTAGTAATTGTCCTAGCTCCAACCCTCTCCATAGTGGCCTCCCTCTACATGCTCTATGGCTTTGGCAGTCTACCCTACTCTCTCTCCACAGCCCTCCTCGGGGTCGTAGCCCCCTCCCTAGCCTCAGATCTCCTTGGGATGCTCCTTCTGAGAAGCGACCCTCTCCTCACCCCTAGGAGGCTAACCATAGTCTCCTACTCCTCATCCCTCCTCTATCCCCTCCTCCTACCAATATCCCTCCTATCCATCCCGACGGGGAGACCCAATCTTCCGGTGAGGTTTCTCCTATTCTTAGTCGCCCTCTCCTCCTCGCTGAGAGTCCTAGTCCTCCTCTCCCTTCCCCCCTCGCCTCTGAGGGGAATTCCATCGATCCTTCTGCAGCCCATCGCCTCGCTACTAGTTATCCATCGAATTCTACGTCTAGGCCGCCTCCTCGTCCACGCCTTTATCTCAATGGCGATCCCGATGATCGCCGTAGCCCTAGTAGTTCTCATCGTAAGTAGAGGTGGGAGGAGGACGCTGCCCCTTCTCAGGGCCTTCGCCCTAGCCTGGACGGAGGGCATCGGGGAGCCTCTGGAGGAGGAGATGGATCGAATCGGGGAGACGGCCACACTCCACATCGACGTCCTCTACTTCCTGGAGGATCATCAGCCAAAGGCGGCTCTAGTCACCCCCTATATCCATCCAGGCCCCTTCAGGGAGATAGGGAGCAGCGTTCTACCAAGATCGATCTCCGAGGCCTTCCAAAGGAGGTATGGCTGCTTAGCCCTCATCTCACACGGCGTCTCAACGCATGATAAAGATCTAACCACGAGAGTGGAGGTGGAGAGGGCTGTCGAAGCTCTCGTATCGCATCCCCCGTCGACCGAGCATACAGAGGTCATAACACCTCCTGTAAGGGTGGTTCACCATGGAGCCTCAGCCATCTGCCAACTCTTCGGCGACGCAGCCCTCCTAATACTCACCCTCTCACCCAAGAGCTTCGACGATCTCCCCGACGAGCTGAGAGAACACCTTGAGGAGGAGGCCTCAAAGAGGGGATTGAAGGCCATCGTTGTCGACGCCCATAACAGCCTCAAAGAGCGAAATGAGATCACGGATGAGGATTTAGAGAATCTCTACGCCGCCGCCGTGGAGGCGATGGATGGAGCCTTAAAAGCTGAGCGGAGATCCTTCGCCTTCGGCGTCTATAGGATCACTCCAAGGGAGTGGAGCCTGGAGGATGGGATAGGCCCCTGCGGCATCTCAACCCTCATCCTACGCCTAGAGGATGAGGCGACCTACGCCTACATCTTTCTCGACGGAAACAATCTCAAGGCTGGTCTGAGGGAGCGGATCCTCGCAGCCGTGAAGGAGCTGGATATAGTGGAGGGGGAGGTGATGACGAGTGACACACATCTAGTTAACGCCCTGGGATTGACGCCGAGGGGATACTACACCATAGGGGAGCAGATAGAGGAGGGCCGTCTAATAGAATATGTCATTGAGGCATGTCGAGGAGCTCTAGCCGAGATGAAACCTGGAAGGGTGGGGCATAGTAGGGTGACGCTGAGGGAGATGAGAATCCTAGGAGTTGGAGGCTTAGAGACCTTCGCCGACATCCTTGAGCACTCCTTCTCCCTCTTCAGAAAGGCTAGTATCGCCCTCATACCTCCCTCCCTCCTCCTCTCCCTCCTTCTCCTACTTCTCATATAGCCGCCTAGAGGCCCAGCGGTAAGTCTT
>JAGHBJ010000022.1 GCA_021161045.1 Candidatus Bathyarchaeota archaeon
ATGAGGGGGACATCAACAGCCTGTAGAACCTCCTCCACCGTCTTCGCGGCCTCCCTGGCCGGTGTATCCTTCAACAGCGGATCGGTGCTGATAAGCTCTATGTCGATCATGTCGACGCCATACTTCTCAACGTAGACCCTCGCCCACTCGGCTGGGTCTGAGAGGACGTCTCCGAGGCTCTCCCTAACGGGCTTTGGTAGGCTTATCTCCATGTCGAAGACGTCGCCTACGATCACCGGCCTATAGGGCTGGACGCCCTCGAAGAGATAGAAGGCTGGAGTCTTCTCCCCTCCTATGGTGATGGATCGACATCGAGAACCTCCCTCAGCCCTCGTCGCCCCTAGGACCACCTCGACGACCTGGCCTGGATACTCCTTGATGGGGGGCTTGAACTCCTCCTTTAGGAGCTCCGTCGGCTTCGCAGGGGCAACCCGCTCCAGTAGGGGTTTGACGACTTGGGGCTGGAGTATCAGCTCTAGGCGGTCAACCTCCATCTGGACGTTCTCGAGGATGAGCTCCTCCAGGTCTTTCAGCCACTTGGAGATGATGTCCTCCCTCTCCTCCCCCTTCGCCATTCCGTTCACCTACTTGATCCGCTTTATGATCACCCTGTCGGCGTAGATTCTGGCGTTCTCGAAGATAACTCTGAAGCCTCCGACAGTCGCCGTCACCGTTGGCAATGGCCCAAGAGCCGCCTCCTCAGCCGGCTTCTCCTCCTCCGGTGGCTTAGCCTCCTCCATGGCTTTCCAACGCTCAACGACTGGGTGGCCTACACGCTTTAGGAACTCCTTAAGCTCCTCGACGTTTGAGACATCCTCCTCCGTCGGAATCTTGTCGACGAGCTCTGGGGGTATGAAGTCCTTAACCTTCTCCTTCACCCTCTTAGGCACCCAGACGATGCGGCTCCAGCCTCCATCTGCCTGTAGGAACTTGGGTGAGCGCATATACTCTATGGAGATGCCGTGGAATCCGTCGACCTGGGTTCCTCCGGCTGTGATGTCGGCGATGGCTGAGAAGGTCAACCCGTTGACGGCCTTCCCCTTGAAGTCTCTGTCGATTATGCCGAGGCCGTCGACCTCTGGTATGTAGAAGGCTACCGCCTCGAAGCATCCGCAGGATGTATGCTCATATCCGAAGGCTGTGTAGAGCCAAACACGCTCTATTACGCCTCCAGACTTCTCCTTCACAACCTTGTTTACGCCCTCATACTCCCCCTTAATCGGGTCTAGGCATTTACCCTTCTCTATGACGAAGATCGGCCCCTTCGGGTCGACCCTTGATGCAGCTCTACCGTCGAGCCAGCTTATAGCTCCACAGTTGGCGTATCTCTGAGGAGTTATGACGCAGACATGCGTTGGAGCGAAGGATTGGCAGAGGGTGCATCCATAGAAGACGTCTACATCCTCATCCTTCATCCCCCTTATCCGTGCATCCCTCGCCTCATAGATCTTCAGGGCCTCCTGGTATAGCTCCTTAACCTTCTCAGGGTCTGTTATGAAGGTGACCTGAATCTTCTCTATTATCGGTATCTCGGATTTGTAGAGCCTTATGAGAACTTTACCTACGTATTCGAAGCTGTTTAGACCCTTTTTGAAGGAGGCCATGCTAAGCCTTAGATGGATGTCGTATCTCTGGTTGAGGTGCATGAAGCCCTGGATGTAGTTTATGAACTCGTGGATTCGCCTCTCGAAGACTCCCTCCATCTCCTCCTCAAGCTCCTTTCCAGCCACCTCGACGAGGATGCCGAAGGGATGAGTCGACTTTGGCTCCATATCCTTCAGATCTGGCCCTATGATGGTGATCTTCCCGTTCTCAACCTGGTCGAGGGGTCTAACCCTCACCAGCTCGAACTTGTGCTCAACCCTTGGGCCGCCAAGCTCGACGAAGGTGTCCTTCCACCTTATCCTCTCGCCCTCGTAGATTATGCCTACGTCAACCGGTATATCCTCGAAGGACATCTCATATCACCTCCCCAAATGATGAAGCAACCCTTTAATGTTCTCCTCCCACCTCTCCCTCGTCAGGTTTGGGAGGGACCAGGAGGCGTGGGGCTGATAGTAGGGGTCGAGGCTCACCGTCGTCAGGTAGCCCTCCCCCCTCTTAGCGAAGTGCTTAAGCCCCGAGAGGATGAGCCAGGAGACGTAGTATTTGAATCCCATGAAGAGCGCCAGGTCATACTGCCCAGAGCCGTCGAGACCCTCCCAGTCGGGATCCCTAAGCCTCTCCCCGATCTCAACAGCCGAGAAGGGGTGGGCATCCTTGAAGCCACGCTCTGCGAAGGCCTTCAGCGTTGAAGGCGTCGCAGCTATGGGCATCCCAACGGCCTTTGAAAGCTCTATGGCATAGTTGACGACAGCTTCATCGGCCTCACCTCCGACGACGAGTATCGGCCTGGAGCTCCGCTTGATTAGGGAGGCGACGATCCTGGGATCCGTGATCACATGGGCCTTCTTAGGCCCCGGGATCTCAGCCGTCTGCCATGATTCTCCACGCATCATGGCCTTCACCCCCTTATCAGTCTTTTAAGCAGCGTTGGGTCTGGTATCGGCCTCTCCTGCCACCCCTTCTCCTCAAGGAACTTCATGATCTCATCCCTCATCGTTATCGGTATGTCCGCCTTCCTCCTCACATAGAGGTGTAAGTCGTCGGGTAGACGGCCGTAGAATCTCTTGTGGAGGTCGATCCAGTGGGTCAGCTTTATGGCCCTCCCCTTCGTGGTGTCGCTGGGTCGCATAACCAGCTTGGCTATCATCACCATAGCCTCCTCCTTCGTCTCAGCGGCGTAGAAGAGGTGCTCAGGGGCTGGGCCGACGTATACCCGGTCACCCGTCCTGGCGTCGTAGACATACCAATCCTCCTCCCGCTCACGTCTGCCGAGGAGCATCCGTCTATACTTCATTCCGTGGGGGCCTACGATGACTGGGACTCCGAGCCTCCAGAAGCCGCTGGCTATCGAGGCAGCCTTCTGGCTCATGGCCCCCCAGGCTACGCCTACGGCTCCAACCCTGTTGAGGATGTAGTCAGCTATCTCCTCATAGTTGGCCCTCAGATTTCTCTTGGCGAATATCCTCGCGATCTTTATGGCAGCCCCAGCTATATGGGGGTTGGAGACGCAGGAGCCTATGTTTAGGACTCCGCCTGCGTCGAAGACCCCTGGATACTTCTCGTAGATGGTTTGACCCTCCTCATCCTTCACCATCGCCATTGACATCGCCGCGCATCCCGTCGCGACGACGATGTAGTTTCTACGGGCGAACTCCTCAGCGATCTCAGCCACCTCTATCCCGCCCCTGGGATAGTTGGCGCATCCTACGAGGGCGACGACCCCTGGAATCTCTCCGAGGACTATGGGTCCGCCTACGCGCCGTATCTCGACGTCCTGCACCGCTCCTCGGCCAACCCTGATCTTGAATCTCTCAGAGGCCATGCGCTCCCTCGCTGCGGAGGCTATTAGACTGTGGATCGGTATCCCCTGTGGGCAGGCGCTCTCACATCTCACACATCCTATACAATCCTCGTAGAGGGCTTCGAGGGCTGATAGGTCTCCCTTTGCGGCCTTCTCCAACGCCTCTGGAATAGGCAGATCATTAGGACATGCCCTGCGGCATTCGAGGCATCGTCTACACCGCTTAGCCCATTCGACAACCTCCTCCCTCGATGGGAGGATTCCACTCTTCCTCCTCTTAGGCGCAATCTCCATCGCAACCCTTACGGCTACCTCACCAACCTTATCTGGGTCTAGGATCAAGGCCCCAGGAGCCTTACCCGAGACCAAGTCCTCGACTATGGCATCTGGATCGTCGTGAGTCCTATCTGGGAGTCCGTGGCAGCACTTCTCGCTGGCCGCTATGAAGGGCGCCCCTATCTTCATCGCCTCCGTGATGAGGTTTGTTCTGATGCACTGCTCATCGACGACGATCACATCCGGTATGCCGCTTCTGACGAACCTCAGCTGCCATGAGATTGGCCCTATGATCTTGGCCCCAGCGTTGTATCTGGTTATGTCATGGGCTGTGCAGCAGATTCCGGCTACCTCCACCTGTCCATAGAGCTGGTGATCGATGAGGTAGTTGACGATCTCAACGGCGGGTGGGACGTTGTGGCCTATGACGAGGATGACCGGCTTCGAGGTGTCGACGACTCCCCACCCTATCTCGGTGAAGGGGGCCTCGGGGTCCGCCCTTGGGAAGCCGTAGGCGGATATCTGAGCTGCATCGGCGATCTCCATGCCTATCTGATCTATCATGCCTGCGTGGAAGACCTTTGACTCGAAGTCTAGGTTGTTTCCCTCCATACCTGTGTGGCAGCAGGAGAGTAGATGCGTCAACTGCTCCTCACAGTAGTCGAGCACCATCTCCAGGTCTCCGAGGGTCTTCGGCTTCACACCCGTTACGAGGGTTGTCACGGGCATGTCGATCTCTACGGCGTCCTCCCCGATGTTTATCGGTGTTTCACGGCCATACTTCTCGATGAGGTGCTCGACGAGGTGTCTTGCATGCCCTATGTGGGTGGCGGCCCCTATACAGCAGGCCAGCAGCACTATACGGCTTTGTTGAGCAGCCATGTCGAGGCCGCAGGCCCCCCGCTTCCCCTGTGTTAGGTCGCATTTACCGAAGGTGCAGAGGCAGCAGAGATCGCAGAAGGGCATGTAAAACGGCCTATAACGCCTCAGCAGCTTCAGGTCCCAGTCTCTCAGATCAGCTATGCTTGGGAAGGGCGTCGGGCCAATGGGCTCCTCAGGTATCTCCTCCACAACCCTCCCGATGGATATTTCTAATCCCTTGAAGCGTCCTATGGCCGTCTCCAGCTCGTCGAGCTTCACCTTAACGCCTTTAACCCCCATCTCCCTCCACCATACACTGAGATTTATCGCATCATCTACCCTTTCGTTTCGAATTAAAGGTTTTGTCGAAACGATCATCGACAGATGTCTACTTTATTACGGGAGAAAAAGAGGGTGTTACTCTTTGAAGTGGGGTATGACCTCCCTCCCAAAGAGGTCTATGCTGCTCCTCACCTTAGGCCCTATGGGTGAGCCGGCGACGAATTGGGTTACCCCCATCCTTGAGAGGGCCTCGATCTTCTCTATGCAGGTCTCAGGGGTTCCACAGATGGAGAAGGCCTCGATCATCTCATCGGTTACGGCTCCGAAGGCGTCGGCCCAACGCCTCTCGGCCAGCGCCTTCTTGATACCCTCAGCCGCCTCGACGGGTATGTCGTGGCGTTCAAGTATCTGGGGCGGGCTTCCGGCGACGATGAAGGCGACGACGGGTATGGCTGCCTTCCTCGCCTTCTTCTCCTTCTCAGCAACCGAGAGCGAAGTATAGGCGGCGACGTCGATGTCGCTTAGGCTTCTGCCACCCCTCTCAACGCCCTCCCTGACATGCTTCATGGCCTCAGCGATGTCGTCGGGATGTGAGGCGTTGATGAGAACTCCATCGCCTAGGGCGCCCGCCAATCTCAGCATCTTCGGCCCCTGAGCGCCGATGTAGATGGGGATGGATTGTTGAACCTTGAAGTTGAATCTTGCTCCACCCGTCGTCCTGAAGACCCTGCCCTCATAGCCGCCCTTCTCCCTGGCCACCATTCGACGTATGATCTCCACGGCCTCCCTCACAGCCCTAAGCGGGGTCTTCATCTCCAGGCCCACCATCTCAAGCGTCGTCCTGTCTCCAGCTCCTATTCCGCAGACAACCCTTCCAGGGGCGATCTCGTTGAGGGATGCCACAGCCTGAGCCGTCATCACCGGATGCACCAAGTAGGGATTCGTCACTCCAGGCCCCAGCTTTATCCTCTCCGTGTAGTTCGCTATGAGGGTGAGGGTGACATAGACATTCCTGTTGTTGAAGTGATCCGTTATCCAGACGTGGTCGTATCCCAGCTTCTCAGCCTGGATGGTGTAGAAGACTGTTCTCCAATAGAGATCCATGGGGACGAACTCTATGCCGAACCTCATCCCAACACCTCCCCCTTCAGCCTCTCAAGGCCGTATTCATCGAGTATGCCCTTAAGCCCCTCCGGGTCTACGGCGGCAGCCCCCTCCAGCAGCAGCCCTAAGCCCTCATCGCTCTCCAAGAGCTCCCCGAGGCTCCATAGCTGTAGAAGCCTCTTCGCCTTTGAACTAGGCAGCTTCACACCCTCCTTCGCCTCCAATAGGAGGTCGACAAGCCTCGTCGCCAGCTCCCCTCGCAGCTCAGCCGGTATCTCCCTAATAGCCTCCTCCGAGACCATATCAAAGTTAGTGGAGGTATGGAATACTTAACGATTCCCAACCATCATAACGCCGTTATAAAAATTCCAGGATGTTAATGGAACCATTAACAACCAAGCCGAATACGGTAGCTAACCCATAAATTCTAAATCTCCTCCAAAACCCAGATGAATCGCTTATACCAGCCTTCAAACTCATCCCTCAGGAAATCCTCAGCTCTCTCCCTTAGAATCTCAGTCTCCTCGAAGGACATCGATGATCAATTGGCTTAGGATGTTTAAGGTGGACTATCCATCTAACCGCTCCTTAATGATGTCGAGAAGCCTCCTCGCAATCTCCCTCTTACTCGTCTTCGGTATATGGATGACCCTTCGGTCGGGGTCGATGATGTATACCTCGTTTGTATCATAGCCGAAGCCCACCCCCTCCCTAGAGACGTCGTTGGCGACGATGAGATCCATTCCCTCCTCCCTCAGCCGTCTATAGGCCCTCTCGATGAGCTTCTCCTCCGAGACGTTATACTCAGCCTTAAAGCCGACGAGGTAGATCTCAGGACTCGCCTCCCGGACGGCCTCTATGATCTTCGGCAGGGGCCTGAGCTCCAGGGTCCAGCGCTCCATCTTCGAGGGCGTCTTCACCATCCTCCTCTCCCTCGGCCCATAGTCCGCCGCGGCTGCCGCGAGTATCGCCACTTGATGCCTCTTCTCCCTCATGGCCTTCACCGCCGCGTTTAGCATCTCCTCCGTCGACTCAACCCTTATGAGCTCCACCCCCGATGGAGGCTGAGCCGTCCCTGGGCCGTAGATTAAGGTGACCTCAGCCCCTCGGCGTAGAGCTTCCTCAGCGATGGCTACGCCCATCTTCCCCGAGCTGGGGTTTGATATGAACCTAAAGGCGTCGAGATACTCCCTCGTAGGCCCAGCGGTTACGAGAATCCTCAAACCCTCCAGGTCTCTCTCAGCTGTGAGACGTTTAACGACGGCGTCGACGATCTCCCTGGTCTCAGGTATCTTGGCCTTCCCCTCCTCCATCCTCGGCATCAACACCTCTACGCCTATGGATTCCAGCTTCCTGATGTTCTCCAGCACTATCGGGTGTCGATACATGGAGACGTGCATCGCTGGGGCGATTATTATGGGTATCCCGCTTCCTATGGCCGTGGTCAAAACCGTCGTGACAGGTGTGTCGTCGATGCCTGCGGCCACCTTCCCTATGGTGTTCGCAGTGCAGGGGGCTACAAGTATCAGGTCGGCCTTCCTCGGGTGGTCTCCTGCGAGGGTGACATGCTCCACCTGACCCGTCA
>JAGHBJ010000014.1 GCA_021161045.1 Candidatus Bathyarchaeota archaeon
GCATCTCAGGGAGAGGAGGGGTCTGAGGAGGGTGCTGATCTTCGACACCGACGCCCACGCCGGGAATGGAACCATGGACATCTTCTACGACGATCCCCACGTCCTATTCATCTCCATACATCAGGATCCGAGAACCATCTACCCTGGGACGGGCTTCATCCATCAAATCGGCGAGGGGGAGGGTGAAGGCTACACCGTTAACGTCCCCCTTCCACCTGGGGCTGACGACCGCTGCCTTGAGGTTGTGCTACAGCGCATATTCAAGCCCCTAGCTAGGGAGTTTAGGCCTGAGATAATACTCCGCAACGGGGGTTCAGACCCCCACTTCCAGGATGGACTTGCAAGCCTGGGCTTCTCGCTCAGCGGCTTGAGACGTATAGGTGAGGCGGTCTCAGAGGCATCATCAGAGGCAGGCTGCGGAGTCGTCGACTTCTGCTGCAGCGGCTACAACCCCCAGACGGTTGCCTTGGGGTGGCTTGCGCTGCTTTCAGGGATTGCCGGCTTCGACGTCGAATTGGAGGAGTCTTCGAAGCCTCCTAGGGCTGGGAGGGGCATATTTGAGAGAACCCTTAGAGTCGTTGAGGAGTTGGAGCGTCGCCTAGAGGCCTATTGGAGCCTTTAGGCTTTGAGTCCCCTTAACTTCCTGGAGATGGTGTATAGGACTTGGGGCAGAACGAGGGGTGTGAAGACCTTCCAGTATCTCAGCCTCCCCGCCTCCCTCAGAACCCTAAGGCTTCCACCACCCTCCAGGTAGCCCTGGGCGAAGAGTTCGACAAGTCTCTCAGCCCCCTCAAGGGGGTCGAGGGGATTCGCATATCGCCCTGAGAAGTATAGGAACTCGGCGACATCCCAGGAGGCATCTCCGCCCCTTGATCCCTGCTCCAGGTCGACGAGGATGGGAAGCCCATCGGAGAGGATGAAGTCGTCGGGTTTACAGTCGCCCACCGTCGCCCCGAGGCCGTGGATCAGGGCTAACGTCTCACCAAGCCTATTGACGGCCTCCTCGAATAAATCGGCCTCCCCCTTCAGGATCGTCTTCACAACCTCGACGAAGGAGGATCCCTCAACGTATTCCTTAACCAGTAGGCGATCCCTGAAGCTGGCGTATAAAACCCTGGGGACAGGTATCCCCCCTCGGCTTAGGAATAGCGTCGAGGCGCATTCACGCTCCATCCGTTCACGGCCTGCGATGGCGAAGCCCCTAGTTCCAAGAGTCCAGAGGGCTACGGGCGTCCACTTCAGGCTCGTCCAGTTTGGATACCACTTCACCACAGCTCTACGTTTTTCATCCTCCACCGTGTAGATTAGTAGATAGACATCGTTTAGGACTCCGCCGATCCTCCTCAGCTCAACCTCCTCGGCCTCGGCTTCAGGCTCCAACCTTGAGACGAGCTCCTCCACGCTGACGGATTCCGATAGGCTTGTTAGACCTCTAGCCGTGGGGAAGTATAGGAACCTATCCGGCTGGGGGAGTCTCTGCCTCAGCCTTGGGAGAGCCTCCTCGATGAGGGGGTAGAGGGGCAGCCCCCTAAAGAGGTCCAGGATTCCATTCACTCCATCGGCGATGAGCTCCCTTATCGCCCTCCTAATCGACTCCAGCTGTTCGAGGGTTCTCGATCCCCCCCTCAAAACCTCGTCTATGTAGTCCTCGTCGATGACGACGTATCCGTCCTCCAGTCGTATATAGCCCTCCCCCTCCAACTCCTTGAGGGTCTTGAGGAAGCCTTCGGGTGCGCCCCTCTCAACGGTGCTTAGCTCCTCCTCAGCCTGGGGTAGGATGTGGGAGAGGGACATGAGGATGTCATAGGCGAAGTATCGGGGATCTATGCGTAGCTCCCTTGAAAGCTCAGGCCTCTCAAGGATGAGAGCCTTAAGGCTCTCCAGGATCTTCCTCCTCCTATAGGCCTCCTCCCACCTTGAGAGATATTCTCCGCCGATGATGGCCTTATAGGGGATGAGAAGCCTCCCAGCGGCGGTGTCCAGCAGCGTTGAGGCCTCGACATCCTCCTCGAAGAGCTTTCTCTCAACCATGAGGAGGTCTAATTGCCGTTCCTCCAGCTCTACCCTCTGCCTCCATACGCCTCCCGCTTCCAGGACGGCTAGGGCTGTGATCTCCCTGAGAGTCCTCGACGGCCTATTGTAGGCTAGGGCGACTGCCCCCTCAGCCTCCTCCCTCAGCCTCTCCTCGATCTCCTCCAACATCTTCTCTTATGTCTCCAACCCTATTTGATTTGCCACTGTTCTAAACTGTAGATATTAATAGGGTGAGGGGGAATCGCTGGATGTGGATCATCGTCGACTGCTGGCCTACGTGATCTTCGCCCTCGTTTTAGGTCCACTCCTCGTCTCAGCCATCCCCCTCATCGCACCTGAGAGGGAGGCCGGTGAATCGGTTAAGGCTGCGAGTTCCTCGATCTCAGCTGATGAGAAGCCTGAGATTCGCCTTGATAGGGTTGAGAGGGGGCGTCGACCCATACCTCTGCCCCTGCTCTGGCTTCTCGACCTCTCCATAGCCCTATTGGTTTACCTCACCGCTAGGCGCCTCATCCTCGGAGCCTCTTAACCTCCCCATATATCTCATAGGCTCTCCTCCGAAGCTCCCTAGACGAGGCCTTGAAGGATGCCCCAGCAGTCTCCACGATTAGGGAGGCCGTGGCGGAGGCGAAGGCTCCACACCAGGTTGGCTCTCCCCCTCTGAGGCGTTCTATGAGGTATGCGGCGAGATAGACGTCTCCAGCCCCCGTCGGGTCTACGGCCTCAACCCTATAGGCTGGAATCCTATAGGCCTCATCGCCGAGTGAGAGTATCGCCCCCTCATCGCCTAGGGTGGCGATGGCCTCTCCAACGCCGATCTCGTGAAGTCTCCCCAAAGCCTTCAAGGGGGCTTCTACACCGGTTATCAGCCTCAACTCCCGAAGGGTGGATTTGTAGATGTCTATGGCTGAGAGGAGCTCCAGGTCTAGCCAGGGCCTCAACACTATTGAGCCGTCGGGGTTTAGGGTTCTGAGGTAGCCCTGGGGATCCAAGGCTAGTATCTCAGCCCCCCTCAGCCTTAGAGCCGTCTCCCTTGGAACCTCGCCGATGATCGGAGTCAGCATCACCGCATCCCTGGAGGCATTCTCAACCTCATCTGGCTTTATGGCCTCACATACGGCCTCCACCGAGAGGCGGCGCTGTCCACCTCTATAGTCGAGGATGAATCGAGTAGTCTCATATCCGTCGACGATTATGGGTTTCAGGCCGAGCATCCTAAGCCTGGCTCTAAACCCCCATGGCAGGTCTCCCCCGATCTTCGTGACGGCGTTGATTCTCAAGCCTAGAAGCTTCGCCGTGGCGGCTGCGTAGGTGGGTGGTCCTCCAAGCTGAACTCTGGAGCCTCTCTCGGCGATGATCCTATCGACAGCTATATGGCCGACCACCGTTAGACTCGGCACATCATCTTAGAGATTATACGAGGGTATTTATAGGAGGCCGCCCTCTACATTGGAGATGCCTAAGAAGAGGAGTAGTGGCGGTAGATCCAAGGGGTCTAAGGGGCGTTCAGGGGTAGTCCAATGTAGCTACTGCGGGGCCCTCGTCCCACGGGATAAGGCGAAGAAGATCACCCGATGGAGCTCCGTCGTCGATCCAAGGCTCTGGAAGGAGTTGAAGAAGATGGGGGCGAGGATCTCCAGGTATCAGGTTACCCGCTACGCCTGTATAAGCTGCGCCGTCCATTATGGCATAGTGAAGATCAGGTCTAAGGAGGAGAGGAAGCTTAGAGCCCCCATCAGGAGGCGCTAGGATTTGAGGGCCTTATAGGCGTGGAGGGCCCTCTGGATCACCGTGATGTGGGTGAGTAGGGCCAATAGGAGGATGCTGAGGGGGAGGGCCTCGGCCTTTAGGTAGGTGAGGAGAGTCGATGCCGATAGCAGTATGACTCTCTCCCCCCTCTCAGCTATGCCTACGCCCGCCATGGATACGCCTTCAACCTCGGCTCTAGCTCTGGAGTAGCTGACTAGAAGCGAGCCTGCGAGGGCTGCTAGACCATAGATCGGGGGGCAGAGGCCTGCAACTGTGATGGAGGCTAGGACTATGGCGTCTGAGTATCTATCGGCGAGGGAGTCTAGGAAGCCTCCGAGGGGTGAGGCCTCACCCCTAATCCTGGCTAGAACCCCGTCGAGGGCGTCCATTAGACCTGAGAGGAGGAGCAGAAGCGAGGCCGCCAGGGGCATCCACACAGCCCTATGGAGGTTTAGGTAGCAGAGGGCGGAGAGCATCGAGATCGAGAGTCCAAGGAGGGTTAGATGATTAGGCTTCAGCCCCATATCTGAGAGAAGCTGGGCGAGGGGTTTAACCACCCCCTGAAACCACTCCTTAAGTCTGCTTGAGACCAACTCCCCCATCCACCATGTTTCTCAACCCTTAAGTCTTAACCGGTTTAAGGGGACAAGTTGATATAGGGGGCTGTTGGTTTAGAGGTGAGCGTTGGAGGGCCGGATTTGGAGGAGTCCCACCTCGTCCCAGACCCCCTCGGCCCGGGATATGTCAAGGTTTTAAGAGCCTCAAATCTCCCTGGGAGACGCCTATTGAGGAGGGGGAAGGTTCGAGACATCTATGATCTAGGGGAGGAGCTCCTCCTCGTCGCCACGGATCGCATATCGGCGTTCGACGTCGTCTATCCAACGTTGATACCCCATAAGGGGGTGAGCCTCCACGCCCTCTCGGTTTACTGGTTTCAGAAGACTAAAGACATCTTCCCAAATCACTTCATCGAATCCGTAGATGAGAGGACTATGAGGGTTGTGAAGGCTGAGCGGATAGACATCGAGTGGATATGCAGAGCCTACCTCTACGGCTCAGCCTGGAGGGCCTATAAGCGTGGCGTCAGGGTTATCAGCGGTGTCAGGCTTCCAAACGGCCTGCAGATGGCTGAGGAGCTCCCCGAGGTCATATTGACGCCGACGACGAAGAGCGAGACCGGACATGACGTCGAGCTGTCCAAGGATGAGGCCATAGGTCGAGGCCTCGTCACCAGGGATGAGTGGAGTGAGCTTGAGGAGGCGACCTACAGACTCTTCGAATACTACCGCAGGGAGGCTGAGAGGAGGGGCATCATCATACCAGACTTTAAACTTGAGTTTGGGAGGTGGAGGGGCATCCTCATCCAGATAGATGAGCCTCCAACCCATGACTCGGCGAGGTTCTGGGATATGCGCCACTATGAGCCTGGCAGACCTCAGGAGGCCCACTGCCTCGACAAGGAGTTCCTGAGGGAGTATCTACGCCGCATCGGCTATACCGGAGACGGGGAGCCGCCTGAGATTCCAGGCCCCGTTGTCAGGGAGGTCTCGAAGCGATGCGTCGCCTCCTATGAGGTTCTCAGTGGACGTCGACCCCTAGACGCCTTCGACCTCAAAACCGTTGACGAGGTATTGGAGGAGCTATCCGATGAGCCTCAATGAGAGCTGCGGCGTATACGGCATATACGTCGAAGATGGTGAGGCCTTCCCCTACCTATATTGGGGGCTGCTAGCTCAGAATCACCGCGGCCATCAAAGCTATGGCTTCGCCACCCTCAGCGATGGCATACACCTCCACAGGGAGCTGGGTATGATACCAGCTCTATCAGGGGAGGAGCTAAAGAGCCTCATGGAGAGCCTCCCAGGGAGGCTGGGAATCGGAAACGTCAGGTATACAACCTCAGGCTCCGTCGATAGGGAGTCGCTGCGGAGGAATGCGATGCCGGTGTTGGAGCGGGGCGGTCGACGCTCCATCGCATTATCCTTCAATGGAAACATCGTGAATATGGGGGAGCTACGCAGCTCCCTAGGCCTACCCGAAGGCCTATCGGATGCCTACGCCCTGAATAGACTTCTTCTCGGAACATTAGAGGAGGAGGGATCCATACAGGAGGCCGTTAAGCTCTGCATGGATCAGGTGGAGGGGGCCTACTCAACCGTCTGCCTGATAGATGATGGAACACTCCTAGCCTTCAGGGATCCCCTAGGTATAAAGCCCCTATGCCACGGCTGCGGCGGGGGCATAAAGGCCTTCAGCTCTGAGAGCGTCGGCCTAGACATAAATGGATTGGAGTACTGCGGTGAGGTCTCCCCAGGGGAGCTACTCTGGATCGAGGAGGGGCGGCTTCACAGGGAGAGGGTTAGACATAGCGGCCGCAGAGCCTTCTGCGCCTTCGAGTTCGCCTACTTCGCCAGGCCCGACTCCCTCTTCAACGATCGCTACGTCTACGAGGCCAGAGTCCAATTCGGGATGAATCTGGCCAGGAGATTCGAGGACGTCGCCTCCAGATGCGACGTCGTCATCTCGCTGCCGGAGACCGCGAATGACGCCGCCTATGGCTTCCACATCGCATCGGGGCTGCCCTGGGAGATGGCGACGAGGAGGCATAGATACGTCACTCAGAGGGCCTTCATCTCCAAGGCTGAGGAGCGGGAGCTTATACTCGCCAGAAAGGTGAACATCCTAACCAGGAAGATAAGGGGTAGGCGTCTGGCAGTTATAGATGACAGCATAGTGCGAGGCGACACCACCAGATCCGTCGTCCGCCGTCTAAGGGCCGCCGGAGCCAAGGAGATACATCTCTTCATCACCTATCCCCGCATCATAGCCCCCTGCTTCTATGGCATCGACATGGCCACCTACAGCGAGCTCATCGGGGCTTGGAGGACTCCTGAGGAGATAGCTGAGGAGATCGGGGCTGACAGCGTAAACTATCAGCCCATAGATGACTACGTGAAGGCGACGGGTCTAAGCCGAGAGGAGCTATGTCTAGGCTGTGTGACTCGGCGCTATCCGACGCCTAGGGCTGATGAGATGGCCCGGGAGATGTGGGAGCGTCTTCAAAGCGGCGAGGAGGAGAGGGGTAGGATCTATGAGGGATGGTGTTAAGAACTCTATGGTTCACCATTATGATGTATGGATGTCGATAGGGATGTGGATAAAATCCGGGAGGATTTCCCCCTTCTGAAGCATGTCACCTTCCTCGACTGTGCCAATATCTCCACCCCTAATAGGCGTTGGCTCGAAGCCATAATGGAGTTCTGGAGGCTGCGGCTGGCTGGGAGAGACGACATAGCAAACCATCCATTTCTCTCCGAGAAGGCGATGCATGCGAAGAAGGAGGCTGCTAAGCTGATCAACGCGAAGGAGGAGGAGATATGCTACATCTATCGAGTCGTCACGGCGCTGAACCTCGTTAAGATGCTGATAGATTGGAGGAGGGGGGACAACGTCGTCTTCACGGATCTCGCCTACCCCTCCTCCAGCCATACATGGTTCAACCTGAGAAAGCTAGGCGTCGAGATGCGGCGAGTCAGAAACGTCGACGGCATCATAAGGCTTGAGGACTTGGAGAAGGCCATCGATGATCGCACCAGGATCGTCTGCATAAACCAAACCGCCTGGACGACTGGCTTCACCTACGACGTCAGGGCCGTCTGCGAGGTGGCGCATGAGCATGGAGCCCTCGTCGTCGATGATGCCTTCCAATCCCTCGGCGCCGTGGTCTGCGACGTCGAGGAGATGGATGTCGACATCCTCGTCTCAGGCAGCTATAAATGGCAGTGCGGCCCAGAGGGGGCTGGAATCTTCTATATAAAGGAGGAGCTCATCGAGGAGTTTGACCCCTTCTACTCGAATTACCTCAACATCGAGACTCCACGTGGAATAAGGTTCTGGTTTCCGGATCACGACAACGTCAAGGACTATGAGTATCCACCCGTGCGGACGGCCGACCGCTTCGACATGGGTATGTGCACCGGCGACATCCTATGGGGCTGGGATGAGGCCTTGAGGTATCTCAACGAGCTGGGGCCTGAGGCCATAGAGCGGAGGGTTAAGCGTCTCGGAGGCTACTGCATCGAGCGGCTGAAGGAGCTGGGTTGTAAGGTTAACACCCCTGAGGAGCCTGAGATGAGGCATGGCCTCATATCCTACACGACGGGGAGATACAGCGTCGATAAGGAGAGTTTTGAGGCGATGCGTAGCAATATGCCGCGGCCCATAGTGGCCTCGTTGAGGTATCAGGGCGGGGTGGGCGGCGTCAGGTTCTCTATACACTTCTACAACACCGAGGAGGATATCGACCACGCCATAGAGGTTCAGAGGAGGGTTTTAAAGCGGCATAGCTAGCCCCCGGCGAGCTCCAATATCTTTCTCGCCTCCCCTCTCAGCCTTGAGGCCCTGGAGGATGAGATTGAGGGCGGAAGCTGGGCTGAGAGGAGCTGCTTGAGGGTGAGTATCCCCCTCGTTGAGAGGGTCTCCAGCTCCTCTTGGCTGAGGCTTCTCAGCATTGTGATCGGGTAATGCCCCGTCTCCTCGATGAGTTGATCTATGCCTCTACTCTCAGGGGTGTTCCAGCCGAGGTATTTGATGCCGACGCATTCGGCGTATCTCCTGGCATGCATCGTCAGCTTCGTATTGGTGGCGATGAGAACTCCATCAATCCTGTAGGGGTTCAATCCCATCCTATAGCCCTCCACTAGGTCGTCCCACTTCGCCTTCGCTGCGAGGGCTACCTCGAAGGGCGTATAGGTATGCGAATTCGAGTGGTGCTTCACCTCTAGGTAGAGGGTCTCATCTCCCATGTGTATGATGCCGTCCACCTCATGGGTTGCGCATCTACCCCTGAGAATCCTATTCTCCTCCACCTCGTGGCCCATCCCCCTCAGCAGTATGCGTACATACTCCTCGAAATCCGGTTTAGGCCTTAGGGCTCCAAGGGCTGATTTCAGGTCTCTCCTCAGAGAGATCGTCGGCTCGTATCGGCTGAGGTGTTTGAAGGCTGCTTCGAGTATCTCCCTGGTCGATATGCCA
>JAGHBJ010000120.1 GCA_021161045.1 Candidatus Bathyarchaeota archaeon
CTTCGGATGCTGGGGTCATAAGCATGACGAGTATGCCTACGTCGTCGGATACGGCTGGATGAAGCCCCATCCAGGCCCCTTCAACCGCCTCTTCATCGAACCAAGGCGGGGCGAATACGACTTCTCCACCGTCGACGAGGGGGTGCAGAGGGCTTTGGAGAAGGGGGCTGAGGTGGTGGCCACCATCTGGCCCTACGCCGAGTGGGATGAGGAGGCCTATAAGGGGGTGGAGGGATATGGAATGGCCACAGGCGACGGCCCCTTCGCTGAGGTCCTCCCCTCAACGAGATTCAAGCCCTACGACATGGAGGCCTACAAGGCGTTTGTCAGAGCCCTCGTTGAACGTTACGATGGAGACGGCGTAGACGATATGCCTGGATTGGAGAGAGGCATCAAGTATTGGGAAGTCCTAAACGAGCCTGAGGCGCAGTCAGTTGAGGAGGATGGTAGGATTAAATGCTTCTTCCAGGGAGGCGGCTCAGACTACTATGAGCTCCTAAAGGCCACCTATGAGGCTGTTAAGGAGGCTGATCCAGAGGCTGTGGTCATCATCGGAGGCCTCGCAACCCTCCAGGGGAAGGGAGCCGAGGAGTTTCTGAGAGAAGTCCTGGAGCTTGGGGGAGGGGAATACTTCGACATCGCAGCAGTCCACAGCTACGACGACGAGATGGATGACTTCAACGTCGATGAGTTGAAGGCCCTCCTAAAGGAGTATGGCCTTGAGAAGCCCATCTGGGTGACGGAGGTCGGCCCGAAGCCTGAGATGAGGAGGGAGGATGACATAGCCTTTGTCAAGGCGGCCATAAGGGCCTTCGCCGAGGGGGCTGAGGTTCTATTCTTCGACCACGATCCAGGCGTCGTGATGGCCTACGTCCTCGGGGACTTCAACTCCGTCGAGAGGCTGAGCGAGGGCCTATACAGATTCGACGTAGGCGGAGAGACGGTCTACGTCGTCTGGAGTCCTGCAACCCTACCAGAGGAGCTCTCAGGCACCATCTACGTCATCCACATCTACGGCGAGGTGGAGGAGAGGGATGCCTCCGAGATTGAGATCTCAGAAGAGCCTATCTACGTCACTGTGAGCAGCCGTATAGCTGAGAGGGTTAAGAAGGCTCCGGCGGGAATAGCCCTACCGCCTCCAGGGGAGAAGGAGGAGGGGAAACCCAAGGAAGAGGAGGGTAAAGTTGGAGTGCCCCTGAAGCCGTTGGAGGGTTATAAGCTTGAGGACTCAAGATTCGGAGTCCTACAGCAATACCTGATGAAGGATCCAAGGATGCTGGAGCTGGGAGCCGTCTGGGATAGGCCTGCAGGGCCTGGGGACACCCCCTTCAGATGGGGCGTCGTCGAGAGGGAGAGGGGAGAATACGACTGGAGTGAACCCGACGGCTGGGTGAGATGGTGCGGGGAGAATGGCAGGATACCGATTGGAATGATCTTCCCCTACGCAGAGTGGGATCAGGTTGAGGGATACGGGAAATATGGCCAGAAGGCTCCACACAACCTCGAAGCCTACAGGGAGTTCGTCAAGGCCCTCGTCGAACGCTACGACGGCGACGGCGTAGACGACATGCCTGGGCTGACTCAGCCTGTGAAGTATTGGGAGGTGATGAACGAGGTTGTCCCGAGGCCCTGGGGCGAACATGGGGAGATATTCGGATTCTTTGACGGGACGGCTGAGGAATACTTCGAGATACTCAGAGTCACCGCCGAGGCGATAAGGGAGGCTGATCCAGAGGCGAAGATACTCAACGCAGGCATCGCCGACATGACGATAGGCAACGAGTGTAAGGAGTTTTATTCAAAGGTCTTCGAACTTGGAGGCGCAGAATACTTCGACATAGCCAACATACACTGGCTCTACAACCTCGAAGAGTTCGAGAGGTTCCTATCATCCCACGGCGTCGAAAAGCCGATATGGATAACGGAGACCGAATTCATGCTTGAGACCCTCGGCACCCACTACGTTGAGGCTGAGAGCGCCGTCTGGGGCATCGTCGAAGCCCTGGGATCGGGTGTGGAGAAGATCATACTCTGCCCAGGAGAGGCGGCGATGGAGGGTGAGGGATACAACGCCCTAAAGACGCTGATACATACCCTCAGCTACTATGATGAGGTTGAGAGGATAGGCGATGGATGCCTCAAATTCACTGGGAAGTATGGCGTCACCTACGTTGTGAGAGACGCCGCCATCCCCGATGAGGCCCTGGAGAGGATCGGGGAGATGAACATCTTCGACGTGGAAGGCGAACCCATAGAGTTGAGGGGGAAGCATGTCGAGGGCCTCATATACATCTCAGACCTCCCACCGCCTCCCATCGAGGAATCTGAGAAGCCCTTAGAGGAGGAGAGGCCGCCGGAGGGAGAGGGGAGGGTCAACATCCTCTTCACAGGCTCAAGGTATAAGGTGGCTGAGAGGCTTGGAGACGGCGTATTCGAGACGGGTCAGGAGGCGGACATAGTCCTAAGCTGGTTCAACTTCAACTACTCCGGAGGCCCCCTCACCTTCAACCATCCAATGGATATAGCGAGCGATGGTAGGCATCTACTCCTGGCTGATACGAGGAACAACCGAATACTCATCTGGAATCATCTGCCGACGGGGAATAAGCCTCCGGACGTAGTATTGGGTCAGCCAAACTTCGAGGCCAACGCCCCTGGAACCTCTAGGAGTAGGCTGAGATGGCCCGTCAGCGTCGCCACCGATGGGGAGCACATCATCGTCGCCGACACCTACAATAACAGAGTCCTCATCTGGAATCGGTTCCCAGAGCGCAACGGGACGCCGGCTGACATAGTTCTGGGACAGGACAGCTTCGATGAGTGGAGGGTCGGCTCAATCGCCTGGCCATGGGACGTCTGGACGGATGGAAGGCGATTGATGGTGGCGAGCACCATGGGTGGATGCATCCTCATCTGGAACAGCTTCCCCACGGCGAATAATCAGCCCCCAGACCTCATCCTCTCCATAGAGGACTTCGGAACCCCAAGGAACATAGAGAGCGACGGGGAGACCTACCTCCTAATAGGGGATCACAACGCAAAGATGGCTCCGAGGGGTGGAAACTTCCTATGGCTCGGCATACCCGAGAGGGGGGATGAACCCTACGACGCCTACATTGGGGGAGAGGTCCTATGGTGCTCGGAGGTCATAGATGGAGACCTCTTCGCCATAGCCAACAACCAGCCCCTCTATATAGAGAACTTCAAATCCCTGAGGGGAGACCTCGATCTGAGGGAGCTGGAAGAGAGCGGCGTCGCCACCATCTTCAAGAACCTATTCCTCGAGGATGGAGATGGCTCTGGAGCCGTATACGTCGATAATGGAACCCTACAGGTCACCTACATCTCCCTCTACAATGGAGGCAGAATTGTCGGATACCTTGGCAGGCCTGAGGATAGGGAGCCGGACTTCGCCATAGGATCGGATGATGTGATGAGGAACCCCTTCACCGACACCTACTACTTCACCGATGGCGGGAAACCCATCAGCGATGGACGCAGCCTCATCCTCCTAGCGGGATATAACAGGAGGGTGATGGTGTGGAGGAGGATACCGGATGAGAGTGGAGCCAAGCCGGACATCATCTATGAACTCCCCTTCGAGCCTACCGGTGGAGACCTCTATGGGGGTAGGCTATACGTCGTCGGCAGAGGGGGAGAGGGGGGAGGACTCGCCATCTGGAGAAACATAACGAGGGGGGAGGAACCTGAAGTCCTCATCACAAGGGAGCTGGCCGGGATCGACCTATCGGAGGCGAGGGATATAACCTTCGACGACAACTATGCCTATCTCATAGCTGGAGGAGCGCTCTACATCTTCAGGCAGCCCTTCACCACAGACTCGAAGCCTGTAAAGACGCTGACCCTCGAAGAGGAATTCAGAAGCATCCACAGTAACGGTGAGAAGCTCGCAGCCATCTGGGGGAGCAGAGTTCTCCTCATAGACATAGATTCACTGATGGACGAGAACCCCGAGATATTGGAGCTCCAATACCACTTTAACCTCCCCGAAGATGTTTTCATCGACGATCACAGGCTCTTCGTCGCCGACACCGTCTTCAATAGGGTGCTGATATGGGAGAAGCTGCCTGAAAGGGGGGATGAGAAGCCGAATGTGGTGTTGGGTCAGGACAGCTTCGAACCAGGCCTCCCACCAAGCTATACTAGGAGAGGCCTCTTCTGGCCTGGAGCCGTCTGGTTCGACGGCCACTTCCTCTGGGTTGGAGAATATAAATTCTCGAATAGGATTCTACGATACTCTTAGCATTCACAGCAGATAGAGGTCCCTCGAGGTCCTCGTCAATGGCTCAGCTCCATCCCCTGCGATGTGGTAGAGATCCTCCAACTCAACGCCGTAGGAGCCTAATTTGAGGTATCTGACATCGAGGGCTATCACCATCCCCTCCAGGAGCTCCTCATCGCTGCCACGTCCAATCCTCGGAGGCTCGTAGGCTTCGAGACCTATTCCAGAGCCTATTGAGAGACCTAAACCCCTAAGGCCTCCTTCCCTCAGCGCCCTCTCAGCCTTCTCATAGACCTCCGAGGCTGAGGCCCCAGGCTCCAAGGCCTCCAAGGCGACATCCTGCGCTGAGAGGATCGCCTCCCAAACCCCCCTCAGCTCCTTCCTCGGCCTCCCGAGGATGGCTGTCCTCGAAACCCTTGAATGATAGTGGCTCAGGGTGCAGCCCAGCCTCAGCCTGATGACATCTCCCCTCGCCGCCTCAAGGGTTGAGGGTATGGGATTCGGATAGGAGCTCCTCTCCCCGAAGCCGAGGTGGATGAGGGTCTCGACGCCGCCATCGGAGGCGAGGGAGTATCTGAACATCCCTGAAGCCTCCATCTCCGATACTCCTGAGGCGATGATCTCCAAGGTGTCCTCCATCGCCTTCTCCAATACCTCCGTCGCCCTCCTCAGCATCTCCACCTCAAGAAGCGTCTTCACCATCCTCATCTCCCTCAACAGCCCAAGGCCCTCCACAACCTCAACGTCTCCAAGCCTCCCCCTCAAGGCCTCAAGGCTTTGGGGGGACAGCCCAGAGGAGTCGAGGGCGATCCTCTTCACGGGATTCATATCCCTGAGAGCCGCTGAGAGGGCTGAGGGAGCGTCGACATATATCTTGGAGCTCTCGAGGAGGCGGAGTATCTCCCCCGTCCTCTCCGCTGTCCAATCGGTTGAGACCTCGAAGCCTGGTGGACCATAGAGATATAGAGACTCGAAGAGGGCTCCTCCCTCCACTATTAAGTCGATCTCCTCGACGGGGGCGATGAGAAGGGGGTCTCCATCGAGGGGGAGGATGGCGTAGGCCTCTGAAGCCCCCAGCTCCAGCCCTCTACTCCAGTAATCGGCGACATAATAGACGTTCTGAGGCGACGTCGCTATGAGGGCTTCAACACCCCTCTCAGCCATCAGGTTTCGAGCTCTCTCCCCATTTAGAGGCATCGATCGATCTATGTTTTAAAGTGGTTATGAAGATGGGGGGTCGAAACCCTTAAATAGAGGTGGTATAAAGGGGTTTCAATCACTGCTTTTGTTTCCCTCCAGCCTCTCGGTGATTGGTTTTGATCAAGGCAGGTGAACTTCTGATACTCATCTCATCAACTCTCTTCCTCAGCTACCTCAGCGGCTTAATCTACGATAAGACGAAGATACCCGATGTGGTCTGGCTCCTCGGCTTCGGCCTCCTCCTCGGCCCCGTCCTCCACGTATTGAAGACCTCCACCTTCGAATCCCTCTCGCCGCTTATGTGCATCATCGCCCTCATCATCATCCTCTTCGACGCCGGCATCAACGTCGATGTGAGGGAGGTTGTTGAGACGATGGATAAGGCTGTGACACTCTGCCTCACAACCTTCACGATAACCCTCATCACCATAGGCGTCCTCCTCCATCTCTACATGCCCGATAGCTTCACACCGCTCCAGGCGATGCTCTTCGCCTCCATGGTCGGCGGAACCAGCACGGTCTCAGTGCTGAGCATCCTCGCCAACCTGGAGAGACTCGTCGATATGGATGGCGCCAAGGTGATATTGATGATGGAGTCCGTCGTCTCAGACCCCCTCTGCATCATCACCTCCATGACCCTCATCAAGATGATCATGATGCGGGGTGTCTCACCCCTCGACGCAGCCTTCAGGATCGTCCTCACCTTCTCAGCCTCAACCATAATAGGCTTCACAGCCGGAATCCTCTGGGCTAAGGTGCTACACCTCCTCAGGGGGAGGCCACTAAACTACATCATGACCCTCGCAGCCCTATTCCCCATCTACGTCCTCACCGAATCCTTCATAGGCCCTGGAGGAGGGCCGGTCTCAGCCCTCACCTTCGGCCTCGCCATCACCAACTTCAACTACATCTTCAGAAGCATCGGTTTGGAGGAGAGGGTTTGGATCGATAAGTATTACCTCAGGGAGTTCCATGAGGAGATCACCTTCTTCATCAAATCCTTCTTCTTCGTCTTCATAGGCCTCATCTCCCAGCCGACGGAGAGATATATCACCACGGGCCTCCTCCTCGTCCTCCTCCTCGCAGTCATAAGGCTCATGGCGGTGAAAACCATATCAAAGCCCCTACACTTCACGAGGAATGAGACCATCATCACGGCCCTCATATTCGCCAACGGCCTACCAGCCCTCGTCATGTCCCAACTGCCAAACCTCTATGATCCAGCCCACCACTTCTTCCAACACCCCGAGGCCTACACGAATCTCTGCCTCCCCATCGTCCTCGGAACCATCCTCTTCGGAGCCCTCCTCGGCCCACTGGTCGCCAGGGAGCTGCTGAGCAGAAGTAAGAAACAGGAGGGGCGATGAAGCGCTTCAAAGGCTTATTAACGCTATGAGGGCTGATAGATAGTTTGATGGCGCGAGAGAGATTGAAGAAGCTCATTTTAGAGGAGATCAATGGAATTCTTCCCAGACTCATCGAGCTGAGCGACTGGATGGCGATGCACCCCGAGCTTGGAAGCGAGGAGTATGAGGCCTCTAGGAGATTATCAGAGGAGCTGGAGAGGCATGGCTTCAAGGTTGAGAGGGGAATACTCAACATGCCGACGGCTTTCAGGGCCTCCTATAGCGGTGTAGGCCCATCGCCGAAGATCGCCTTCATGGCGGAGTATGACGCCCTACCTGAGATTGGGCATGGATGCGGCCACAACATCATAGGAACCGCAGCCATAGGAGCGGGGATCGCCCTTAGAAGGGTGCTCGACGAGGTCTCTGGAACCGTCTTCGTCTATGGAACCCCAGCGGAGGAGGGGCGTGGCCCAAGCGCCGGGGCTAAGAGACGTATGGCTGAGGCCGGCCTCTTCAACGACCTGGATACGGCGATGATGATACACCCCACCAGCGGCGTAACCAGGGTGAATGAGGGATTCCTCGCCGTCACCGGCATCACCGTGGAGTTCAGGGGTAGAGCAGCCCATGCGGCTGCCTTCCCCCACCTCGGCGTCAACGCCCTCAACGCCGCCGTCTTGATGTATATGGCGGTCCACGCCAATCGGCAGCAGCTTAGGAGAGACGCCAACGCCGTGATCCACGGCGTCATAAAGGAGGGGGGAGTGGCATCCAACATCATACCCGATAGGGCGGTTCTACAATTCGGGGTGAGGAGCAGCGATGACAGCTACATCCCAGAGCTTGTTGAGATGGTGAAGAACTGCGCCAGAGGCGCAGCCCTCGCAACGGGATGCGAGGTCCACATCGAAGTGAAGCCTGGACTGAAATCCAACGTGAGAAACGAGCCCCTGGAGAGACTTCTCTACAGGGTCTTTAGGGAGCTTGGAGAGGAGGTTGAGCCGCCTGAGATAACGGCTCGGAGAATCCCCATGGCGAGCACCGACTTCTCAGATGTCACCCATGTAGTTCCAGGGATCCACTCTATGGTCTCCATCGCCCCGGAGGGTGTGGCGCTGCATACCAGGGAGTTCGCAGAGGCGACGATGACGGAGAGGGGGCATAAGGCCATCGAGATCGGAGCGAAGGCCATGGCCCTCGCAGCCCTGGAGCTCCTCCTAAGCCCAAAGCTGCTGAAAGAGGTGAAGGAGGCCCATAGGAGGGCCATAGCTAAATTGAGTTAACATCCCTGCTTCAGCTCAATCTTAATAGGCGGCCTCCCCTCCTCTAAAAAGGGGATATATGAGCGTAAACGCTGAGGTGGCCGAGATACTCTACGAGATCAGCGAGCTCTACGCCCTGAAGGGGGAGCAGTATCGTAGCAGGGCATATATGATGGCCGCCCAGCGGATAGGGTCGCTGACGGAGGATATAAGGAAGATATGGCAGCGGGGAGAACTTCAATCGATTCCAGGGGTTGGGAAGAGCATAGCGGCGGTGATAGAGGAGTACCTTGAGACGGGGCAGAGCAGTAAGCTGGAGGAGCTTCGGGAGGGGCTTCCGAGAGGCGTGATGGAGCTCATAGAGCTGGACGGCGTTGGGCCTAAGAAGGCGATGAGACTCTACGAGGAGCTGGGTATAAACTCCATAGACGAGTTGGAGAAGGCGGCTAAGGCTGGGAAGATCAGACGTCTAAAGGGCTTTGGACCCAAGACCGAGGAGAACATCCTCCGAAGCATAGAGGAGTATAGGCGTCGACAGGAGCGCTTCCTCCTCGGAGCAATCCTACCCGTCATCGATGAGATAGTGGCCTACATGAAGGAGTGTGACGCAGTCCTCAGAATAGAACCCGCCGGATCGGCGAGGAGACGTAAGGAGACCGTTGGAGACCTCGATATACTCGTCCTCTCGACGAGGCCTGAGGAGGTTGTCGAGCGATTCGTCTCCATGCCGAGGGTCTCCAGGGTGATCTCCCAGGGGACGACTCGGAGCACAGTCATCATAGGCGCCAATCTCCAAGTAGATCTAAGAGTCATCCCCCCTGAATCCTATGGTTCAGCGCTCCAATACTTCACAGGCTCCACGGCGCATAACATAAAGCTGAGGACTATCGCCGTGAAGAAGGGGTATAAGCTCAACGAATATGGCCTCTTCGATAGGGAGACAGGTGAACGCATAGCTGGGGAGACGGAAGAGAGCGTCTACAAGGCCCTCGGCCTAGAGTGGATCGAGCCTGAATTGAGGGAGGACCGAGGGGAGATCGAGGCTGCGATGGAGGGACGGCTGCCACGCCTGGTGAAGGAGGAGGAGATAAGGGGAGACCTCCACATCCATACGAAGTGGAGCGACGGAACAGGAACCATAGAGGAGATGGCTCAGAAGGCGATGAGCCTAGGCCTCGAATACATCGCCATCTGCGACCACTCGAAGTCCATGGGCATAGCCAGAGGCCTGGACGAGGCGCGACTCCGCAAGCAGATGGCTGAGATCGATAAGCTAAACGAGCGGTTGGAAGGCTTCAGGGTGCTGAAGGGAATCGAGGTAGACATAAAGGCTGATGGAAGCCTCGACCTGCCCAACTCGGTGCTCAAAGACCTCGACTTCGTCGTCGCCAGCATCCACTCAGGCTTCAAGGCTGATGAGAGGCAGATGACAGAGCGTATGATAAGGGCGATCCACAACGACTATGTCTCAACCATAGGCCATCCAACGGGGAGGATCATACTTCGACGGAGACCCTACGCGCTGAACCTTGACAAGGTCTTCGAGGCCGCAGCCGAGCAGGGGGTGCTGATGGAGATAAACGCCTTCCCAAACCGCTTAGACCTCAACGACGTCAACGCAAAGGCTGCGAAGGAGCATGGCATAGTGATGAGTATAGGAACCGATGCTCATGCCCCGAATCACATGGAATTCCTAAACCTCGGCGTAGCCGTCGCAAGGAGGGGATGGCTGGAGCCAGGGGATGTCATCAACACCCTACCCGTCGACGAACTCCTAAGAAAGCTGGAGAGATAAGGAGCCTAAGGCGAGTTGGAGAGGCTGAGAACACGGATCATAAGGCCCTTCGACCCCTGGAGAAGCCCCCTCTGCACCTGTCCACCGAAGCTCTCCCTCGACCCATATACGGGCTGTGAACACGGCTGCCTCTACTGCTACGCCTCCTCCTACATCAAGGACTTCTATCGCTGTAGGCCTAAACGCAATCTAATAGAGCTGGTGAGGAGAGACCTGAGGAGAATCCCTGAGGATACGCTGATCTCGATGTCGAATAGCTCTGACCCCTATCCACCGATGGAGAGGAGGCTTATGCTGACGAGGAGATGCCTAGAGGAGTTCGCTGGGAGAAACCTCAGGATCCTCATAGTGACGAAGGGAGACACCATCCTGAGAGACATAGACCTATTACAAGAGCTGAGGGCTGCGGTGACGGTGACGATAACAACCCTCGACGACCAGATCGCTGGAAGACTCGAACCTAAGGCTCCGAAGCCGATGAGAAGACTTGAAATCGTTGAGGAGCTGACAGCCCATGGTATTCCCGTCGGCCTGAGGCTCGACCCCATCATACCAGGGATCACCGACGACTCAATTGAGGAGCTGCTGACTGAGGCCAAGAGAGCCGGCGTCATCCACGTCATCTCCAGCACCTTCAAGCCTCGATGGGACAGCTGGCTGAGGATCAGCAGGGCCTTCCCAGAGGAAAGCGAAAGGCTGAGACACCTCTACTTCGACGAGGGAAAAAGAGTGGGGCGTAGCTGGTATCTCCCAGGGGAGATGAGGCTCAAACTGATGAGGGAGGTTAAAGACCTATGCGATAGATTAGGATTAACCTTCGCAACCTGTAGGGAGGGATTCCCAGAGCTCCATACGGCTCCAAGCTGTGATGGAAGCCATCTAATACCTAGGGAGGGTAAGACCAGGGGGACTCGAATCTCCCTGAGGGATTTTCAGGTAAAGTTGCCTTAAACTCTTTGAATCAGGAAGAGTTCCTCATCCGATGCCTTAAGTAGATGTTCAGCCTCCTCCATCATCCCCTTCATACCTTTGGATAGGGCCTCCTTGATTCGTCTCACGGCCTCAGGCCTCACCTTGATGTGTAGCCGGCCTCCATCTCGCTTCTCGAAGAAGGCCTCGATCTCCTCCCCCTCCTCGATCTCGATGTTTCGTTTGCCGAGGGTACACCCCGTTGAGAATTGTACGCCGTCGAGGAGGCAGGTCTCCGGAACCTTGAGGGGGAGCCTCACTCGGCATTTTAGGTCGAACCATCCCTCAGCGTCCAGCAATCTTAGAGCTGTCAAGCCGATTCTTAGGCCGAGGGTTAGGAATGGCCCTCTATGACCGTGGAACTCCTTCGCCCCCCTTAGGAGCTCCTCTGATGGTGTTCTGGGTTTTGGGCGTTCGGGCTTCAAGGGAATCGTATTACGAGAAATAAAGATGGTAATATTATTTTCGCTATGCCCTATATCTCATGGGGAACAGCGTATAGACTTTCACGCCTAAGACGAGGTTTTCTATCTTATTCTTCTCATCCGGCTTGTGGGCTTCACCCACCATCGAGAGGCCGTAGCCGAGGCAGGGTATGTGGGCGTAGCGCTCTATGCTTATGGCGTCGGTTCCACCGGTTAGGATTTTGAATATGGGCCTCCTGCCGGTGACTAATTCCACGGTCTCTGCGAGCTGCTTGGCGAAGCTGGTGTTCGGAAATTCATAGTATCCAGCCTGCTCGGGGGCGCTGACCTCCACCTCCACGCCTGGTATGGCTGCCTCCTCGACGAGCTCCTCTATGCGTCTCTTCACGGCCTGGGGGTCGCTGCCAGGCGTCAATCTGATGTCGAAGACGGCTTCAGCGTAGTCTGGCACCACGTTTCGCTTAACGCCTCCCTGTATGATATTACAGCTCACAGTTGGATAGTGGTAAAGTCTCTTCACGGCCTCCCGCTGCTCATCGGTCAGTTTTATCGTCGCCTCTATAAACTCAATCGACTGCCTTATAGGCTCTTCAAGCTCTTCTGGTAGGCTGAGCCTGAACTCCGCGATCCTCTCGACGTGTGGTATGGCTTTCATCAGCTTCTTTATGGCGTTATCCCCCAGGAAGGGCGTGCTTCCATGGGCTGTCTTGCCCCGGGCTATGAGCTTCGTGGGGACGCTTCCCTTACAGCCGATGTCTATGGCTGGATGCTCCAGGCCTCCGCCGGTTCCATCGCCGATGAGGCATACATCCCCCTTAAATCTACCTGATTCAGCAAGCCATCTGGCTCCGTCTCCTCCACCTATCTCCTCATCAGCCGTAAACCAGAACTCGACGGTGTTTCTGCAGCCCATCTCGTTGAGGAGTCTCGCAGCCACCATCGCTGCGGCGCATGCCCCCTTCATATCCGAGGCGCCTCGGCCATAGATGTAGACGCCGTCGACTTCTCCTCCATAGGGTGGATGGCTCCACTCCTCCGGTTTGCCTATGGGCACGACGTCGAGGTGGCCTACCCATAGGATTTTTGCCTCACCCTCTCCGGGTATCCTGGCGACTATGTTCGGCTTCTTGGGGTTTCGGCTGTGTATCTCGGTCTCTACGCCATGTCGATCCATGTAGCTCTGGATGTAGGCGACGCACTCATCGGTTCTCCCCTCTGGATGCGCCGAGTCGAACTTTATAAGTTCGCTGCAGAGCTTCACCACTTCATCCCTTGCGGCTTCAGCCTCTGAGAGAATCTTCTCCAGGGACATATCATAGGATCAGGGTCTCCGAGGGGTTAAAGGTTGGGGTGGGGAGTCTTTTATACATCATCTGGATAGAATAGGGGAGACCTATGAGACGGTTTGGAGACCCAAGGCTCTGGGAGATGAAGACCCCCATCTATCGGAGATTCCTATCGAAGATTAGGAAGATGGAGGGGGTGATGAGTCTCCTCGCTGGAGACCCAGACTTCGAGACCCCGAAGCACATCAAGGAGGCAGCCATAAAGGCCATAGAGGAGGGGTGGACTCACTACCCAGCCTGGGATGGATACCTAGACCTCAGAAACGCCCTAGCCGAGTATCACAGCCAATATGGAACCGATTGGGATCCCGAGTCGGAGGTGAGGCTATTCTCAGGGAGCACCCCAGCCCTATTCACCTGCTTCGTCGCCCTCCTACAGCGAGGTGATGGCATCGTCGTCTTTGAACCCTACTATATGGGC
>JAGHBJ010000121.1 GCA_021161045.1 Candidatus Bathyarchaeota archaeon
CCATAGAGGAGTTGAGTGTCTCGACGCTCGTTGTGGTTCCGACGCTGGTTCTCGTTGAGCAGTGGCGTGAACGCATTAAGGAGGCCTTCGACGTCGACGTCGGCGTCGTCGCCGGAGGCCGTGAAAGGGTGAAGCCTATAACGGTTTCAACCTATGACTCAGCCTCCACCAGGGCTGGGAGCCTGGGGAACCGCTTTGAGCTCCTCATCTTCGATGAGGTTCACCACCTCCCCTCCCCCACCTATTCTAGGATAGCCCTCTACTATCTCGCCCCCTATAGGCTGGGCCTCACCGCAACCCCTGAGCGGAGCGATGGGGGGCACGCCGCCCTCATGGAGCTCGTGGGCGGCGTCGTCTATGAGCTGGGCGTAGAAGACCTCGCAGGAGTCTATCTGGCTCCATACACCATAGAGACCGTCTACCTGCCGCTGACGAGGGAGGAACGTAAGCGATATGAGGAGGAGTTCGGTGAGTATGCCTCCCTCCTAGAGGCTAGGGGCATCCGGATCGAGAGCGGCGAGGATTATCGGAGGCTCGTCGTGAGGAGTGGCAGAGACCCCGAGGTGAGGAGGGCGCTGAGGGCGAGGGAGAGGGCCCTGAGGATCGCCTATGGATCTGAGGTTAAGCTTAACTATCTACGCCGATTGATGAGGGAGCATCCAGATGAGAAGATGCTCATCTTCACCAGATACAACGACCTCGTCTATCGGATCAGCAGGGAGATGTTGATACCGGCCATAACCCATAGGACGCCGAAGGCTGAGCGTGAGGAGATCCTAGACGGCTTCAGGGAGGGGAGATACCTCAGAATCGTAACCAGCCGAGTCCTGGAAGAGGGCGTCGACGTCCCAGACGCCTCCATCGCCGTTATAATAAGCGGCACTGGAAGCAGCAGGGAGTTCATACAGCGTCTAGGACGCATACTGAGGAAGCGCCGTGGGAAGCGGGCGAGGCTTATAGAGCTGGTTTCGAGGGGGACGGCCGAGATCGGTATGAGCCGGAGGAGGCGTGGATGAGGCTCCCCCAAAACCTATTGAGGGTTAGGCGTCGCAGAGGCCGTATTAGGCCGATGTACGCAGCCAGAGATGAGCTGCCCCTCGCCGAGCGTCTCATCTCAATCTATAGAGAACATGTCGACGAGAAGCGTTGGAGACTCTGGGAGGCCCTGGAGGAGGTGGAGTTGATGAGCTATGACCCAAAGCTTGTCAGGGGACTATCCACCATCCTAGACGGCCACTGCATCTATCAGATGAGAAGCCTCGTCGAACCCCTGGAGGCGAGGAGACTCGTCTACAGGCTGACCAGGGGCCGTGGAGTCACATCCGAGGAGGAGAGGAGGAGAGTCCTGGAGGAGGCTGCGGAGATCTTCGGCATCACAGCTGAGGATTTGGATGAGAGCCTCTACGCCGACCTGGAGGAGGAGTATTACCTCGCGGACTTCGATCCACCTGAGCCGATGGAGCTCCTGAGGGAGTATAACTTGGCTCTCACCACCACGCTGCTGATACACGCCGTGGAGATGGATCTACGATACCATGGCCGCCCCGATGACCTCGAATGGCTTTGTAGACCTCTAGGTGAATGCCACGTCGAGGAGGTTGGGGGTGAGACTCGGATCGGTGTTAGGCTTCCATCGAGGGCTAGGCCCAGCTCAAGGGCTGACCATCTAGAGCGTCTAATTAAGGCTCTCATATCGATGAGAGCGTGGAGCCTATGGGCCGTCGTCCATTACCCCCCTTCGGGTAGAACCTATCGATTTGAACTCATCGGCGGTCGGGATGGATGGCTCCTACCATCTAGGGGTCTATATGGAGGGGTCAGCCCTTAGACAGCCATTTAACCTCGTCGCCGTCCAGCTCCATCCACTCCGCTATCCCCTCAGCCATCTCGGGATCGCTCTGGAAGATGACCTTGAGGATGGGTATGACATCCCTAACCGCCCTGGAGGTGGATATATGCATCCTAGAGGCCACCTTTGAGGAGATGGATTTCAGCATCCTCCTCTTCTCCCTAGACCACCAGTATCTCAGCGCTATCCTGGGGGGTCTGAGGTAGCCGACGATCCAGCGTCTCCCCTCCCTATCCCAGGAGCCTCCAAGGCTTCTAACCGCCATGTTCACCCTCCTCCAGGTATCCCCTCCCAGATATCTCACTGGGGCGATGGAGACCCCCTCGGGGCGCTCCTCAAGCTTGAGGAGGCTTAGGGGTATGCCCATCGCCCTTAGATGCCTCTCCACAACACCCAATAGGCCCTGGGATCTCTCCAGGCTTAGGGCTACACCCCCAGCCAGCTCATCGAACATATATTTCAGCAGCCTATAGGCCTGGGAGCGCTCAGCCCTCGCCTTATGGATGTCAGCCCTCGCCAGGGCCTCCAAGGCCTCTGAGAGCTCCCTTGGATCATCCAGTATGTAGGGGATGTTCTCATATATCCAGTCGATCAGCTCATCGTAGTTGAGCTGGGTGGAGGAGATGATGCCCTTAGCCTCCTGGAGGGTCTTAGCCGTGAAGAGCCTCCTCAACGCCTCCTCGGCGTATAGCTGCCTATCCCTAAGCCCCAGGGCCTCAAGGTCTTGGAGGGTGATTCGTCTACGGCCTCTGGCCACGGCCTCCAGGTCGTTTATCGCCGTTCGTAGGTCGCCCTCGGAGCGTATGGCGAGCTCCTCTAAGACCTCCTCCTCCACCTCCACCCCAACCCTAGATGCGATCTCCCTAAGCCTCTCAATGACCTCGACGACTGGTATGGGCCTCAGCTCTATGGGGAGCGAGAGCTTCATCAACTCCCTCAGCTTCCTCTCCCAGGCCTCCCTCAACGATGTATAGACCGTTGCGACCAGGATGATGGGTGCCCTAGTCTCCCTTATCAAATCCAGAATCGCCTCAACTCCTCCCCGATCCTCTCGGCCGCTGAGTCCCTCAAGCTCATCTATGAGGATCAGCCTCCTCCGACCGGTGACGGTAACCTGCTGAGTTGAGGCTCTGCCCAAGATCTCCTTCAACCTCTTGGCGGTTCGATAGTCGCTTGCATTCACCTCCAATAGGTCGTAGCCTAGATCATTGGCGGCGGCCACGACGAGGGATGTCTTCCCAACGCCTGGCGGCCCATAGAGGAGGACAGCCCTCTTCTCAGGTATCCCATCCTCCCAGCTCCTCAGCCACTCTAGGAATCTATCCTTAGCCTCCTCGTTTCCCACAACCTCTCTTAGGGTTCTAGGCCTAAAGCGCTCAGTCCAGGGCTGCTCCGCCACCCCTCATCTCCTCCCCCACCAATACGAGCTTCGCTAGGAGGGCGCTGAGCTGTATCTCAGGTCTGGAACCCTGCGTCAGCCGGTAGTCCACCTCCCCTATGGCGTCTGAAAGCCTCACCTTCAACCTCTCCGGGATGTCGAGGCGCATAATCTCCGAGTATATCATCCGTAGAATATCCTCGGCCGCCATCCCCTCGTCGATGAGGAGGCTTCTCAGCAGCTCTCTGGCCTCTATGAACTCCCCCTTAAGGCTGAGCTGTATCATCTCCCTAACCCTCCCAGGGCTAACTCTGCCTAGGACGGCGTAGACCACATCGGCGTCCACCCTCCTCCCAGAGGCCGCTGCAGCTGCCTGGAGGAGGTTTATAGCCTTCCGTAGGTCTCCCCTCGACTCCTCATAGATGGCGTCGTAGCCCTCGGGTGAGACCTCCACACCCTCCTTCTCAGCTATCATCCTTAGACATCGCTTCACATCCTCCTCGCTGAGGGGTGAGAATCTGAAGATGCTACACCTGCTCTGTATGGGTTCAATGATGCGCTCGGAGTAGTTGCCTATAAGGCAGAAGCGGCATGTCCTCGTATACCGCTCCATAGTTCGCCTCAATGCATGCTGGGCGTCGGCCGTGAGGCTGTCAGCCTCATCCATGATGAGGATCTTGAAGGGGACGTCTCCTATGGGGGCTGTCCGAGCGAAGAACTTCACCTTCTCCCTGATGACGTTGATGCCTCGTTCATCGCTGGCGTTCAGCTCCATTATATAGTTCCTATAATCAGGCCCATAGAGGTCGTGGGCCAATGCCAATATGGCCGTGGTCTTGCCCACTCCCGCCGGCCCTACGAAGAGTAGATGCGGCAGGTTGCGCTCCTCAACGAAGCGTTTAAGCCTGGCGACGATCTCCTCCTGGTTTATCATCTCATCTAGGCTTTTCGGCCTATACTTCTCAACCCACATCTCGCTGCTCATGGATATTTGGGTAAGGGGTTGAGACCCTATAAGTTCTATCTCTTCGACATGAGGTATTGATGGATGGCCTTCGCAGCCCTCTTTCCAGCCCCCATAGCGCTTATAACCGTTGCGGCTCCACTCACCACATCTCCGCCGGCATACACCCCCTCAATGCTCGTCTGCATCGTCTCCTCATCGACGACTATCGTGTTCCTCCACCCCGTCTTCAACCCCTCAGTGGTTTTCTGTATGATGGGGTTTGGAACCTGACCTATGGCCACTATAACGGTGTCGACCTTGATCCTGAACTCCGATCCCTCTATTGGTATGGGTCTCCGCCTACCAGTCTCATCCGGCTCTCCAAGCCTCATCCTGATGCATTCAACCTCCCTTACGAATCCCCTCTCATCCCCTATGAACCTCACGGGGTTTGCGAGGAATATGAATTTCACCCCCTCCTCCTCAGCGTTCTCAACCTCCTCAGCCCTCGCAGGCATCTCAGCCCTGCTCCTACGATAGATGACGTAAACCTCCTCCGCTCCAAGTCTTAGGGCGCATCGCGCCGCATCCATGGCTACGTTTCCACCGCCTATGACGGCGACCCTCCTACCAACGTGGATAGGGGTGTCATACTCTGGGAATAGGTATGCCTTCATCAGATTCGTCCTGATCAGGAACTCGTTTGCTGAGTATATCCCATTCAGGTTCTCACCTGGGATTCCGAGGAATCTCGGTAGGCCGGCTCCAGTCGCTATGAAGATGGCGTCGAAACCCATCTTGAATAGCTCATCGATGGTGTAGAGCTTCCCGATTATCGCGTTCAGATGTATCTTGACTCCCAGGCTCTCCACATACTTAACCTCCTCCTCCACGATCCTCTTCGGAAGCCTGAACTCCGGTATGCCATACATGAGGACTCCGCCAGGCTTGTGGAGGGCCTCGAATATCTCAACCTCATGTCCAAGCCTCGCAAGCTCAGCCGCACACGTCAGCCCAGCTGGGCCTGAACCTATTACTGCAACCCTCTTACCCGTCGGCTTCGCCTTCTTTGGAGGCCTCCTCCCATGCTTCATCTCCCAGTCGGCGACGAATCTCTCAAGCCTCCCTATCGCTATAGGCTCGCCCTTAATCCCCCTTACGCATTTAGCCTGACATTGAACCTCCTGTGGGCAGACCCTCCCCGTTATCGCTGGGAGGGCGTTCTTCTCCCTTATCTTCTCAGCCGCCTCGGCGTATTTCCCCTCCACTATCAGCCTTATGAAGCCTGGTATATCCACGCCGACGGGGCATCCCTCTACGCATCTCGGATTCTTGCATTGAAGACATCTCTCAGCCTCCCTCCTCGCCATCTCCTCGGTATATCCCAGGGCGACCTCCTTGAAGTTGTGTATCCTCTCCTCGGGCGGCTGCTTGGGCATTGGAACCTGCCTCTCAGCCTCACTCATCCCCCTCACCTCCGGTGATGAGAGCTATCCCCCTTAGAGGCCTGTAGAACTTCATCAGCTTTATAGGGGGCGCCAGCTCCCTCTCCTCAATAATCTTATAGGGCATCACATTAACCTTCCAAAAATCTATTTTAAGATTACCCTCTGAGCCATATCAGCGACTGGGTGGCATCATACTGGGATCAGCCCAGCCGATCGTTGAGTGATGATGCTACGCTTAAAAAAGGAGGGTTATATTATGCCTCTCACCCTCATGGCCTCGGCAACCCTTCCGAAGGCGAGGGCGTAGGCTCCATATCTCGGGCTTATCTCATATTTCTCAGCCTGCTCCGTCACATCTCTGAAGGCCTGTGTCATAACCCTCCTCAGCCTCTCATCGACCTCCTCAGCGGTCCAGTAGTATCCCATCCTATTCTGAACCCACTCGAAGTAGCTGACTGTTACGCCGCCGGCGTTTGCGAGGATGTCGGGTATAACTACGACACCCTTCTCTTCTAATATCTTATCCGCCTCCGGCGTTGTTGGGCCGTTGGCCCCCTCCACGATCAACTTCGCCTTCACATCTCCAGCATTCTCCTCCGTCAGCTGGTTCTCCATGGCTGCGGGTACGAGTATGTCGCACTCAACGGTGAGCGGCCCCTTCGACCCGATCTCCTCACATCCTGGGAATCCTGAGACGGATCCGGTCTTCCTCTTATGCTCCATAACCTTCTCGGGGTTTAATCCATCCCTGCAGTATATTCCACCCTTCGAGTCGCTTACGGCCACGATCTTGGCTCCAGCCTCGTAGAAGTTTAGGGCTGAGTGATATGCTACGTTTCCATATCCCTGTATCGCCACCTTAGCCCCCTTTATCGGTATCCCATACTTCTTTGAGGCCTCTAAGGCTGTGAAGAAGACCCCCCTCCCAGTAGCCGCGGTTCTACCCAGGGATCCACCTATGCATATCGGCTTTGCGGTTATCACCCCTGGTATGATCTTGCCCGCGATCTTGTAGTATTCATCGACGAACCACGCCATTATCTGGGCGTCGGTTCCGACATCTGGGGCTGGTATATCGAGGTCTACTCCCACGAATCCGGCTATCGCAGCCGCATAGGCCCTTGTGAGCCTCTCCAGCTCACCCCTGGAGAGCTCCTTTGGGTTGCATGCGATCCCGCCCTTAGCCCCTCCATAGGGGAGGTTGACGACGGCGCATTTCCACGTCATCCAGGCTGCAAGGGCCTTCTCCGTATCGAGGTCTACATGGGGGTGGTATCTGATACCGCCCTTGCAGGGACCTCTGGCATCGTTGTGATGTATCCTGAAGGCCTCGAAGACCCTGACGCTTCCATCATCCATCTTTATCGGCAGCGAGACCTGCAGTATGGCCTTAGGCCTGCTGACGACCTCGTAGAAGGCTGGTTCAAGACCCATGATCTCGGAGACCTTCTTGACGACCTTAAGCTGCTCCTCCCATGGGTTAATCCTCTTCTCAGACATCTTCTTCACCTCTCACTCACCTTATTTATTCCTTACGACCAGCTCCACCTATAGAGATGTTATATCCAGGTCTCAGTCATCGTGGCCGACCAGCCTTAAAAAGGGCTGTCCAAGCTCCTTGGATCGAATGTGGCAGCGTCAAGATTTATAAGATATAACCCCTCACACTAATGATTCCCATCGAATATTGGGAGGAAAGGGGAGATTGATTGAGGAGGGGAATCTTAAACTTGCATTTTACTCCGCCGCAGCCTGTGGCGGATGCGACGTAGCCATTCTCGATATAAACGAAGGACTTCTCGACTTGATAGAGGCTGCGGACATCGAGTTCTGGCCCACAGCCATGGATGTAAAGATCGATGATGTAAAAGAGATGCCGGATAAATATATTGATGTGACCTTCTTCAACGGGGCCATAAGGATAGAGGAGCAGGAGTATATGGCTAAACTTCTAAGAGAGAAGTCGAAGATCCTAATTGCATATGGATCATGTTCATATATAGGTGGAATACCAGGTCTGGCAAACCTCTTCAATAGGATGGAGATCTTTAGAAGGGCATACATCGAGACGGCCTCAACATCCAACCCAGATGGAGTTGTGCCGAAAACCCAAGTAGACATCCCAGAGGGGAGGCTGGAGCTGCCAGGCTTCCACGACGACGTAAAGACGTTGGCGCAGGTAGTTGAGGTCGACTACTATGTGCCTGGATGCCCCCCGACGGCTGAGAGCACACTCTCCGTCGTAGAGGCGATGCTGCGGGGGGAGCTTCCACCGAGGGGTTCAGTCCTCGCACCCCCGAAGTCCGTATGCGATGAATGCCCCAGGAATCCAAAGGGGGAGAAAAAGAGGATCTCGGAGATCCACCGCATCCATGAGGTGACTCCAGACTCCGAGAGATGCCTATTGGAGTTGGGAATACCATGTATGGGGCCTGCCACACGGGGGGGATGCGGGGCGAGATGTCCGAAGGCTAACATGCCCTGCATAGGATGTGGAGGCCCCTGTCCAGACGCCCCTGAGCAGGGTGCGGCCATGCTCAGCGCCTTAGCCTCGATAATCGAGAGGGGGGTGAAGATGGAGGATATTGAGAGGCAGATCAAGGATCCAATTGGAACATTCTACATGTTCTCACTACCATCGTCGATCATAAACAGGAGGGTGGAGAGGAAGTGAGGGAGATCACCATCAACCCCATCACGAGGCTTGAGGGCCATGGGAAGATAACGATCTTCCTAGACGAACGGGGATTCGTCGAGAACGCCTACCTACAGATACCTGAGTTCAGGGGCTTCGAGAAGTTCTGCATCGGGAGGAGCGGGGAGCTCCTCCCCCAGATAACGAGCAGGATATGCGGCGTCTGCTCCGTCGCCCATCACCTAGCCTCCGCGAAGGCGCTTGACGAAGCCTTCAAAGCAGAGCCTCCCCCAGCCGCCAGGAAGCTGAGGGAGCTCATGCACTGCGGCTACATCATATCGGATCACATACTCCACTTCTACTATCTCGCCGCACCCGACTTCCTCGTAGGCCCAAGGGCATCCCCGAGGGAGAGGAACATCATCGGATTAGCGAGGAGGATGGGCCTAGATCTGGTGAAGCAGGTTATCAGACATAGGGCATACGGCCAGAATATCGTGGAGATCATAGGTGGAAAGGCCATCCACCCCGTCTGTGGACTGCCAGGTGGGGTATCGAAACCACTAACCGAGGAGGAGAGGGGGAAGGTGAGGGAGATGGCTGAGTCATGCGTCGACTTCGCAAAGTCCTCGCTGAAGCTGTTCCATGAACTCGTGCTTGAGAACCGTGAGTATGAGGAGCTGATCGAAGGCGACATTTACAAGCTGGAAACCTACTATATGGGCCTAGTCGATGAGAATAATCGGGTGAACCTCTACGATGGAAAGCTCCGCATAGTAGACCCAAACGGTGGAGAGCTCCTGAAATTCGATGCATCCGAGTATCTCGACGTCGTCGAGGAGCACGTCGTGGAGTGGAGCTATGTGAAGATGCCATACCTGAAGAGGATTGGATGGAGGGGCCTCACAGATGGAGCTGAGAGCGGAGTGTATCGTGTAGGCCCCCTCGCAAGGCTGAACGCAGCAGAGGGGATGGCAACCCCCCTCGCCGATGAGGAGTATAGGCTCATGTATAAGACCCTTGGGAAACCCGCCCACTCGCTGATAGCATACCACTGGGCGAGGCTCATCGAGATACTCTACGCCGCCGAGAGAGCTGTGGAGCTCGCAGGGGATCCGGAGGTGACCAGCCCTGAGATTCGCAGCCCCGTCGGTGAACCTGGGGAGGGTGTTGGAGTCGTGGAGGCTGCGAGGGGGACGCTGATCCACCATTATAAGCTTGACGGGGATGGCCTCATAGAGGATATAAACATCATAACCCCAACCGCCAGCAACTACGCCTCCATCTGCATGTCGATCCGAAACGCAGCGAGGGGCCTCATAAAGGGGAGTGAGGTGAGCGAGGGGCTGCTCAACATGGTCGAGATGGCATATAGGGCCTATGATCCATGTATGGCATGCGCATCCCACCACGCCATCGGCGAGCTACCCCTAACGGTTGAGATATATGATCATCAGGGCAGGCTGATGAGGAGGGTTGAGAGGCCAAGCCTTAAGCGTGTCGACTGATAGATCGCTGGAGATTGAAGGCTGGAGAAGACGGCTTAAAGATAAGGCTCCTCGACTTCCTCTCCGACGTTGAGAAGATTGCGGTAATCGGAGTTGGAAACAGGTTTAGAAGGGACGATTATGTGGGCGTTGAAATCATCAGAGAGTTGAGGGGTAAGCTGAAATCAGATAGGGTTCTACTAATCGCCTGTGAGACTGCTCCGGAGGAATACATCGAGAGCATCGTGGAGTTCAAGCCTTCACACATCCTGATCATCGACGCTGGAATGATGGGCCTAAAGCCTGGAGGGGTCAGGCTTATAGACTTCGAGGATCTAGCCATCCGCCCAGCGGTCTCAACCCATATGCTACCCCTAAGAATATTCTGTGAACTCGTCGAGGAGATGACTGGAGCCAGGATAGCCCTACTCTCCATCCAGCCCAGGGATATAAGCCTTGGAGAGGGGTTGACCCCAGAGCTGGAGGGGGCCGCCAGGGGGATAGCCCTAACCCTCCTGGAGGCCTTAAAATTTAAATCAATCATCGAGGAATAAATCCGAGTCCTAATGAGTCAAACATGCGTTATCGACGTCGATGAGGATAATTGTAGCCTCTGCTCAATCTGCTCATCCGTATGCCCCTTCGACGCCCTCGAAGTCGATGAGGAGAAGGGGAGACTCATCCTCGACGTTGAGAAGTGCCAGGTCTGCGGCCTATGCTACAGCGCCTGCCCAGCCTCCGCGATAAACCTCCTCTACTATGAGCCGGACTCCCTCCTCGCCTACCTTGAGAAAAAGATGGGGGAGACGGGGCTGAAGACCCTAGCCCTCGTCTGCCGCGGCGTGAGTCCACCTCCAAGCGGTAAGGTTAGAGAGTTCCTAGCTAAACAGGGCTTCGAGGACTACATCCTGATCAGGGTTCCATGCGCTGGCCGCATCCCATTGGAGTTCTATCTGAGGGCGTTGAGGATGGGGATTGAAAGGATAATCGTCGTCCAATGCGACGAGAACTACTGTAGATTTAAGGATGGAAGCGATGTAAGCCGGAAACGCCTAACGCTTCTGAGCTATGTCCTGAGGGAGCTTGGATTCGGGGAGGACACCATCCTATGCTACACGAATCCCATGAGGGCGATCTACATAACGGAGAACTGTGTTGGATGTGGGAAGTGCGCCTTCATCTGCCCCTACGACGCCATCACACTCCAACCTGGGGGCACCCCAACCATAGACCTAGACTCCTGCGTCGGGTGTGGAGTCTGCGCAGTGGTATGTCCACATCAGGCCATCCAGCTTGAAGGCTATGAATATGACGTCGTCTCCACCCTGATCCATGAATACGCCTCGATGATCAAGACTCGCCCCTCGATCCTCGTCTTCATCTGTCAATGGTCTGAGTTCACGGCTTTAGACAGGGTTAAGAATGGACTCTACAACGAGAACACGGCTATTATAGAGATACCATGCCTGAAGGGGTTAGATCCAGCCTGGATCGTTGAGGCCTTATACTCAGGTTTCGACGGAGTGCTCGTGATAGCCTGTCCAGAGGAGAAGTGTAAGCTGGAGAGGGGAACTGAGATAGCTGAGAGAAACGTCGAGGATGCCGAGAACATCCTCGAAAAATTGGGGTTGATGGATAGATTTCAAATATATAGGTCAACTCCCATATACCTCAACCAGTTCGACTTCATGCTTAAGGAGTTCTCAGATAAGCTCTCCGGAATCGCTGGGAGGTGAGGTGATTGTTTGAAATACTTGAGAAGAGGGAGTTAGCTCCAAACATCAAGCTGATTAAGATCTCCGCACCCCATATAGCGGAGAAGGTTCAACCCGGTCAATTCGTTATCCTGATGGCCGATGAGAAGGGTGAGAGAATCCCACTAACCGTAGCCGACTATGATCGTGAAAAGGGGACGATAACCATCGTCTTCCAAGAAGTTGGGAAGACAACTAAGATGTTAGGAGCATTCAACGAGGGGGATGAGATACCCGCCGTGGTCGGCCCCCTGGGAAACCCCGCCGAGATCGAGAGATTCGGGAGGGTTGTCTGCGTCGGCGTAGGCGTCTTCGCCGCACCCATGACCCTCCTAGCTAGATCATTCAAGGAGAAGGGGAATTACGTGATAGGGGTTAACATCGCCAGGAGGGCGGATCTAATAATCTTTGAGGAGGAGTTTAGGGCTGTATGCGACGAGTTCTACGTGAGCACGGATGATGGCTCAAGGGGATACGAGGGAATCGAGTTTATGAAGGAGATACTTGAACGCGGCGTGGATAGAGTCGTTGTCTGCGGCCTAGTTCCGATTCAGAAGAGGATCTGTGAATTGACGAGGCCCTACGGGGTTAAAACGATGGTTCACCTCACCCCGATAATGGTTGACGGCACAGGCATGTGTGGAGCCTGTAGAGTTATGGTTGGCGGAGAGACGAAGTTCACATGTGTGGACGGCCCAGAGTTTGATGGGCATCAAGTGGATTTCGACGAGCTTGAACGCAGGAAGCGTATGTATCTGGTTCATGAGAAGGTCGCCCACATGATGCATAAACGCCTCGGAACCGGAGTATAAGGGTTTAGCATATCCCATTAAGCAGTCCACTACCACATCACCGCATAGGGGAGCTTATTAATGTAACAGGTGAGTTTTGAATTCGCTAGGTGGAGGCCTTTTCTAACCTTCGACACTCATCTGCCTTCTCCTGTAAAATTCCAGGGCTTCCCTCTCCTCATTCCTAAACCTCGCAAGTCTGCGGAGTACATCGTCGAAGTCTACTTTATGAGCGTTGAAGATCGGGCCGTCGACGCAGCTGAACTTCACCTCCCCGTCGACTAGGACTCTGCATGAACCGCACATGCCTGTGCCGTCAACCATTATCTGCCTCACGGTGACATAGGTGGGTATCCCGTAGGGTTTGGTTAGGTTGGCGAGTTCTCTAAGGCTTTTGATGTCTCCCCCGGCAAAGACGATGTCTACTCTCCCCTCATCCAGCAGCTTCCTCAATACATCTAGGTAGTGCCCCTTCAATCCATAGGAGCCATCTAAGGTTGTCAGGTAATATTCGTGGCAGACGGATTCGGCGAGCACGTCTCTAGGGTAAATCTCATTCTTGTTGGGGAAGCTTTGGATGGAGATAACGTGGTTTCCATCGATCGCGCTTAAACTCTCGGCTAGGTTGTAGTTTTCAGCATGCCCGCAAACTAGGTCTGAAGCGATAACTATGTTTCCATACCTCTTAAGCTCTACAGAGTTTCCAAGAGGCCCTACTATATGGTCGATGTAATCTCCCACCTGATATTTCTCGTAAAGTTCAATTGATGTTTTCCCCAATTTCTTGATGAACATTGAAATTCTGCCATTCTTAGCCCTTTGTACTGACATTGGTATTCTTTCACCTTTAGGGTGGATAAGTAAAATTACAAAGTTTCCAGGTTTCAATTTCTCAGCGATATGGGGTGCCTCCACCTCTATTAGGTAGTCCTCGGAGTTTAAATCCCTCTTATCCGTTATTTTAAATCCAACGCCCTCCAACTTCTTTTCTTACGATAGAGCATCATCTAACATATAAGTTTTATCCAGAAAAATATCCTAAAAGTTATTATGCCATTAATCTATAAGTTTGGGCAGGGACTATCAGAGACTCATCCCTTAACATTCCGATAGAGATGCCGGGGGATTAAAACTTGAATTGTTTAGATGAAGGTAATATACTAGTTCCTCCATGCAACAAATGAAATTTTTAAAAATTTCTTAAGAGGCCCTCCATCTCCCTTCTTAACTCCTCTCGTGATCCCTCATTGATTATAATAGCGTCGGCCATGGCTATCGCCGAGCCGAGTCCAAGCTCCAGCTCCTTGAGGTCTCGTCTATGGAACTCATCCCAGTCGACGGGGTCGTCGACCCTACCTCTACTCCTCAGCCTCTCGAATCGGGTTCTCGGCGATGCATGGATTGCGATTAGGGTTGCATCTCCGAATTCTCTGCGGAAGGCCTCAGCCTCCTCAAGGCTTCTGACCCCGTCGACGACGACTGCCTCAGCGTTTAGGGCTTTGATCCTCTCTATGCATCTCCTCGCTATTGCGTCTCCCCCCTCCATCCTCCTGAGCTCCTCGGCGAGTGTTGAGAGCGTCTCCCTCGTAGGCCTTAAACCCCTCCTCTCAGCCTCCTCCCTCACGACGTCCCCCATCGTCAGAACCCTAAACCCATACTCCTCGGCGTATCTGGCGGCGGTCGTCTTACCCGATCCAGGCATCCCCGTTATCAGGATGAGCCTCAAGGCTGAACCCTCTCGAGGCCATGTCTCCTCGTCTTAATATAGACCTCCCCAACACCCTCCTCGAGGGCTATTCGGCCGAGCTCCATCAATCTCTCCCTTGTGGGCGGCTCCAGGGCCTTTAGGCTTTCATCGAGGACGTTTCCGGTGTTATCGAACTGCTGGAGATAGTAGACGGTGCATCTCCCCCTTATGCTTCTGGCTATCTCCCTGATGAAATCCTCATCGTCGCTGATCCCAGGGGCAACTGTGGTTCTGACCTCGACCTCGACGCCGTATTGGTTGCAGAGCTTTAGGCTCTCCTCAACCCTCCTCGCCATCGAGGCCCCAGCCTCCGGCAGGCCGATGACTCTTCCATAGGGCTCAGCCCTCAATGGGGCCTTCACGTCTAGGGCGACCCTATCGATGAGCTCCTCCTTGAGCAGTCTCTCTATGATGCCTGGCATGGAGCCATTTGTGTCGAGCATCAGCTTTAGGCCGTAATCCCTCACGGCCCTCGCAGCCTCCTCAACTCCTTCGGGTTGAAGCGTCGGCTCTCCGCCTGTGAAGACGACGGCGTCCAGGAG
>JAGHBJ010000062.1 GCA_021161045.1 Candidatus Bathyarchaeota archaeon
CCCTGAGGAGCTCCACAGCCATATCTGCGCTCACATCATAATGCCTCAACCTCCCAGACTTGGGGATGGAGACGTCGTGGAGCAGCGCCGCCAGCCTTAAGGTTTCAAGGTCTACGTCTCTACCCTCTGCGAGGAGTTCACACCACCTCAAAACCCTCAGGGAGTGATCCAGGCCTGAGACCTTCTCATCCTTCAGATGCTCCTCAACATATCTCAGAACCCTCTCATCTACGCCCTCCATCTCATGGAGAATGGGGATTGGGAGATATGAAGCCTCCGAGATTCAGGTCTTTCCAGCGAGGGGGTGAGAGCTTTAAGTTTGGGGGTGAATCCTTATCCGGTATGTGGGAGTGGCCGACGTTCCTCGACATACTGGAGGCGAGGAGGCGTATAGCCCCCTATCTCCAGAGGACTCCGCTGAGGTATTATCACGGTCTCTCGAAGCTGTTGGGCTGTGAGGTCTATGTGAAGCATGAGGAGACAAATCCGACGGGGGCCTTCAAGGTTAGGGGTGGCATCAACCTCATCTCACAGCTCAGCCCAGAGGAGCGGGAGCGCGGCGTCATAACGGCCTCAACCGGCAACCATGGTCAGTCCATCGCCTACGCCTCCAGGCTATTCGGGGTGAGGGCCATCATCTGCGTCCCAGAGGGGGCGAACCCAGATAAGGTGGAGGCCATCAGAAGCCTCGGAGCCGAGATCGTGGAGTGGGGCCGAGACTTCGAGGATGCTAAGCGGAACGCAGAGCGCCTAGCCGAGGAGAAGGGCTATCGGTATATTCACAGCGGTAATGAGCCTCTGCTCATCGCAGGCGTCGGAACCATAGGCCTCGAAATCATAGAGGAGCTCCCAGACGTCGACGTCATCATCGTCCCCGTCGGCGGAGGCTCAGGGGCCTCAGGCATCAGCATAGCCGTGAAGACTGTAAACCCTGAGGTTGAGGTCATCGGCGTCCAGTCTGAGGGGGCGCCCAGCGTCTACCTCAGCTGGAAGAGGGGGAGCATCGTAGAGACCGAGGCCGTAAAAACCTTCGCCGACGGCCTAGCAACCCGAAGGGCCTTTGAGCTGCCGCTGGAGATCATGCGTGAGAAGCTCGACGACTTCATCCTCGTCTCCGATGAGGAGATCAGAGAGGCGATTAGGCTGTATGTTGAGAGGGCGCACGTCATCGCCGAGGGGGCTGGAGCCGCACCCCTCGCAGCAGCCATGAAGATCAAGGAGAGGCTTAAGGATCGTAAGGTGGTGCTAGACCTAACCGGAAAGAACATCACAGCCGAGGAGCTGAGGAGAATCCTCTGCAGAGGTGTATAAGTGGTGGCCACTTATAGCGAGGAAGCCTCAGGGGCTGAGAGGGGGGAGAGCCTAGCCAGGATCGTTGAGGAGATAGCTGAGAGGCTGAGGGAGGTTGAGGAGGCGAGGGATGAAGCCCAAGAGCTGGCCAGAAGGGCGAGGGTGCTGTCGAAGACGGCTATCCTCCTCATCCACGGCGGAGACCTAGAGACGGCTGAGGGGAGACTCCTCGAGGCTAGGAGGATGCTGGAGGCTTCCGAGGCGATCTCACGGTCGAGGTGGATACGCGTCGAGGAGCTGGGGGCGGCCCAGGAGGAGCATGCGGAGGCGATGATACTCCTAAACCTCATGAGAGGCGAGGATTTCCCAGGGCCTGAGGAGCTGGGCGTTGAGCCTTCGAGGTATCTCCTCGGCCTCGCCGATGTCATAGGGGAGCTTAGGAGATAGGCTGTCGAAGCCCTAAGGGTTGGAGACCTAGTGAGGGCTGAGGATATGCTACGTTTGATGGAGCAGATCTATCTGACGCTGACCTCAGCTGAGGAGACCTCGGTTCTGCTGAAGGGTTTGAGGAGGAAGCTCGACGTAGCCAGAAGCCTGATAGAGGGGACGAGGGGGCAGATCGCTGAGGAGAGGGGGAGGATGAGACTCCTTGAGGCTCTTAGGAGGCTTGAGGATAAGCGGAAAAGCTCCTCAATCAGCCTTGAGGAGGCCTCATAGGAGAGTCTAGCCCCCTCCAACGCCTCCTCAGCATCCCCCTCGTCGAAAAGCTCGCTTGGAAGCCTCCCCAGCGTCTCAAGGCCATACATCGCAGGAGACCTTTTAGCAGCTAGACCCCTTGAGATCTCAGCGAGTCTGGGGAGCATCGATCTCATCCACCCTGGGAACCTCCCCTCGCTGGCTAGGAGGACGTCGCTGACGTCGTGAACCTTGGGATACTCTATTCCAACTGCTCTAAGGCAGGCCTTGAGGCTTAGCTCGACGCACTCCTGGGAGAATCTCACCACGTCGGGGTGATCCCCACGCTCCATCGCCGCCTCCGCTGCTAGGAGCCTAGACCTCGCCCTCTCCAGGAACTCCCTCGCCATTACGTCGGTTCTCAAAGCTCCACCACCTCGCCAGGCTTCAAATCGGGCTTCAGCTCCCAATACCAGGCTCCACCTGGAAGCCTGATCCTTCTCGCCCCCATCTCCCTCAGCCTCCCCCTCAGCTCCATCATTCGACGCTTCATGAAGTCATCCCTATCGAGGATGATGACTGCCTCCTCCAATAGGTCTAGGTAGAAGGGATGGTTTATGGAGGCCTCCTCAGGCGTCAGCATCAAGGCATCTATGAGGGGGTAGAGTCCCCTCTCTCTCCACAGCCTAAGCCTCATCGCCTCTAATCCCCCTAGGATGCCCCTGAGAAGCCTCACCCTATCGGAATACCTATCTGGAAGACCCTCCGAGACGATGAGGAGGTCTATGTCGCTGATCTCAGAGGCCTCCCCCCTCGCCAGGGAGCCGAAGAGGAGGATGCTGCGCAGCCCCGATCCAAGGGACTCTATGAGCCTTGAGACCACGGCCTCCAGGAGGGGGAGATACTCCCTCTGCCTCACCCCCTCCCTCCAGTCGATTCCAGACCAGCTTAGGGCTAGGGCCGTTGGATGAACCAGCCTGAAGACGCCTCGGGAGACACGCTCGATGTAGCCCTTAGCCCTAAGCCTATGGAGGAGGACGTTTATCCCCTCAGCCCCCAGTATCCCAGCAGCCTCCTCAACGGTGAACTCCCCGAGGCCTATGCATCTCAGCAGCCTCCCATAGGCCCTCTCTAGGGATGTAACCATACATGAAAAAATTACGGAATCTGTAATTTAAGCCATCCCCCCTCCATCACCCTTATCATCCACCATGAGAGACTTTACAGGGTTGATCATCGACTGGGAGAGGTTTAAGAGGCTGTTCCCACACCTCGCCGAGGAGATGGAGAGGGGAGTCGCCAAGGTCAGGATAGATGCCTATAGGGTTGACCCCCGAGAGGGGGAGCGCCTCGCAAGGGGCGACCCCTGGGCAGGCTATGAACCCGATGTCATAGATTTCCTACGCAGATGCGACACCGAGGAGGAGGCCCTGGAGATCATTGAATACCTCGAACGCCGAGGCGAGATAACATCCGAACGAGCTGAGGAGCTCCGGAGACAGCTGCGGGAGAGGGGTGTCAGAAGCTTCGGGGAGAAGAAGGAGCCAGGCTACTACCTGAGGAACATCGATCGGGAAAGGGTTTAAGGCTGTGAGCTAACCATCTATCGAGATCCTTGCCTCCACTGGTAGGACTGGTTGGCAAGCCCAACGTGGGGAAGAGCACCTTCTTCTCCGCCGCCACCCTGAAGATCGTTGAGATAGCCGAGTATCCCTTCACCACCATCGAGGCCAACAGGGGTGTGGCATACCTAAGAACACCCTGCGTCTGCCGAGAACTCGGCGTCGAGGACAACCCAGTGAACAGCCTCTGCATCGACGGCGTTAGGCTTCTACCCGTTGAGCTGATCGACTGCCCAGGCCTTATAAGGGGCGCCCATAGGGGTAGGGGGCTGGGAAACAAATTCCTCGACGAGGTTAGAAGGGCTGACGCCCTAATAGTCCTCTGCGACGCTGCTGGCATGACCGACGACGAGGGCAGGCCCGTTCCACCTGGGAGCCATGACCCCATAGAGGATGTCAAAATGTTCGAGGAGGAGTTCGATCTATGGCTTCTCGGCATCATTAAGAAGGATTGGGAACGGCTGACCCGAAGAGCCGAGTCGGCGAGGGAGGAGATAGGGAGACACCTTGAAGCCAAGCTCTCGGGGCTGAGGATAACGAGGGAGCATATCTCCCAGGCCATAGAGCATCTAGGCCTCGACCCCTATAAGGCGAGGGGCTGGAGCGATGAGGAGCTCCTAAGCTTCACGAGGGAGCTGAGGCGGGTATCGAAGCCCCTAATCGTCGCAGCCAACAAAGCTGACAGGGATGAGGCTGAGGAGAACATAGAGAGGCTGAGGGATGCCGGATACAGGGTTGTTCCCACCTCAGCCGAGGCTGAGCTGGCGTTGAGGAGGGCTGCCCAGGCAGGCGTCATCAAATATACGCCTGGAGACCCAGACTTCGAGGTGCTACAGCCGGAGAGATTGACGGGAAGACAGCGGCGAGCCTTGGAGATGATCCGTGAACGGGTGTTGAAGCGGTGGGGTTCAACGGGGGTTCAGCAGACCCTAAACGACGCCTTCTTCAAGCTCCTCGACATGATTCCCGTCTACCCCGTGGAGGATGCCGAGCGCTACACCGATCATCATGGCCGTGTCCTCCCAGACTGCTACCTGGTGAGGAGGGGGACGACAGCCAGGGAGTTTGCAGCCATCATCCACAGCGAGTTGGCTGATAGCTTCATCTACGCCATAGATGCCAGGACGAAGAGGAGGCTCGGAGAGGACTATGTTCTGAGAAGGGGGGACGTCATAAAGATAGTTGCGGCGAAGGCCCGTAGAGCTTAGCTGAGATCCTCATAGGGAACCGTAACCCTATCGAGTAGATAGTACTCGACGAGGTATCGGAGATATCGTGCGACGTATCCATGGTAGCTCCACCTCCTAAGCCGCCGAGGGGACGTCCAGAGGGTTGTCTCCCTTATATATGCATATCGACCGATGAACCTCGATCTCAGAGCCAGGTCCAGGTCCTCACAGGCGTATAGGTCCTCCCTGAAGCCCCCAACCTTCTCGAAGCAGCTCCTCCTATAGCAGGGGCAGGAGAAGTAGCTGAGCTCGTAGAGACCTGAGATATTCGATATCCTCCTCGCGACATTGTTGAACTCGTACATGAGTCTCTCAACGGGTTTTCCATTGAGGGGTAGAACCCTGCAGAGGGCGGCGGCCACCCTCGGATCTCTGAGATATGCCTCGAAGACCTCGAGGCAGTGCGGCTCCATGATTGTGTCTGCGTCTAGGAAGAAGAGGAGATCCCCCTTCGACATCTTGGCTCCGAGATTCCTTGCGTAGGCGACGTCGTGGGGCCTCCTCTTCTCAGCCTCTATAACCCTGAAGCCTTGACTCTCAGCCACCTCGACGGTTCCATCGTTGCTTCCACCGTCGACGATGAGAACCTCATAATCCCCATAGGTCTGCTTCGCTATGGCCTTGAGGCAGGCCTCCAGATTCTCCTCCTCGTTTAGGGTTGGTATGATGACTGAGAAGAGCCTCCCCATGGAGAAGCCTCCATAAGCCTTTAGAGGCTATCGACGGCTTATCCAGCCGACTCCCTTATCGCTCTTTATGGCTGGATGATGGGGGTCTACGAGGATGACTTCATACCACTTATACATCCCATCCTCCCACACCCAATAGGAGTTCAACACCTCCAGATTCGGATACTTCCTTGCAGCCCTCTCCTCAGCTATGAGTCTCAGACTCTTAGCAGGCGTGATCTTGGCGACGCCCATACGCTTCTGGCGTCGCCCCATCTTCGGCCTAGGCTTCCTACGGCCACCCCTCCGAACCCTAACTCTGACGACGATGAAACCCTTCTTCGCCTTATAGCCAAGCCTCCTCGCCCTGTCAAGTCTCGTCGGCTTATCTATGCGCACTATCGCCGGCTGACGACGCCACCTGATAGCCCTCTGCCTCATCAACTCTCCTAGGTAGCCATCCTTAGGCCGACGCCAGAGCCGTTGTAGATGCCTATACATCACCAGCCCCCGATTACCAGAGGAATAACGGCTGTAGTTAATAAAGGTTAGGGGTCATCTATGGAGGTAGAAGACTAGGTATCCATAGGATATGAAGAAGATCAATCCTAGGAGGAGGGCATGTATCGGAATCTCGCCCCTACGTATGTAATATAGGAGTATCAGCGAGACCGTCGTCGTAGCTATGGTGGACATCAATCCATGCCAGTCGAATATCCAGGATGTGACGAGTATGGCGATCCCCGGATAGAAGGTTGAGTATAGTATCTTCTCACCTATTAGTGAGGCTATGCTGAGGGTGTCCCTCCCCCTGAATCCCCAGATGATGGCGGTGGAGGTCTCGGGAAGCACCGTCACAGCGGGAACAACTATGAGGGATATACCCATAGGCGAGACTCCCAACATACTTGCAAGTATATCAACCGCTGAGACGAGTCTCCTCGACCCATAGTATAGCAGGATTGTTGAGATCGCTATCTGAAGTATTATGGAGGGAACCTCGAATTTGATGTATCTCATCAGGTATAGCTCCCCAGCCTCCCCGATCTCCCCGATTCTCCGCCTATACATTATGTATATG
>JAGHBJ010000111.1 GCA_021161045.1 Candidatus Bathyarchaeota archaeon
CCTTGAGGGGAAGACCCTCGGAATCATAGGCCTCGGCCGCATAGGCTCCGAAGTGGCCCGTAGGGCCCAGGGCTTCGGAGTTAAGGTCATCTACCATGATATGGTGAGGAAGCCCGAGCTGGAGGAGGCCTACGGCGCCGAATACGTCTCTCTAAAGGAGCTCTTGACAAAGGCCGACATAGTCTCGATCCATGTCCCCCTCCTCCCCTCCACCGAGAGGCTCATCGGCGAGGAGGAGCTCCAGATGATGAAGCCGACAGCCATCCTCATAAACACCTCGAGGGGAAAGGTCATCGACCAGAAGGCCCTGGTAAAGGCCCTTAAAGAGGGATGGATAGCTGGGGCGGCCCTCGACGTCTACGAGGAGGAGCCCATACCCCTGGATGATCCACTGTTGAGGCTGGAGAACGTCATACTCACACCGCATATAGGCTCAGCGACCAGGGAGACGAGGAGACGAATGGCGGAGGTCTGCGCCCAAAACGTGAAAGCCGTCCTAGAGGGGAGGAAACCGCCGAATCTGGTTCCGGAACAGGTGAGTATACCATAATTCCTCGATAATTTATTACCTTATGGTTTACAAGGAGGTAATCTTAATATCTCTATGAGGGTTTACCATTACGGCTGAGAGGATGGGGCGTTATGCAACCATCTCCGTGAAGATCCCAGCGGAGTTGAAGGAGGAGCTTAGACGTAGGGGAATTAAGGTGGCTGATGTGGTTAGAGAGGCCTTGAGGAGAGCCGTCGCCGAGGCGAGGCTGAGGGAGCTGGAGGGGGAGTTGGAGGAGATTGCCCCGCTTTTGGAGAGGATGCCATTGGACTTTGTGGTTAGAAGCATCAAGGAGGATCGTGATAGACGATGATCTTCGACGCCAGCTCCATCTATCTCCTAATCAAGCTGAGGAGGCTCACACCCCTCGCCGACGAGATCACCATAGACCTAGCTATCTATGAGCTGGGAAACGCCCTATGGAAAGGTGTCAGGAGAGGGCTGCTTACGAGGGAGGGAGCATTAAAATCGATGGGGATCATCTGGGACATATTCCAAAACATGAGGGTGATAAGATTCGAGGAGCTCAACATGAAGGAAGCCCTGAAGCTCGCCGCCGAGACCGGGCTAACCTTCTACGACGCCACATATCTATACCTAGCCCTAGAGCTGGGGGAGGAGATAATCACAGAGGATGAGAGACTGAAGGCAAAAGCCATAGAGAAGGGAGCCAAAGCTCACTCAGCGATGGAGATTAAAGGCCTTGGAGCCGGGTGAGGGATTCGAACCCCCGTATAGCTGCTCTGCAGGCAGCCGCCTCGCCACTCAGCCAACCCGGCCCAATATAGATCGCTTCAAAAGATGAGATTTTAATCTTGCTCCAAGCGACTTTACGTCGATGGGGCCGGCCGGATTTGAACCGGCGACCACGTGGGCCCAAGCCACGTATCCTCCCTAGCTGGACCACGGCCCCACTGTTCCAAGGGGTTTGTGGGTGAGGTTTTGCTTATTAACCTTGTTGGCTTCCCCATCGTTTCTTGGCTCGTTCTAGGGCTTGGATCACGGGCATGGGGGCTCCGGCTAGCAGCGTGAGGAGTGCTCCTCCCCCCGTGCTTATGTGGTCTATCTTCCCCTCTAGGCCGAGGAGTGAGGCCATGGCTCCTAGGTGTCCTCCGCCTATTAGGGTGTAGGCTTGGGATTCAGCCATCGTTTTTAGGAGCTCCTTTGTTCCTATGTGGAAGCCTCTGCGCTCGAACATTCCTAGGGGGCCCTCGGCGACGATGGTTCCAGCAGCCTTAACCACCTCTATGTAGCGGACGATGGTGTTTAGGCCGATGTCGTAGATGTTGGTCTCATCCGTCAGCTTTCCCACTCCCACCTCTATCCGCTCACCGCCGACGTCGAGGGCGAGGTCTACTGGAAGCTCGATGCGGTCTCCATAGGCGTCTAAAAGCCTTGAGGCCTCGTCGACGAGGCGGCGCCCCTCCTCGTCGAGCTGCTCCAGACGTTTTGGGAGATATCCACTAGCCATGAGGAAGGGTTCCTGAACCAGGCCGCCGAGCAACACCTTGTCGGCGATCCCCTCCCTCAGAACCCTATCGATGACTGGCAGCCTATCCTCAACCTTCGCTCCGCCTAGGATGAAGATGCATGGCCTATCAGGATTCTCCAATACCCTTTCAAGGGCTTCAAGCTCCCGCTGCATCAATCTCCCAGCCACCATGGGGAGAAGCTCCCCGAAGCCTATGAGGCTGGGCTGGCTTCTATGAGCCGCGGCGAAGGCGTCGTTGACGACGAGGTCGAAGTGTGGTGCGAGGACCTCAACAAGCCTCGTCTTCGCCGCCTCCTCCGGCGGCATATTCCGGTTCTCCTCCTCGATCTTCCTCAGGTTGTCCAGCACCAGTATCTCACCCGTCTTTAGGGCCTCTATGGCCTCCAGGGCCTTTGGGCCTATGATGTCGTCTATGAACTTCACTGGGCCATCATAGTACATCTGGATGACCCTTGCGTGGGCTTGGAGGGAGGTGAAATCGTATCGACCAGGCCTGCTCTGATGGGAGCCTAGGACTACCCTGGCGTCTTTAAGCTCCTGGAGGGTTGGGGCGATGGCCTTGATCCTCGAATCGTCGAGGATCCTCTCGGTTGAGGGGTCTATCGGCGAGTTTACGTCAACCCTTAGGAAGATGGTTTTACCCTTCACA
>JAGHBJ010000136.1 GCA_021161045.1 Candidatus Bathyarchaeota archaeon
GCTGCACTCCAGGAGTATCTTGAGGAGTTTAGGCCAACCTTCGCCGTCGACCTCCACGAGACGCTTGGCAAGATGGCTGACCTCGTCTATAAGGGGGCTGGAATCCTCTCTATAGAGAACTTCTACATCCCCTCAGAGATTCGAGACCGATTGGAGAATATGATGAAACGCCCCGAGAATAGAGTGGCCAGATACCTCTCCAGAAGGAGGATGCTGAGGAGATTATTGGGCTTAGAGTATGTTCGAACCCTGATGGCGGAGATCCCCGAATTCGAGATCGGGGAGGCGATGATGAGGCATGTCGCTGAGAAGGGCTTTAAGGTCTATAGGGGGGAGTATCAGAAGCTCCTGGATAAGCCATCGCCGGATTGGCCTCCACAACTCATCTCCATCGATGTAGGCCGAACAATAGATGGGCCACTTCTATTCAAGCTCGATATAAGGGTGTGTCCGGCATGGCTCCATCACAGATTTGGAACACTCAGCTACACCACCGAGACCTTCCAAAACCCAATTGATGAGAGAGTTGGGGAAGACCTCGCCTTCGTCGAGGGAGGCATATTAAAAATACTGGGGATCAAGGATGGAGACTAGCGGCGAGATCCACTACTACCTCATAGAAGACCCCCTAGATGAGGGGGAAACCATAGGCTACAGCCGACATCAACTATGGAGAGCCTTTGAGGGGTATAAGAGCGGGGGAACGGTAAGACGCATCCTATACACGCCTAGAAGAGGTGGAGATGATATACTTAGGAGATTCGAGGAGAAACTGTGGAGGAGATATGAGAAGAGAGCTGGTAAACGTATGGATTGGGCGTGGTTCCTTAGATTCTGCGGAGTGGCAGTCAGCGTCTACGCCTTCGAACCCCTCTTCAAGTTAGCCTACATACCTCTGGCATATCATCTAAGTAGATACCTCTTCTTGACGAGGGAGCTTATAGAGGCCGTCCTAGACCCCGTCGCCATCCCCTTCACCACGGCTCTCGGCTTCATCCTAGGCCTATCACCCCTGATCCTCACCCTCATCATAACGCATCAATACATGGCTAGAGAAGCGGGAAAGGAGGGGGAGATCGCCAAGTGGCTTAGAGAACTCATGGAGCAGGAGGCTGAGATAAGGGATAGCCCTGAGCTTGAGGAATTCAGGAAGAGTATACGAGGATTGGTGGAGGAGGCGAGAAAAAGCCTCATAGACCTCCATTCACCTGTTATCGAGGCTAGGGTTAAGGCCTGTAGAAGACTGATGAAGAGCCTCGCCGAGATGCAGGCGCAGGCCAGTTATTACGGCTTGGAGGCCCTCGTCGACTACTATCACAGGCTTAAGACCTCTTTCTATAGATTGAGCAGGGAGAGACGCATACTTGGAAGGGATAAGGCCCTCAACCGCTGGCTGAGGGAGCTGAAGACTTGGAGGTGAAGGGATTGAGGGGGGTTAGGGGAATAGCCGCCGGCCTCCTTCTATTAATAGGCGTCTACGCCCTCACAGGCTTCATACTCCTCGGTAGAGGCGAGGTGGCGGTGATACTCACCTATGACCTGAGAAAGATTAGGGGGCTGAATGATCTCATCCTCCTAATCTATGGGGATCTACCTGAAAGCGGCGTGAAGACCCTACGCTTTGAGGATAGGCCTCTCCTCTCGACGCCCATGGGAAGATTATATTGGCATCTACCTAAGCCCCTCCACACGCACTATAAGTTTAGAATGGGAACCCAGAGTTATGAGCTGCGAACCACCGTCATACTCCCCCTGGCGACGGATGAGGAGGGGAGACTCCTATACTGGTCTCTATTGACGAGGGACGGATTCAAAACCTTCAGCCTCTACAACTACATCAGGGACATCTTCAGCGGTAGAAATCCCTATGAGGGATTGGAGATACCCATCATCATCGTCGATGGCCGATATAGAATCGTCGACGTAGACCGCTTCACCCAGGCCTATAGGGTCGAGGAGAATAAGAGTCAACGTTACCCTTGGTTATACCCGAGGCGTAGAGGACACAGCTTGATAAGGGAGCTGCTGGAGAATGCCTTTCAGGTCTACGTCATGAATAAGACCTATCAAACCTACAGGCACATAGCTGAGGCCCACCCAGAGCTAACCATCGAGGAGAGAGTGAAGGAGACCTACGCGATAATATCCAGCGACCTACCTGGATTGGTGGAGGGGCTATTAGAGAATCGAGGAATCACCACACTAGAGGAGCGTTACGGAATAGAGGTCTCCCGAGAACTCCAGATAAGGATAGAGTACATCACATCCTAACTCTAGGGCTCCACCTCGATTCTATAATCTACCTCCGCTCCAGCCCTCTTCAGAGTTATCGAGGCGCTACAATACTTCTCAAGGCTAAGCTCCACCGCCCTCCTCACCCGATCAGGGTCTACATCCCCTTAACCCTATAGACGAATCTCCATACGCCTATAGATCCGGGGATAATCCTCCCTCCTCTCGCCCTTGATCTCCACCTCCAAACCCTCAACGCTCTGCTTCATCCGACTTAATAGACGAGAGACGTCTATGGCCGTACATCCGGCGGCTATAAGTAGGAGCTCCATCGGCGAGAAGCCATGACGCCCCTCTGGACTCCGAGAGTCTATTAGGAGCAGCCTTCCATCCTCCGACTTGCGAGGAATATGTCTCTCCATATCGATCTAACTGAGTAGCTCATGGCGCGTAGCGCTTCTAACCCCTGGAATCTATTTAAAACCCCTTAGGAAGGATTTAGGTGGAAGTATTAATGTTTGGGTCTCTTAAATCCCAGATCTCTAGTGATTATGCGGAGAGGCGGGGCAGGCTGATCATAGCCATCACCGGCTCGCCAGGTGTGGGGAAGACGACCATCAGTCGTCTTCTGGCTGAGAGACTTGAAGCGCACCATATCGATCTCTCCAAGCTGGCCCTCGAGGAGGGATTGGTGGAGGAGTGGGATGAGGAACGTGATACGGCCATCGTGGATATCGAGGCCATGAGGAAGAAGATAGAAAGACTCCGGAGGAGATATGAGAGGCTGATCATCGAGGGCCACTACGCCCACGACGTAGCCCCTAAGGGTTCCTGGATCTTCGTCCTCAGGAGGGCGCCCTGGAGACTTAGAGATGAGCTGGAGGAGAGGGGATACGATGCGGAGAAGGTGAGGGAGAATGTGGAGGCTGAACTCCTAGACATCTGCCTATCGGAGGCTATAGAGACCCATGGATCTGGGAGGGTACATGAGGTGGACACAACGGATAAGACTCCACAGGAGATCGTGGAGGAGATCCATGAGGTTCTAAGGGGAGTGCGCCCTCCACGGATTGGAGTCGTCGACTGGCTTGGTAGACCTGAAGCAAAACAATTATTGGAGTGGCTGGAGGATGTACCTCATCGTTAGATGTCCCAAATGCGGAGGGCTATTATTAGCCAATACGAGATACAAGACGAGAACATGCCCCCATTGTGGAAAAAGAATGAAAATTACGGCGCTTATACCATTAGCGAGGGCATATACACCTAGAGACGCCGTCACCATCATACAGGAGCTTAAGAGGAGAGAAGCGGGTAGAGATCGAAATAAATATAAGAGACATAAGATAAAATGAACTTTTCAGTGCCAGAAAATGAATGAGGAGGAACTCGCCCAGCTGAGAAGATATCTCGAAAACGAGGATTACAGAAAACTACTATCCTTCTGCTGTGAGCCGAGGGATTGGAGGGAACTAGGGAAGGCGGGGGTTAAGCAGGAACGCCTCTTCGACATAGTGAGGGACTTGAAACTGGTGAAGGCGCTAGCCTTCGCCAACGGTAAATACTACACCACGGAGATGGCTAAGAGCCTATTGGAGAGTATTTGAAGGACCCCTTTTTATAGCTCACCCCTAAATCTCATCTGGGATCGAAGATGGCGGTGGCGAGCAGGAGATTCTTCGAGGAGCTGGGACACCTCATCAATAGGGTTATACAGGTCGAGGATGTTAAGGGAAGGGTTGTGGAGGGAAAGCTGCTGGGCTTCGACACCAACACCCTCAGCCTCTGCTTAGGAGACGTGAAAGGGGAGAGAGGGGAGAGCCTCCATAGGGTCTTCATATACGGCCCAACCATCTCAAGGATACTCGCCTCAGAGCGCCCCTTTAACCTTGAAGCCTTAGCAGAGCGTCTGGAGAGGGTCTTCCCAAACATGGTGAGGCTCTTCCCAGAGGCTGGAGTCATCGTCGTCATGGATAAGATCAGGGTTGACGAGACTGGAGTCGTCGAGGGAACGGGGCCAGCCGCGGAGAGGGTTAGGAGGGTCTATGAGGAGTTCATAAGGGAGATGAAGTAAACCCACCCTTCTTTTACATAAAGTGAATATAGAGGGGAGAACATCTCATCGGGAAGATGTCCTTCGAGATCGTCGACAGAGACCTCCTCGGCAGGATAGGGAGGCTGAGGACGAGGAGAGGCGTAGTTGAGACTCCTCTCTTTCTCCCCGTCGTCAACCCCCTAACCCAGCCGATACCGCCGAGGAGGATGCTCGAAGAGTTCGGCTGTAAGGCGCTCATAACGAACGCCTACATCATCAAGAGACGGCTCGGCGATCAACCCGACCTTGAGGTTCATAGGCTGCTAGACTATGACGGCGTCATCGCCACTGATTCGGGAGGGTATCAGATACTCGTCTACGGCGATGTGAAGGCTGACCCTCTGGAGATCGTCGAGTTCCAGAAGCGGATAGGGTCTGATATAGCTGTGATACTCGACATACCCACCGGCTGGGAGGCCTCTAGAGAGCGGGCTGAGTGGACGGTGAGGGAAACCCTCCGGAGGGCGGAGGATGCGCTTCCCCTCATCGCTGAGAGCGATGTCCTATGGGTTGGCCCCGTCCAGGGGGGGAATCACCTAGACCTCGTTGAGTGGTCAGCCAAGAGCATGAGTCAACTCCCCTACGACATCTACGCCCTCGGCAGCCCGACGAAGGTGATGGAGCAATATCTCTTCTCAACCCTCGTCGACATGGTGATGGCGGCGAAGCTGAACCTACCGGTGAATAGACCCCTCCACCTCTTCGGAGCTGGACATCCAATGATCTTCGCCCTCGCCGTAGCCATGGGCTGCGACATCTTCGACTCAGCCGCCTACGCCCTTTACGCGAGAGAGGACCGATACCTGACGCCGAGGGGGACGATGAAGCTGGATGAGTTGAGGTATCTACCCTGCTCCTGTCCAATATGTCGCCGGTACGATGCCGATGAGTTGAGGGAGATGCTGAAGTTTGAGCGGGAACGGCTGCTGGCGGAGCATAACCTCTACGTCTGTATGGCTGAGGTTGAAGCCGTGAAGCAGGCCATCTCGGAGGGAGGCCTATGGGAACTCCTCGAGGCGAGGAGTAGGGGTCATCCAGCCTTGACCTCAGCCTTTAGGAGGCTGACCGAATACCGTGAAGCCCTAGAGCGGTGGAGTCCAACGCATAAGTTGAAGGGACTCTTCTACTTCGACCACTACGACCTCTCTAGACCTGAGATCATGAGACATAGGAGGAGGCTGACCACGAATTATAGTCCACCGAGGAGGGCTTCAATACTGCTCTTAGCCCCAGCTCCAAGGGAGAAACCCTACATACGATCCAGCGACTATAGGAGGCTTAGAGAACATCTGATAGGCTTTGAGGAGCTCCATCTATGCTTCTACGCCCCACCCTTCGGCGTCGTCCCTCCAGAGCTTTCGGAGACCTACCCCCTCTCCCAGATCGAGGTCGCAGAGCCTCTAGACCCAGAGACGATGAGGTGGACGGCTGAGGAGACGGCGAGATACATAGAGGAGAAGCCCTATGAAGGCGTCATCCTCTACAGGGGATCTACAGACCTCGACAGCCTCATCGAGAGATGCTGCAGAGAGATCTGCGACAGCCTTGGAAAGAGGATTTGGGTTTTAGAGGCCTCTACCCCTTATAGCGAAGCATCGCTGAGGAGATTGAGGGAATTTCTCAAGGATATATTTAAAGATCATAAATCATAGTGTATATTGATGTCTGATAATAAGGGATCGAGCTACATCTCCATGAGACTTATAACAAAAGAGGAATACCACGAATTCATAAAGAATCATGATTCAATCTCGATCGAGGATTCTATGATCAAGATCGGATCGAGCCATGAGATCGATGAATATCAGCCGAGGGATTTCGCCCTTGAAACCACGACAGTCTGGTCCTTCCCCACCAGGGGTAGATGGGCTACTCATAGGGGGGATTATCGGGGGAATTGGCCTCCACAGTTGGTTAGGAATCTCCTCATCAGATACAGTAGGCCAGGTGAATGGGTGCTGGATCAGATGTGTGGGGGTGGAACCACACTCATAGAGTGTAAACTCCTCGGCAGAAACGCTATAGGGGTGGACATAAACTATGAGGCCCTCATGCTCACCCTAGACCGATTGAACTTCGCCTACAACCCCCAGGGCGTGGAGGAGCCTGAGATCAGGGTGTATCATGGAGACGCGAGAAATCTAGACCTCATAGAGGATGAGTCCATAGACCTCATAGCCACCCATCCACCCTACATAGATATCATCCCCTACTCCAAGGGTGGAAGCCGTGGAGACCTCTCAAAGGCCTCGAATCTCGAGGAGTATCTGGAGGCGATGGGGAGGATAGCGGCTGAGAGCTATAGGGTTTTGAAGCCTGGACGCTTCTGCGCCATCCTCGTCGGCGACACCAGGAGGCATAGGCATTACGTCCCCATAGCCTTCAGGGTTATGCAGCAATTCCTCGACGTAGGCTTCATCCTCAGGGAGGATGTCATCAAATGTCAGTGGCGTATGAAGCGAAGTAGGGAGAAGTGGATGGGGCTGGTTAAGGCTGCGGAGGAATGCTGGATTGAAAAACCCCAGGGCCGAAAACACTGGACGGACTTCCTATTGATAAGCCATGAACACCTCTTCATCTTCCGTAAACCCCTTGAGGATGAGGATACATCGAAGTATGTCCTCAGCATGAAGTGGTGGTGAGCAAAAGGCTCATAACATTAGGTGAAGCTTAGAGGAAGAGATGAAAGGCGCTATCCATAGGGTCGCTGTCCTCATCCTCATCGCAGTTCTCATCGCCTCCACCCTGCTCATCCTCTACACGAAAAATATCATCAGCCCCCCAACGGGGGAGATAGAGGAGAAACCCGCGGAAAAGCCGAGCAAGGCGGAAGAGAAGACCATCGTCGAGGAGAAGCCTAAGGAGATTAGGGGTGACAGATTCGGCTTCGTCTGCTTCGACGAGGAGGCCCTCGAAGATCTAAATCTTGGATGGGTTCGACCCCATCCAGGCCCCTTCATCTGGGGCCACATCGAGCCTAAGGAGGGGAGATACGACTTCTCAGAGGCCGATGAGGTGGTGAGGAGGGCTCAGGAGATGGGTCTCAACATCCTCGCCACCATCTGGCCCTATGCCGACTGGGATCAGGAACGCTGGGGCGACATAGAGAGATTCGTCATGGAAGATTTCCCAGAGCTCCCGAGGAGCCGATATAAGCCCTATGACATGGAGACCTACAAGAAGTTCGTCAAGGCCCTCGTCGAGCGATATGATGGAGACGGCGTAGATGACATGCCAGGGTTGGAGAGACCCATCAAGTATTGGGAAGTTTTAAACGAGCCCTCGACGGGCGTCAAGGCCAAGCTCCATGGGAAGAGGAAGGCCTTCTTCATGGGCGACGCCGAGGACTACTTCGAGATTCTCAAGGCCACCTATGAGGCCGTTAAGGAGGCTGACCCAGAGGCTAAGGTTCTAAATGGGGGGATGATCCTCCTCC
>JAGHBJ010000076.1 GCA_021161045.1 Candidatus Bathyarchaeota archaeon
CCGTAGGCCACCTGTTCGAGGGTTACCTCTATCTCGGTCTCTATGTCCCTCCCCCTCTCAGGGGTGGGGGCGCCCCGCTGGAAGGTGACGGTGAAGTCCCTGAAGAATCGGTTGAAGAGGTCTTCGAAGTCGAAGCCGAACTCCGTGAATATGTCCCTGAAGATGGTTCTGTTGAAGATGTCCTCAGGCGTGTAGCGGGTCTGTATTCCCTCATAGCCATACATGTCGTATTGTCTACGCTTCTCGGGGTCTGATAGCACTGCATAGGCCTCGGATATCTCCTTGAACTTCTCCTCGGCGTCGGGACTCTTGTTCCTGTCTGGGTGGTATTTGAGGGCGAGTCTTCTGAAGGCGCGTTTGATCTCCTCCTGAGTCGCATTCCTATCAACACCTAATATCTTGTAGTAGTCCTTCCTCCTCACAGGGCTATTCCACCTCTTTGAGGGAGAAATTATGTCTCTGGGTTATGAGGCTTCGACGGGTATAAAGATTATGCGATTACTGAACACTAATCCTTCTCCTCGTCGACGACCCTATAGTCGGCGTCCACCGTCCTCTTATCGCTTTCCTTCTTCCCCTCCCCCTCTCCACCCATCTCCTCGGCCTTTCTCTTTGCATACTCCTCTGCGACCTTCTGATAGATAGTGGCTCCGGCTCTTTGAACCGCCTCTCGGAGCTCCTGTATCTTAGCCTTCATCTCCTCAAGGCCTCCCTTCTTCAAGGCCTCCCTTAGGGCCTCCATCTTCTCCCTTATCTCCCTCTTCTGCTCCTCGCTGAACTTGTCTCCATACTCCTTCAACGTCTTCTCCGTCGTGTATAGTAGGTCATCAGCCAGGTTTCTGGTCTGAGCCTCCTCCAGCGCCCTCTTATCCTGCTCAGCGTAGCGCTCAGCCTCCTTGATCATACGCTCCTTCTCCTCAGGAGTCAGCTTCGTCGAACCCGTTATCTTTATGCTCATCTCCTTCCCCGTCCCAAGGTCTTTAGCCGTGACGGTGAGGATTCCGTCGGCGTTTATGTCGAAGGTCACCTCGATCTGGGGGACGCCCCTCGGAGCCGGTGGGATGCCATCCAAAACGAATTTTCCAAGGCTTATGTTATCCTTGGCCAGAGGCCTCTCACCCTGGAGGACGTGGATGACGACCGAGGTCTGGAAGTCCTCGGCCGTGGTGAATATCTGGCTACGCCTCACGGGTATCGTCGTATTCCTCTCGATGATCTTGGTGAAGATTCCCCCCTTAGTCTCGACGCCCAGCGACAGAGGCGTCACATCGAGGAGGACGATGTCCTGGAGCTCCCCAGCGATGATGGCGCCCTGTATGGCCGCTCCTATGGCGACGCACTCCATGGGGTCTATACCCCTCTCAGGCTTCTTACCCATCAACTCCTCTATGAACCTCTGAACCAGCGGCATCTTCGTCTGCCCGCCTATGAGGATGATCTTATCTATGTCCTCCGGCCTCAGCTTGGCATCCTCCAACGTCCTCATGATGGGCTCCCTAATCCTCTCAACGATGGGCATGGCCAGCTGCTCCAGCTTGGCGCGGGTCAGCGTCATATGCAGATGCTTCGGGCCGCTCTCATCCCAGGCGATGTAGGGCAGATCGATATCGGTTTGGAGCAGAGTCGACAGCTCTATCTTGGCCTTCTCAGCCGCCTCCTTCAGCCTTGCCATCGCCTTCGGGTCTTGGCTTAGGTCGATGCCCGTCTCATTCTTGAACTCCTCTATCAGCCAGTCCATGATGGCCCTGTCGATGTCTGCGCCTCCGGTCTCGTTGTCTCCGCTGGTAGCTAAGACCTGGAAGACTCCTCCGCCGATCTCCATGATGGTTGTGTCGTTGGTTCCTCCGCCGAAGCTGAAGACCATGATCTTCATCTCCTTATCCGTCTTATCCAATCCGTAGGCGAGGGCGGCGGCCGTCGGCTCGTTGATGATCCTCACAACCTCAAGGCCTGCGATCTCTCCAGCGTCCTTCGTCGCTTGACGCTGATTGTCGTTGAAGTGCGCCGGAACGGTGATGACGGCCTTCTTTATCTTCTGGCCGAGGAAGGCCTCGGCATCCTTGACGATCTTCTTCAGTATGAAGGCTGAAATCTGCTCTGGTGTGTATTCCTTCCCATATATCTTCACCGTGTATCTTGTCCCCATCTTACGCTTGATCTCCCTAACCGTCCCCTCCGGATTCATCAGGGCCTGTCTCCTCGCCGGCTCGCCTACGAGTATCTGCCCATCCTTCGTGAAGGCGACGACGGAGGGGAACATCTTCCCAGCTATCGTAGGCCCCTCAGCGCTGGGTATGATGACGGGCTTACCATCCTTGATCACTGCCGCAGCCGAGTTCGTCGTGCCGAGGTCTATGCCTATTATGAGCTCCTTCTCCCCCATGCTCCTCACCCCTTAGGGCTTCCGGCGACCTTCACTAGGCTCGCCCTTAGGAGCCTCCCCTTATAGAGGTATCCCCTTCTAAGCTCCTCGATGATCATGCCCTCTGGATGCTCCGAGGTCTCAACCCGTTGAACGGCCTCATGGAGGTAGGGGTCGAAGAATTTTCCAACAGCCTCTATCGGTGAGACGCCCTCACGCTCCAATAGGCGCTCCAACTTCCTCATCACCATCTCAACCCCCTTGAGAACCTCACTCTCACCGGTTCTCCTCGCAGCCTCAATGGCCATCTGGAGCTCGTCTACGATGGGTAATAGCTCCAGGATGAGCTCCTGCTTCCCCCGCTCAGAGGCCTCCTCCAGGCGTCGCTCCATCTCCTTCCGGGTGTTGTCAAGCTCAGCTAAGGCATATTTCAATCTGTTCAGATAGCGCTCAGCCTTCTCCCTCTCCTCCTTTAAGGCGGCCTCCAGCTCCTCGATCCGCTTAATCAAATCCTCCTTCTTCACCCTCCTCCCCTTTTTAGACTTGGATGGCATGAGGACGCCTCCAAACTGGGATAGTTGAGAAGAGGGCGGATTTATTCCTTTACGCAGCCCTATCCCTAAGGGTCTCAACAACCCTCTCGACGAGCTCCACTGCGAGGCCGATGTAGCCCTCAGGCCTCAGCCACTCCTCCACCTCCTCGGGGGTGACGAGCCTCGACAACTCCCCATCCTCCAAGATGAGTTCCTTCAGGGGTCTACGCTCCCTCCAGCATCTCTGCGATAGAACCCTCAGCTTCTCATGGGCCTCCTGCCGGCCGAGGCCCTTCCTCACCAGCTCCATCATCACCCGCTCCGTGAGGCAGAGGCCGAGGGTGAGATGCAGATTCCGCTGGATGTTCTCCATGTTGAACCTCAACCCCCTGAGGATGTCGATCATCAGCCTCAGCATGTAGTCGATGAGGATGAGGCCCTCAGGAATCGTAATCCTCTCCACCGAGGAGTTCGTCAGGTCACGTTCATGCTCGAGGGCGATGTTCTCCAGGGCCGGTAGAACGCTCGCCCTGATGATCCTCGCCAGGCCGCAGATACGCTCACAGCGTATCGGATTCCGCTTGTGGGGCATCGTCGACGAACCCACCTGCCTCGGGTCGAAGGGCTCGTAGACCTCTGCGATCTCGGTTCGCTGGAGATTCCTTATCTCTCTCCCCATCTTATCGAGGGTTCCAGCGATGAGGGCCAGGAAGCACTGGAGCTCCGCATGGCGGTCTCGCTGTATGATCTGGCTGCTGATCAAAGCCGGCTTGAGGCCGAGCCGTCGCATCGTAAGCCTCTGAATCTTCAGGCCCTTAGAGCCGAAGGAGGCCATGGTTCCGACGGCGCCGCTCATCTTCCCGACCAGCAGCCTCTCCCTCAACTCCTCGAGGCGGTCTAAATGCCTTGAGACCTCGTAGGCCCAGATGGCGAACTTCATCCCATAGGTCGTGGGAACGGCATGCTGCCCATGGGTTCTGCCTATACAGACAGTCCCCTTATGCCTCTCAGCCAGCTCTAGGAGGATGCCGAGCAGCCTCTTCAGGTCTCCCTCCAGAATCCTCAGGGCGTCCCTGAGCTGGAGGGCGAGGGCGGTGTCGACGATGTCATAGCTCGTAGCCCCGAGATGAACATATTTTCCGGCCTCTCCCTCGCAGACCTCGGAGAGGGCTTTCACCATCGCCATCACATCATGGTGGGTCTCCTTCTCGATCTCCTTAACCCGTTCAAGGGTGACTATGCCGACCTTGGCCTTTCGGGCGATCTCCTCAGCCGCCTCTCGGGGTATGTCCCCCACCTCGGCGTGGGCGAGGGCGAGGGCTGCCTCTACATCGAGCCATCTCTGTAGGCGTGCCTCCTCGGTGAAGAGGCTCCTCATCTCGGGGTGATAATATCTGAACTCTATTGGGTGGACGGGCATCCCAGCCGAGTGTAGATTTGAGGTTAGATAAGGCTTCCCACGGCAGATCATCGATTCCAGCTCCCTCTTCAAAAGGGTTAAAGCAGCTTTAACCAGGGTTCTCCCATCCTTTTATAGGGTTCAAAGCTTCATCTCATGGGATGGAGCGGGGTCTCAACATCATCGTCTGCATAAAGCAGGTTCCCGAGACCGTTGAGGTTGAGATAGACCCGGAGACGGGGAGGTTGATGAGGGAGAAGTATCCGGGCATACTAAACCCCTTCGATGAGCACGCCGTGGAGGAGGCCCTGAGGCTTAGGGAGCGCTATGGGGGGTATGTGAGGGTTCTCACCATGGGGCCTCCCATGGCTGAGAAGGCGTTGAGGGATGCTATAGCCATGGGATGTGACGAGGCTTGGCTGGCGACCGACAGGGCCTTCGCAGGGGCCGACACCCTCGCCACCAGCTATACCTTGTCCCTCTGCATCAGGAAGATGGAGCCCTACGACCTCATCATCTGCGGATTGAAGACGACGGACGGCGACACAGGTCAGGTCGGCCCAGAGCTGGCTGAGCATCTAGGCATACCCCACATCTGCTACGTCTCCCAGATCCTTGAGGTTTCGGAGGGTCGTATTAGGGTGAGGAGGAGGCTCGACGATGGCGTGGAGACCCTTGAGGCGCCACTGCCAGCCCTGATTACGGTGACTAAGGAGATAAATCAGCCGAGGCTTCCAACGCTGAAGGGGAAGCTACGGGCTAAGAGGGCTGAGATCAAAACCCTAACAGCATCAGACCTCGGTGGAGAGCCAAGCCTCTACGGCCTTGAGGGTTCGCCGACGAGGGTTATAAGGGTATTCCACCCCGAGCCGCCGAGGGGAGGGGAGATCATCGAGGGAGAGCCAGACGAGCTGGCTGAGAGAATACTGCGGAAGCTGGAGGAGGTTGGGGTGATCTAGATGGCTGAGATTAGGGTTGACCCAGAGAGATGCACTGGATGCGGCCTCTGCGTCCAGGCCTGCCCCTATGGGGTTATAGAGCTTGTTGAGGGTCTACCCAGAATCGGTGAGGGATGCACCCTATGTCGATCCTGCATAGAGGCCTGCCCCGAGAACGCCCTCAGCCTGGTGGAAGCGAGGAGAGAGGTTGACCTTTCAGCCTATAGGGGCGTTTTGGTCTATGCGGAGTATCGTCGAGGTAGGGTTCACCCCGTCAGCTATGAGCTGTTGGGTAAGGGGCGTGAATTGGCTGAGGAGCTTGGTGAACCCCTATATGCTGTGATAATCGGCGACGGCTGTCGGAGGTGGGCTGAGGAGCTCATCTACCGTGGAGCTGAGCGGGTCTACGTCTATGATGACCCCTGGCTCGACCCCTTCAGGGTTGACCCCTATACGGCGATCCTCGTCGAACTCGTCGAGGAGCTTAAGCCCAACATCTTCCTCTTCGGAGCCACATCCATCGGTCGAAGCCTCGCCCCGAGGGTGGCGGCGAGGCTGAAAGTAGGCCTAACGGCTGACTGCACGGGCCTCGACATCGACCCTGAGACTCGTCTATTGAGGCAGACCCGTCCGGCCTTCGGTGGCAACGTCATGGCCACCATCATCTCCCCATATACGAGGCCTCAGATGGCTACGGTGAGGTATAAGGTGATGCCTGAGGCCGAGAGGGACACATCGAGGAGGGGGGAGATAATAGAGAGGAGGATAGACCCCTCCTCCCTCCCTGATAGGGTGAGGGTTCTCGAATTCCAACCCGTCGAGGAGGAGGTGAGCCTCGTCGAGGCAGACGTCATAGTCTCCGGAGGAATGGGCCTCGGAGGCCCTGAGGGATTCAAACTTCTGGAGGAGTTAGCCAAGCTTCTGGGAGGAGCCGTCGGGGCGAGTAGGCCGACCGTCGATGAGGGATGGATAGACTACAGCCATCAAGTCGGACTAAGCGGCAGAACGGTGAGGCCGAAGGTCTACATCGCCTGCGGAATCTCGGGTGCTGTCCAGCATCTCGCTGGCATGAGGGGCTCCGAGGTCATCATCGCTATTAACACCGATCCGAAGGCTCCGATATTCGACTTCGCCACCCTCGGAGTCGTCGCCGACTTATATGAGGTGGTTCCAAGGCTTATAGAGAAGCTCAAGGAGCGGAGGGGAAGATGAGCTATGGGAGGGTGACGGGGGAGGTTAAGAGACTTCTCCAGGACATCGTAGGCTCTGAGAACGTCTATGATTCACCCGAGATGTTGGAGAAGCATGGCCTCGACGAGAGTCCTCTTCCCCCTCATCCGCCGGAGGTGGTGGTGAAGCCCAAGACAACCAGGGAGGTCTCGGAGGTTTTGAGGATCGCCTACGAGCGTCAAATAC
>JAGHBJ010000052.1 GCA_021161045.1 Candidatus Bathyarchaeota archaeon
CTCCAGGAAGACCTTGTATATGGCCCTCGCCATCCGACTTCTCAACGGCCTTAAATGAACTTCGAAGAGCCTGTCGAGGAGCTCCCCGTTGAGGTGATGGCGCTCCATGTTAGATTTTATTGATTTTGCCATGGATATAATATTCAAAAATTTTCTGAATATTATTTTTACGCCCAGTAAGCCCCCTCCCGAATCTGTTAAATTCAGATAGCGATCATTTATCCCTGGTGAAGTGTTTGGGGAGGGCTAAGGTCTTTGTAACGAGGAAACTCTTCGATGAGGCTATCAGCCTTATCGAGGAGTATGCCGATGTGGAGGTATATGAGAGTGAGGAGGAGCCGGCGCCTTATGATTTGATCTTGGATAAGGTGAGGGATATTGATGGTCTCCTCTGCCTTCTCACCGATAAGATTGACGCGAGGATCATCGAGGCTGGTGAGTGTTTGAAGGTGATCAGCAACTATGCCGTGGGTTATGACAACATAGATGTGGAGGCGGCGACGAAGAGGGGTATCTACGTCACCAATACTCCAGGTGTGTTGACGGAGACAACGGCTGACCTAGCCTGGGCTATCCTCATGGCCATAGCCAGGAGGGTGGTGGAGGCTGACAAGTATGTGAGGGCAGGAAAATGGGTTCACGCTTGGGGGCCGAAGATGATGCTCGGCTCCGATGTGCATGGGAAGACCCTAGGCATCGTCGGCCTCGGCAGGATCGGGTCGGCGGTTGCGAGGAGGGCTAAGGGCTTCAACATGAGGGTCATCTACTACGATGTCTTCAGGAGGGAAGACCTTGAGAGGGAGCTGGGCTTAGAATACAAGCCTCTTGAGGAGCTCCTTAAAGAGGCGGATTATGTAACTCTCCATGTTCCCCTGACTAAGGAGACCTATCATCTTATCGGGGAGAAGGAGCTTGATCTGATGAAGCCTACGGCCTACCTCATAAACACCTCCAGGGGAGCCGTCATCGATCAGAAGGCTCTCTATAAGGCCCTGAAGGAGCGGAGGATAGCTGGAGCAGCCCTAGACGTCTTCGAGAAGGAACCCATCGATCCGGATGATCCACTATTGGAGCTGGATAATGTGGTGTTGACGCCCCACATCGGGAGCGCCAGCGTCGAGACGAGGAAGAAGATGGCGATGATAGCGGCTGAGAACCTAGTCTCCGTCCTAAGGGGCGTAGAGCCGCCAAACCTGGTGAACCCAGAGGTTAGGAGGATCAGACCCCTCAAGCCCCGTGAATAACGGCCATGAGCATGAGGATCACCATACCCTACGGGGAGGAGCAGGTCTCCTTCGAGATACCAAAACAAAACTTAGCCTGGATCATCGATAGGGGGAGCAGGGAACCCTATGGAGACGTCCCTAAAGCCCTGAGGGAGGCCTTGAGGAAGCCGGTTGCCTCCAGACCCCTAAGGGAGCTGGCCTCTAATGCCAGGCGTGTTGTCATACTCGTCGACGACTATACACGGCCGACGCCTCAGAGACTGCTGCTTCCCACCATCCTCAACGAGCTGAGGGAGGGGGGAGTGAGGGATCAACAGGTAGAGGTCATCGTCGCCCTGGGAACCCACAGGCCGATGAGGAGAAGCGAGATGGAGGCGAAGTTTGGGGGTGAGGTCTTAGACCGAGTTGAGGTGAGGAACTTCGATTGCCAGGATGAGGCTGACCTCATAGACATCGGCAGGACTCCCATGGGTGTGGAGGTGATTGTCAGCCGTAGGGTCTATGAGGCCGACCTAGTCATCGGCGTCGGAAACATCGTCCCCCACTGCTACGCAGGATGGGCTGGAGGGGGCAAGATCATCCAGCCAGGCGTCTGCGGAGTCAAAACGATAGAGGAGACCCACATCGCAGCGGGAATGACGAGACCCATCTTCAAGATCGCCGGAGACCCCGACAACAGGGTGAGACACATGATCGATGAGGTGGCCATAAAGTCTGGGCTGAGATTCATAGTGAACACAGTGCTCAACGAGAGGGATGAGGTCTGCCACCTCGCCGTAGGCCACCCCCTAAAGGCCTTCAGGGAGGGCATCAAGGAGGCTGAGAAGCTCTACTGCCGAGGAATACCTCATAGAGCCGACATCGTGGTAGTCTCAAGCCATCCAGCTGACATAGACTACTGGCAGGCCTTGAAGCCCACGGACTACGCCTGCCTCGGCGTAAGACCAGGCGGAGTCATAATCCTCGTGGCTCCATGCCCAGAGGGAGTCTCACCAGTCCACGGCGATCTAAGGGAGATGGGGCAGCTGACCTATGATGAGGCCTTAGAGGCCTATAGACGTGGCGAGATCGAGGATGGCGTCGCCGCCGCGGCGTTGATGATACACGCCCAGATCAGGGGGCACGCCCAGATCATCTGTGTCTCCCACGGCCTATCCGAGGGGGATAAGGAGGCCCTCGGCTTCGAGCACGCCGACTCTGTGGATGAGGCCCTGGAGATGGCCTTGAAGAAGATGGGGGAGAAGGCCAAAGTCGGCGTCATCAAATGTGGGGATATACTGCCGAGGGTGCAGAGCTGATCTGACAGCCACCGTCAGGTCATGGAGGAAAAAGTTAGAGGAGCCCCTCCTCCAACCTCTTTCTCAGATTCTCTATCATATCCTTGGTCATCTCAGCCAGTCCATAGCTTGGCTCCCAGCCCCAGTCTCGTCTGGCTGCTGAGTCGTCGATAGACCTCGGCCATGTATCGGCGATCCTCTGCCTATAATCAGGCTTGTATACTACCTTGAAGTCTGGTATATGCTTCCTAATCTCCTCAGCCAGCTCCCCAGCTGAGAAGCTCATCGATGCGAGATTATAGTCAGCATGCCTCGTCAGCCTCTCAGCGTCGGCCTCCATAAGCTGAATCGCCGCCTTGATGCAGTCGGGCATATAGATCATCGGCAGCACCGTATCTTCTCTGACGAAGCAAGTGTAGGGCTCACCCTTCACGGCGGCGTAGAACATCTCCACGGCGTAATCGGTTGTTCCACCGCCTGGAGGGGTCTTATAGCTGATGACCCCTGGATACCTCACGCCTCGAACATCGACGCCGAAGCGGTTGTGATAGTAGTCGCAGAGGAGCTCCCCAGCCAGTTTCGTCACCCCATAGATGGTTCTAGGCCTCATGACGGCGAGTTGTGGAGTCCTATCCTTTGGGGTTTCAGGGCTGAAGACGGCGATGGAGCTTGGGTAAAACACCCTTAGCTCCAGCTCACGGGCCAGCTCTAATACGTTGTAGAGACCACTCATGTTGACATGCCAGGCTAACTGGGGATTCTGTTCACCCTTAGCTGAGAGGATGGCTGCCAGGTGGAAGATGGAGTCGATGTCATACTCCTCCACAATCCTCCTAAGGCTTTCACCATCGGTTACGTCGAGATATTCGAAGGGGCCTGAAGAGAGGAGATCCTCCCCAGGCTTCCTGATATCGGAGGCTACGACGTTCTCCCTGCCGTAGAGTTCCCGAAGCCTCGGCGTCAGCTCAGAGCCTATCTGGCCTGCGGCTCCCGTCACCAATATCCGTCTCATACCCCTAGTCAAAATATCTACTCCTCCAAGAGGGAGAAGGTGAATTTGATTGATAATTCTTTCATCGAAAACCGTTAATCCTCATACTCAACCAATAATAACGGGATGAGCGTCAAGAGGCATCCCACGAAGTTTCTAAGGGAGGAGTACCTCGCCCTAGCGGAGCAGGACTTAGACTGGAAGCTTAAGACCGTTGAGGGGCCGAGTAAGCCTATAACGGTGGTCGAGGGGAAGGAGGTTCTACTGCTCTGTTCCAACAACTACCTGGGTCTCGCAACCCATCCAAAGCTCATCGAGGCCGCCATAGAGGCTGCGAAAGAATATGGCGTAGGCTCCGGAGCCGTCAGGGCGATCTCGGGGACGATGAGCCTCCACATGGAGCTGGAGCGTAGATTGGCGAGGTGGAAGAGGGCTGAGGCCGCGCTCACCTACCCCACCGGATTCATGGTGAACTCCGGATTGATACCGCAGCTCGTCGATAAGGGGGACCTAATCGTCAGCGAGGAGCTTAACCATGGAAGCATCATCGACGGCTGCCGGCTGAGCAGGGCTGATAGGGTCATCTATAGGCATACGGATATGGAGCATCTCGCCCAGGTTCTCGATGAGGCTGAGAGGCATAAGCCGCCGTATAGGAGGATACTCATCATCACGGATGGGGTCTTCTCCATGGACGGCGACATCGCCCCCCTCGATGAGATAGTTAAGCTCGCCGAGGAGCATGGGGCGATGGTCTACGTCGACGACGCCCACGGCGAGGGAGTTCTCGGCGAGGGAGGTAGAGGCATAGTCTCCCACTTCCACCTCAACCACGACCAGGTTCACGTCGATATGGGAACCTTCAGCAAGGCCTACGGCACCGTTGGAGGACACATCTGCGGCTCCGAAGACCTCATAAGGTTCGCGTGGAACAAGAGTCGAACCTGGCTTCTCAGTTCATCTCTACCGCCTCCAGTGGTGGCTGCCACGATCGCCGCCATCGACGTATTGGAGACCGAGCCATGGCATGTCAGGAACCTATGGAAGAATACGAACTACTTCAGGAAGGCGGTTCAGGACTTGGGCTTCAACACGGGTAGGTCTCAGACGCCGATAATACCGATAATCGTCGGGGAGAGTAGCAAGGCGAAGAAGCTGAGCGAGAAGCTATATGAGAGGGGAATCTATGTGACGCCTATCGTCTACCCGATGGTGGCCCGAGACCAGGCCCGTATACGAATACAGATGCACGCCCAGCTAACCCAGGAGGATCTTGACAGGGTTATCGAGGCCCTAGAGGAGATCGGGAGAGAGCTAGAGATCATTTAGCCTCCTCTTTTTTCTCTGAGACACCGCCCGTCACCAGTCTCTCCACCCTCTTTCATGGTTAGATACTCTGTCAACTTTCTCCCCC
>JAGHBJ010000004.1 GCA_021161045.1 Candidatus Bathyarchaeota archaeon
AGGTGCCTATACGCCGCTGGAGCTGACCATCAGGGTCTATGATGACGGCTACGTCGCTGTGGACTACGTCATCTCCCTGGATCCCACTCTAGTTGAGGTGAATGTCACCCTCTTCGGCCTCCTCTATCAAGACCTCGTGGTCGAGGATCAGGAGGGGCTACCCCTAAACTACTCAGAGTTTGAAGGTGGAATAAGGATTGAGAGCTTGGGCTCCACATCCGCCCACATAACCTACACAACTCCAGACCTGACGAATAAGACTGGCCGCCTATGGCTTCTATCAATCGAGACGCCGATATCCGCGACCATCATACTCCCGGAGGGGGCTGCGATAATGGGGTTAAGTGAAATCCCCCTCTCCCTCACGACGGTGGATGACTCACCGCTTCTCATCATGCCTCCTGGGAGGGTGGAGATCTACTATGCCCTAGGGGTTGTGGGGACTAGGGAGCATGCCTTGGCGCTCATAAAGGAGGGGGAGGCGAAGCTGGAGGAGGCGAAGTCTGAGGGATTGAAGGTTGAGGAGGCTGAGAAGCTACTGGAGGATGCCTACAGAGAGCTGGAGGAGGGGAATTACGCCCAGGCTGAGGAGCTCGCCTCAAAGGCCCTGGAGGAAGTCACGGGGATCATCGAGGAGGCCCATGGAGCGATGGAGGCGATGAAATCGGCTGAGGAGGCTATAGACAAGGCGAGGGGGGAGGGTAGAACTAAGGGATTGGATGCGGCGGAGAGGCTTCTACAAAAGGCCTCTGAGGCCTATGAGGCTGGAAACTACGTTGAGGCTGAGAGCCTAGCCTTGAAGGCTAGGGAGGCAGCTGAGGCGGCGGAGAGGCCTTTAACCCCCTATGTCTACATCGCCGTCGGCGGAGCCGCGGCAGCTGCGGCTATCACATTCCTTCTACGACGGCGGAGACACGATGAGATCGACGTGGAGGAGCTCCTGGAGAAACGCCCCGACCTCAGATTCGAGGATAGAGAAGTCATCAGATTTCTCGCCGAGTCTGGGGGAGAAGCCTTCGCCTCCGAGATCAGGGATCGCTTCAACATCCCCAGGACAAGTGCCTGGAGGCTGATCAAGAGATTGGAGCGGGAGGGACTCGTAGAGGTGAGGAAGGTGGGTGGACACAGCCTCGTTAGATTGAGGAGGATGGAATAGATGTTTCAGGAGGTTCCGCCGGGTTCCTCTAATATCGCCAATTCGAGGGTCATGGTGGTGATGTGATGAGACGGCTGATGGCTATACTCATCCTCGCCCTGGTGGCCTCTATGCTCCCGGTCAATCCGGCCTCAGCTCAAGGCCTAACCGTGGAGATTGAGGGGAGATATCAGAATCCTGGAGGAGTTGTATCTATACATGGATCAGCTAGGCCTGGAGCTGAGGTCTCCATAGTGGTCACATCGGCTCTGGGCGTCGTGATATTGAACACGACGGTGGAGGCCGATGAGGATGGATGCTACAGCCTAGAGCTATTCCTACAGGCGAATGCCACCCCAGGCCTCTATAAGGTCTCAGCCTACAGCGACGGTGAATCGGCGGAGGGGAGCTTCACAGTCACCATATCATCGCTGGAGACCATAGCTGAGAAGCTGATACGGATCGCGAATATGAGTAGGATGAAGGTGGAGACCCTAATGGAGAGGCTGAACGACTCAGGCGTCGAGATTCCTGAGGAGGCGGTGGAGAGCTATGAGAACGGCGTGGAGACCCTCAGCAAAGCCGTGGAAGCGTTGAAGGGAGATGATCCAAGCGGAGCCATCGAGTATGCCCTGAAATCCCTAAAGGGCTTCAGGGCGGCCATGGGGATCCTATTGGAGGAGGCTCCGAGAACCACCGCTGAGGATCTAGCGGAGAAGATGAGGATCCTTAAGACGGCCATAGAGAGGGCCTACAGCTTCCTGGAGAGGGTTGAGGAGCTGGCGGATAGATTGGAGGGGGAGGGCTATGATGTCTCAGAGGCGCGAAGCCTCCTGGAGGAGGCGAGAACACACCTGGAGGAGGCTGAGAGGCTCCTAAGCGAAGGAGACATCGACGATGCGGCGAGGGAGCTGGCCTCAGCCCGCGGCCTAATGGGGAGGGCCTGGGGCTACCTACATAAGTTGATGGCTGACGTGAGGGAGAAGCGAATAGAGAGATTCCTAAACCACACGGAGAGGCGTATAGAGGCTTTGAAGGCTAGGGTCGAAGCCCTACGGGGGAGAATTCCGGACGAGAAGCTGGATAGATGCCTAGAGCGACTAGATAGAGTTGAGGAGAGGCTTGAGAGAATCAGGGAACACTTGAGAGAGAGGGAGATGGGAGCCATCGTCGAGGAGTTGGATAACGCCTCGAGGGATATAGGAAGAAGCCTGGGGGAGGTGGAGGGAGACTACTCTAGGCTGCTGAGGGAGATGGATAGGCTTCAGGCGAAGATGCTGACGCTGAACGCCACCGCGAGAGGTATAGCCCTCAGAGGGGGAGATGCGACGGAGATAAGAGAGGAGGCTGAGAGGGCCAAGATGAGGCTGAGGTCTATGATCGAGCATCTAAGGGAGAGGAGGGAAAACGTGGGGAGGATCGTGAGACATATCATCCAACATAGAGAGGAGCTGGCTAAGTATGCCGAGAGGCTGAGGGAGAGGGCTGAAGAGACCTCCAGAACCTCTCAAACTCGTAGATGAGTCTAGAGGTGACAACCCAGGCGTCTAGAACCTCAGGATATATGCTGACAGCCTCATCCACCAGGGCGAGGGTTTCACCCTCCAACTCTCCTTTTGGATAGGCGCCGATGAAGACGGCTGGCCTCTCCTCCTTTATTAAACGTCGACAAACCTCCTCGAGATTTCCCCCCCTTCCACGACTCGTCAAGGCGATGACGTAGGTGGCTTTGATCTCCTCCAATAGCTCCCTCAGCTCCATTCTCCTCAGCCTTAATAGGGGCTTCTCAGCGCCTGGGGGAACCATCCCCCTCTGGAATAGCTGCTCGATCAGGCCCTTGAACCGATTATAGTCCCTTGGAAGCCTCGTCTCCGGATCAACCTCTATGACGTATCCCCCAACTGTGTGAACCCACACCCTCAGTCCACCCTCACGATTCAGGGGGGAGCCTAACGCCTCTAGGAGGCAGAAGTGAACTATGTCAGGTCTACCCCTCTTATGGGCCTTTGGAAGGGTCTTCATAGCCGCATGGTGGAGGCTTCGATCTAGGAGAACCTCGGAGGGCTTCTTACCCCTCCTCTTCGCATCCCTCCTCACGGAGGGGTGATGTATAATAGCCCTTGGAACCAGCTCCAAGGCGGCTTCAACCAGTATGAGATGCAGCATCTGGATCAGAAGTTAAATAGGCGGCGGAGCCTTAAAGGTCTCCGAGTTGGCTGAGGAGTTCACCCTAGCGCCGATGAGGAGGCTCCTAAAGAGATTTGGAGACTTGAGGGTGAGCGTGGAGGCGAGTGAGGAGCTCCGCAAGGTCATAGGGGAGTATGGTGAGCGTATCGCCAGGGCTGCGGTGGCCAACGCATTGAGGGAGGGGCGTAAAACCATATTGGCGAGGGATGTTAGGGCCGCTAAGAGGGAGGTTGAGGCCGGGGGATGAGGGGGGAGACTCCGAGGACGATAGCGATCCTATTCGGCGACTCGGCTGAATACGTCTGGGGACTCCGCCACCTCTTCCTCCTCACCCTCCTAGTCTTCCTCTCATCACTCCTCATCGGCTATAATCTAGGTGGGAGACTCCCAGGAGATCCATTAGAGCAGCTTAGGAGGATGATACCAAACCTGGAGGAGATGACGCCTATAGGCCTATTCATATTCATCGCCGTCAACAATCTGGCTAAAAGCCTCATCTGGATGCTGATGGGCATACTATTCTCCCTGCCCCCCGTCCTCTTCACCATCCTAAATGGCTTCTACATCGGCTGGGTCTCACACATCTCCGCCGAGGAGCATGGACTCCTCCTAACCATCACCGCCCTCGCACCCCATGGAGTGATAGAGCTTCCAACGATACTACTCAGCTCAGCCGCAGGCCTCGCCCTAGGATACCACGCAATAAATAGGCTTAGAGGGAGGGGAAGCCTCCAAGAGGAGTTGAGGAAGGCTATAAGGCTTTACATACACTACATCGCACCCCTCCTCATCCTCTCAGCCCTGATAGAGGTCTCCCTGACGCCTATGATCACGAGGCTGGTGGAAGGCCTCATAACATGAGGCAGCCGAGAAACCAAAGCCTATACGACATAACCACCCATCGAATCGACATAGTTAAGGAAGGGAAACGCTGCGAATCCTTTAAATCTAAGACGTTTGTGTAGATAACAGCCATTAAAAGAGGGGATGGTTGAGGGATGCCGAGGACTAGAGCCCCGAGAAGGGGCTCCATGGCCTATTCGCCAAGGAAGAGAGCTAAGAGTATAGCTGGCCGAATCCGCTTCTGGCCCGAGGTGGAGGAGGGGCCGAGGCTCCTCGGCTTCGCGGGCTATAAAGCCGGCATGACCCACGTCTTCATGATCGAGGATAAGGAGCGTTCACCCGATTATGGTAAGGAGGTTAGATGCGCCGCCACCGTCCTAGAGACGCCGCCGATGCTCATCTGCGGTGTGAGAGCCTATGAGAAGACGGTGGACGGCCTAAAGGCCCTGACGGAGGTCTGGATGGAGAATCCACCTGAAGACCTTAAACGCAGGGTTAAAACCCTGAAGGGGGGATCACCGGAGGAGGACTTCAAACGCCTCGAGGAGAGCCTGGATAGGATTGCGGAGCTGAGGGTCATCGCAGCCACCCAGCCCCGACTAGCCTCGGTGCCGAAGAAGAAGCCTGAACTCATGGAGATCAAGATCGGTGGGGGAACCAAGGAGGAGCAGCTGGAATACGCCAAGGGGCTCCTCGGCAAGACGGTTAGGATAACCGATGTCTTCAAGCCTGGGGAGGCCGTCGACGTCATCGGCGTCACCAAGGGTAAGGGATTCCAGGGCCCTGTGAAGCGTTGGGGCGTTAAGATCCTCTCGCACAAGGCTAGGAAGACGAAGAGGGGGGTTGGAACCCTCGGCCCATGGCATCCCGCGAGGGTTATGCCCACGGTTCCCAGGGCCGGTCAGATGGGCTTCCACAACAGAACGGAGTATAACAAGCGGATACTCCTCATCGGCGAGGACGGGGAGAAGGTCACCCCGAAGGGGGGATTCACAAGATATGGCGTCATACGCACCGATTACGTCTTATTGAAGGGAAGCGTCATGGGGCCGCCGAAGAGGCTGATAAAGCTGAGGAAGGCCGTCAGGCCGCCCCACTTCCCCGAGGAGCCGCCGAAGATCACCTACATCTACAGGGGCTCCGTGGAGGGTGAGGGAGGTTGAAGGTTCCCGTCGTAGACCTGGAGAACAACGTCGTCGATGAGGTGGAGCTCCCACGGGTATTCCAAACACCCTTTAGACCCGACGTCATCAAGAGGGCGGTGATAGCTCAGCAGTCTCATAGGTTCCAGCCTCAGGGCCGAGACCCCATGGCGGGTAAACGGACGACGGCTGAGTCCCTCGGGACGGGACTCGGCATAGCTAGGATTCCGAGGGTTAGGGGGACTCAGCGTGGAGCCTTCGCCGTTGGAACCGTCGGAGGCCGCAGAGCCTTCCCACCGACGAGCGAGAAGAGGATCAGGAAGAGGATCAACAAGAAGGAGAGGTGGCTAGCCATCAAGTCAGCCATAGCAGCCACAGCCCTGAGGGATGTGGTCGCAGCCCGTGGACACATCATCGACGCCGTCAGCCATCTACCCATCGTCGTCGACGACTCCATAGAGGAGTTGAAGAAGACGAGGGAGGTGCGAGAACTCTTCATGAAGCTGGGCGTCTGGCCCGACGTTGAGAGGGCTGACAGGGGGAAGATCAGGGCTGGTAAGGGGAAGATGAGGGGACGTAAACGGAAGGTGGGGAAGGGACCCCTAATCGTCGTCATGGAGGATAGGGGGATAAGCAAAGCCAGCGCCAACCTCCCAGGCGTCGAAGTGGTGAAGGTGACCGACTTAAACGCTGAGGTTTTAGCCCCTGGAGCGCATCCTGGGAGGCTTGTCATCTGGTCTCGCTCAGCCTTTGAGGCTCTAGACAAGGTTTGGGGTGAGAAGCCTTGAAGCCCCATGAGGTGATTAAGTATCCCCTGATGACGGAGAAGGCCGTCAACCTCATTGAGCGTGAGAACAAGATCACCTTCATCGTCGACCGTAGGGCTACGAAGCATGACATCGCCAGGGCCGTCGAGCAGCTCTATGGGGTTGGAGTGGAGAAGGTCTGGACGCTGATAACGCCGAAGGGAGAGAAGAAGGCGATGGTTAAACTTAAGAAGGGGTATAACGCAACCGACCTAGCTATAAGACTCGGAATCCTATAGGTGAAATGATATGGGTAAGAGGCTGATAGTTCAGCGTCGAGGACGAGGCTCTCCAACCTTCAGGGCAGCCAAGAGTGGGAAGGTCGCACCGGTGAAGTATCCACCCCTCAACGTCATGGGTAGAGGCTGGGTGAAGGAGCTGCTCCACGACGCGGGGAGAGGCGCCCCCCTCGCCTACATCGCCCTCGAGGAGGGCGTCGACTACTACATCGCAGCCCCAGAGGGCCTATACGTCGGCCAGACCGTTGAGATAGGGCCTAAAGCCCCAGTCAAAGTGGGGAATGTCCTCCCCCTAGGCGCCATACCCGAGGGGACGATGATCTGCAACGTCGAGATCAGACCTGGCGACGGCGGCAAGATTGCGAGGAGCTCCGGAAGCTATGCCACTGTCGTGTCTCATACGCCGGCTGGAACCCTGGTGAAGCTGCCTTCGAAGAAGATCGTCGTCCTCCCCGATGGCTGTAGGGCCACCGTGGGCGTCGTAGCGGGGGGAGGCAGGAAGGAGAAGCCCTTCATGAAGGCGGGTGAGAAGTATCACTTGATGAGGGCTAAGGGGCATAAGTATCCGAAGGTGAGGGGCGTGGCCATGGCTGCGGTCTCACATCCCCATGGTGGAGGCAGCCATAAGTATCCTGGGAAGCCGACGACGGTTTCGAGGCATGCGCCTCCAGGGCGTAAGGTGGGCCTCATAGCTGCCAGGGAGACGGGTAGGAAGAAGAGGAAGAGGAAGTAAGCCCTTAAATATTGCGGAGGCGTAGAGTGGGCGATATGCCAAGGGAATTCCTCTACAGGGGATATACCATCGATGAGCTCAGATCGATGTCGATGGATGACTTCATCAGGCTACTCCCAGCTAGGCAGAGGAGAAGCTTGAGGAGAGGCCTAACGCCAGCCCAGAGGATCTTCCTAGAGAAGATTAGGTCGACGCCTCCAGACAAGCCGCTGAGAACTCACTGTAGAGATATGATCATACTCCCCGAGATGGTTGGCAGAACTATCTTCGTCCACAATGGGAAGGAGTTCGTCCCCGTGAAGATCACCGAGAAGATGATCGGCCACTACCTCGGCGAATTCGCCATAACAAACAAGCCTGTGAAGCATGGAAGACCAGGCGTAGGAGCCTCGAGAAGCTCGATGTACATACCCCTCAAGTAGTTCAGCTGAGGAGCTCCTCCACGGCCTCGAGGGCCTTCTCAACCCCGCTTCCCAGCTCGATTTGGGAGGATATCTCCCTAAGTTTCTCCCGATAGCTTTCATCCCCAAGCATCTGCTTAATCAACCCGAGGAGTCTACCTGTTGAGAGATTGAATTGTTCTAGGGCCTCGGCGACGCCTAGCTCTCTCGCCCTCCTAGCGTTGGCATACTGTTCCGTATGTCCGGGCGTAGGGATGAGTATCTGGGGCTTACCATAGCAGATGCTCTGTAGTATCGTCTCATGGCCGGCCCTGGAGACAACGAGATCACAGGCCTTCAGGTATCTGAACCTATTCTCGATCCAGGGTATGAGGATCAGCGGTCCCCTCCTCTCGGGCTTGGAGCCTCCACCCACCATGCCCATGGACATGACAACCCTAAAATCGTCGGGGAACTCCTCGAAGATCTTGATCAGCGTCTCTATGAGGGGAATCCTCTCCCTCCGTGGGCCGCTTATAG
>JAGHBJ010000039.1 GCA_021161045.1 Candidatus Bathyarchaeota archaeon
GAGAGCGGAAGGCCTACCTCGTGAACATAACAGCGGAGACGGGGGAGATGCTCCGCAGAGCCGAATACGTCGAGGATCACGGGGGCAGATACGTTATGATAGACATCCTAACCGCCGGATTCGCAGCCCTCCAGACCTTGAGGGAGGCCGGCTTCAAACTCGCCCTCCACGGCCATAGAGCCGGACATGCAGCCTTCACCAGACCCGAACGACATGGAGTATCGATGAGGGTCATAGCAAAGCTCGCCCGCATCGCCGGCATAGACCAACTCCACGTGGGAACAGCCGTTGGAAAGATGGCTGAGCAGAGGAAACAGGTGCTGGAGAACATAGAAGCCCTGAAGATGCCGATGACCGGCATAAAGCCCGCCATGCCCGTCGCCTCAGGAGGCCTCCATCCGGCTCTGGTTCCGGAGCTCCTGAAGATATTCGGCGCAGACGTCATCATCCAAGCCGGAGGGGGAGTCCACGGCCACCCAGATGGAACAGAAGCCGGAGCCAAAGCCATGAGACAGGCGATAGAAGCAGCGATGAAAGGCATACCGCTCAAAGAACATGCCGAGGAACACCCAGAGCTGAAGAAGGCCCTGGAGAGGTGGAGAAGGCGATGACCTCTCCATCTCCACATGGAAAGGGGGAGAGACAGCGTAGAGCCTTCGAGAGGATGAGAAAACTCCTCTCAGAGAGGGAGATAAATGAGATAGAGGAGTCGATGAGGAGATTTAGGGAAGAGTTCAAGCTGAGGAGTTAAGAGATCAACGAGAGAAACCAGCACATTGAGTGACCTTGGAGCTTGCCGGAAAATATCTGGTGGGAGTCTAATCTACTTTCTCCACGTGGATTATGTTTACGGGGCAGAGTTCCGCTGCATCCTTCACGCAGCTCTCCAAGTCGTCGGGGACTTCACCCTCGGCTTGGGAAGCGCCTCTATATTCGGCTCTGATGGCCGATAGGCCGTCCTCGGGGCTGAGTTCGAAGACTTGGGGGCAGTTTGCCTGGCAGTTCCCGCATCCTATACACTCCTCTCGGGGTTCTATTGAGACCTTTAGGGGCATGTCGTTGAATGGTTGGATTTCAAATCTTTAATTGTTTCTCGACGAAAACCTGGTTAGGCTGGTATGCCTACGGATTCGAGTATCCAGGGGTATCGACGCCTTACGGCCTCCAGGATCGAGTGGGGCGATATGACTCCCTCCTCGCAGATGATTCCGTGTATGTAGTCTCTCCTGGTGACGTCGAAGGCTGGATTCCTTATGGCGAGGCCCTCTGGGGCGTCGGGCCATATCTCCGAGGCAGCCCTCTCCTCTATGGCTTCATAGTCGCCGTGTATTGTCTGCGGATCAAACTTCAGCAGCTCCGTGACGACGTAGAAGGGGACTCGAGCCTCCTGGGCTGCCAATGCGATGAGGCTTGTTCCGATCTTGTTGATGATGTTCCCCTCGGATGTTATGGCGTCTGCGCCGACGAGGACTAGGTCAACCTGCTTCAGGAAGGTTCTAACAGCCGAGTCGACGATCATCGTCGTCCTAACCCCCATCTCCAGAAGCTCCTTGGCTGTGATACGCCCCTGGTATAGGGGTCTGGTCTCGGTGCAGATCACCTCGAACTCTATGCCCCTCCTCTTAGCTGCTCTTAGGACGCCGATGACGGCTGAGGAGTGGCAGTGGGTGAGGATGCGTGTCCCCGGCAGTATGCGCCTTGAGCCGATGTCCTCGATGCGTTTACGGGCCTCCCTGAAGCGCTGTATGAACTCCTCGGCTACGGCCTCCATCAGCCTGTTGAGCTCCTCGACGCTCTCCCATCTGGCAGCCCTAATCCTCCACTCGATGTATCTGAGGGCGTTCCTCATGAAAGGCTCCGTCTCCCTCGCCCCGAAGAGTATGTCTCGGGCCTCCTCTATCTCGGCTAGAGCCTCCTCACGGCTTTTGGCCTTGGACTCCCGCATCTGCTCCACCAGCGCCCTTATGGCTGTGAGGGCGACGTTCGTGGCACCCTGAACCTCTAGACGCCTGATCCTCTTAGCGGCCTCCAGCACTCTCCTCATCTCATCACCGGATGATGGAGAATTGGAGGTTGGATGATATAAAGGGGGTCTCCAGGGAAGCCGATTTTCCAGCTCTGATTTTCCTCCTTGTTCATCTCTTCCAGCCCTTTAGGAAGAGGAGAGTGGCGATGGCTATGAGGAGGGTGGCTGAGAAGCCGATGATTATATGCGTATAGGGGATCCCCAACATCTCAGCTCTCAGTAGGGCCTCCAGGTGGGGGAGGGCGAGGTATATGGCTGCCAGCATCAGAGTTGAGGCCGTTAGGATTAGGGTGAGGTAGGCCATCTGCCCCCTGGAGATGGCGTCGACATCCTCTGGTTCAGCCCCTCGACCTAGAAGCTCATCCCTCGTATATCGGATGAGAAGTGTAGACCTGATGGTTAGATATGAGAGCTGGAGTAGTAGGCCTGTGATGAAGGTTAGAAGCGGCATCTCAGCCCTCGGAGTATAGGGGAGTATCAGCATAACCCAGTTGAAGTGGCTGTAGTCGAGGATTGCTGGGAAGAACATGAGGAGGTTGAGGCTGAAGAGCTTAGCATAGGCCGATTCGCTTCCCCTCCTCCAGATGAGCAGTGAAAGCAGCACGGCTGCCGCTAGGGGCATCAAATCGAGGTAGGCTTCGAGGGGTAGGCCGAGGAGACCTAGGATTGGGAGGATGAGATTCTTAAACTCGATGTATAGGCCGCTCTTCACCAGGAGGAGGGCTGAGAGATAGCTGGGGGCTACGGCGAGGAGGAGCTCCACACCCCTTATGGCCTTTTCAACGCCCATATCTCACCCTCCTAGCCAGGATCTCAACGAAGCTCTCATCCCTCGGATTCCAGGATATGACCTCAACCCCCAGCGCTCTTAGAGCTATGTAAGCCGTCTCCAGCTCCCTCTCAACGATCCTCGAAGCCAGCTCCTCCTCCCTCGTCCTCACCGCCAGCTTGTCGCCTCTCACATCGAGCAGCATTATACTCGGCCTTCTACCCCTCAGGGTATAGCGGTAAAGCGCCTTTATGCCATCTAGAAGCCCCTCAAGCTCACCGGCCTCAACCATGGTGATGATTATGAAGAGAGGTCTAGACCCCTTCAGATGCCCCCGACAGCTGTGAACCACCTCCCTCAACGACTCTAGGCTATATCCGATCTCGACTTTAACCATCTC
>JAGHBJ010000131.1 GCA_021161045.1 Candidatus Bathyarchaeota archaeon
CCGATTGGAGAACCAACATATCGAGGGGTGGGAGGGCTAAGCCTCTAACCCTAGACCCAGAGCTGGAGGAGTTGAGCATCAGGGCTGCGAGGGTCATAGGCCTCGAATACGCCGGAGTTGACATACTCCCCTCGGAGTATGGGGAATACTATATCACGGAGGTGAACAGCGCCCCTGGATGGAGGGGTCTTCAAAGCGTCACGGACATCGACATCGCCGAGGCCTTGGTGGAACATCTCCTATCGAGGCTGGGGAGTTGATATAAGTGGCTGCCACTTATAAGGAGGGGCGCCCATAATCCGGTTGCCTTGAGGCTTAGGGATGGGGATGCAGTCGTAACTGTTCATGGCTTCATCTTCTATATCTTCGGCTACCAGCATCCTGAGGGCGGCTATGATGCCTTCCTGAAGTATGTTCCAGAGTCCTATGCCGATGAGATAGGGCTTGAATGGCTTCCGGTGAGGTGGTGGAGGAGGGGGCTGACGCTGTTGAGGCCGAGGATGCTTTATAGCCCTGAGAATTATAGGCGGCTGATCAGCAGCCTTAGGCGGAGTTTCCCTGAGTATGTGAGATACTCGTCGACGCTGAACCGATATCTGCTCTATGTTCCGGAGGAGTTGATAGCTGAGGCCTACATCCCCTCCAGGGAGCTCCATAGGCTTAGGGGGAGAGGGCCAGGAGATGAGTAGGAGGCTAAGGCTCTGAGGCTTATAGGGCTTCTATCAGAGGCCTCTGGGGTTTCTGAGGGCTTCTTCGGGATTCATGGCTCCATAGCCCTGGGTATGCATCATGAGGGGAGCGACATAGACGTCGCAGTCTATGGGGCTGAGAACTATCGGAGGGTTCAGAGATGTCTGCTTAGGCTGGAGGAGGCTGGGTTGCTGGAGCTCCATAGGCGCAGCGAGGTGGAGAGGAGGAGGCTGAATCGAGGCATATTTGAGGGGGTGCCCTTCGTTGTGAACGCCGTTAGACGGTTCAGCGAGATCGATCGGAGGCCCAGAACCTATAGGCCTCTAGGCGTCGTTGAGGGTGAGGGGCGAGTGGCCGACTCCCCTGAATCGGTTTTCAGGCCAGCCATCTATAGGGTTGAAGAGTTCAACCCTCTTGGGGGAGGGGTTGAGGGTGACGTCGTCGAGTTGGCTTCGATGATCGGTGAGCATAGGGGCCTCTTGAAGGTGGGTGAGGGCTTTAGGGTTAGGGGCGTATTGGAGGAGGTTCGCTGCGAAGATGAGCGTTGGCTTAGGGTGGTCGTAGGCTCTGCGTTGGAGGGGGAGTATCTAAAGCCGATTGTAGACTGACAGCCGTTGTCAGTCTATGCATGTATCTCTACGATGTCTCCGTCCTCCAGCACTCTGTCGGGGCCTACCCGCTCTCCTGGGAATCTGGCGCTCGGCCCCCATAGGCGGGCGTATCTGAAGCCTCTATGGAGGTCGCTGTGGATCATCCTGGCCAGGTCGCCGATGGTGGCTCCACGCTTCACGACGAAGGGCCTCGGCGACGGCTTCCCCCCAGGCTCTTTGGTGTAGATCCTGATGAGGTTGAGCAGCCTGAAGAGCTTTGACCCCAGCTTCTCCGATAGGCCTCCGCCTCGCTGTGTTGAGGTGACCATCAGCTCCAGGGGGCTGACCAATCTCCTCAGCTCCCTGAGGGTTTTTGGGTCTACCCCCAAGTCGGCCTTGTTGGCGATGACGAGGGTCGGCCTATAGACCGAGGCCCCGTAGATGGCGTCCTCAACGTCGTCGAGGGTGGCGACTCCTCGAACTCTAATGACGGCTGACCTTATCCCATAGCTCTTTAGGAGCTCCACAACGTCTCCCGCCGTGCATCCCTCCAGGCTTCCCTCCCAGATGAATTGGATATCCGATCCATAGCGTCTCCGCTCTATGATGACTTCGCCTCTGGGCTTGACGGTTAGTATCCTCGCCTTCTCTAATTCGGTTGAGATCATCCTATACTGCTCTATTGGGTCGTCGGTCAGGTCGATCATGAGGATGAGGCCGTCTCCATTTCTGGCTAGGCTTAGGATTCGATATCCGTCTCCACGCCCCTCTGAGGCTCCCTCCACGAGGGGTGGAGCCTCAACGAGCTGTATCTGGACATCCTCATATTGGAGCATCCCTGGAACTGGTCTGCGAGTCGTAAAGGGGTATGGGGCCACCTCCGGCTCGGCGTTGGTCACAGCCCTTAGGAGGCTGCTTCGGCCCACGTTTGTGGGGCCGAGGATCACAACCTGGGCGGCTCCAGATTTCTCTGGGTAGTATGATGGAGCTCCACTTCCTCTACGCGCCCTTTTTCTGCGTTCTATTTCGTCTCTTAGCTGGCTCATAAGTCGGCGGACGTGGGCGCAGAGTTTGGCTGTCCCCTTATGCTTAGGCACCAGGGATAGGAATTCGGCCATCAGCTTTAGCCTCAGCTCTGGGTCTCTCGCCTGGCTTACCTCCATCCACTTATGCTTGGCCTCGGCGGGGAGGTTTGTGACCATCCTCAAGCAACAATCTTAACAGCCTCTAAAAATGGTTCTCATAGATGGATAGGCCGAAGGATAAGGACTACATAGAGACCGTTGAGGGGTTAATCTTCTGTGTAGTCGGCTATCTCCACCCCCCAGACAGATATACGGCATACCTAAAATACATCCCAGAGGCCTCAGGAAAATGGGGCCGAGGCCGAAGACGATATGGTAGGGTTCTGACCTACTACCACGTCACCCAGGTTGAAGCTACCTATAGGCTGCTGGAGGAGCACCACCCCCAATACCTATACAGCTGCCCAGTGAGGGGGATAAGGGTCTCAGCCATACCGAGGAGCAGGGTGAAACGCTACTACAGACCGAGGGAGAGGCTTAGAACCCTACTGAGGAGAGGCCCAATAGACGAGTTGGAGGGGAAGCTCCTAAGCCTCGTAGAGCTTCTGTCAAGAGCCTCGGGGCTGAGGCCTACAGACTTCGGGGTGACAGGCTCCATACTGCTGGGGATACATAACCCAAAATTCTCAGATATAGACCTAACAATCCACGGCTATAGGGCGTCCAGAAGCCTTATGGAGACCCTAAAGGCTGGAGTTGAAGAGGTTGAAACGCCATCGGAGACTTGGATCAGGGATTGGTGCCGCAGACATCTCGATAGGCTACCCCTCAACGAGATGGGGCTCCAGGAGATCG
>JAGHBJ010000046.1 GCA_021161045.1 Candidatus Bathyarchaeota archaeon
ACCGTGGACTTCCCCGATCCAGGCATGCCGGTTAAAAGGAATCTCCTCCCCACCCTCAGCCTCCACCCCTTAGATTACGCCCTCCCTCCGAAGCTCCTCCAACTCCTCTTCGGATAGGCCTAGGAGACGGGTGTAGACCTCCCTGTTATGCTGACCTAGAAGTGGGGCAGGCCTAGAGATGTCGCCTGGAGTCTCTGACAGCTTTATGTGGAAGCCGGGTAGGAGGATCTCGCCGAGCTTGGGGTGGACGACCTTGACGAACATCTCCCTCGCCCTCGCCTGCTCGTTTCGCATGACAGCGTCGAGATCATTGACGGGGGCCACGGGGATTCCAAGCTCGACTAGGGTGTCCACCACCTCCTCAACGGTTCGCTCCGAAACCCACTTGGCGACGGCCTCATGGGTGACCTCCTCAACGCCCATAAGCTCCCTCATGGCATCCTCCATCCTACCCGTCTGAACGGCTATGGCTACATAGCCATCCCTCGCCTTGAAGGCGTCGTAGACTCCCCAGCCTCTAACAGCCCTATCCATCGTCGTCTTGGCGAGATGCCAGAAGGAGAAGCTCTGACTCACAGCTATCATCGAGTCCATCTGGGCGACGTCGATCCGCTGACCACGACCGGTCTTCTCCCTATAGATGAGTGCAGCCAAGATCCCTATGAGGAGGGAAAGCCCTGGTATGGTGTCCGCTATGGCCTCGGGAGCAAGGTGTGGAGGCCCCTCAGGATCGATGCTATCCCTCATAAGCCACATATAGCCGCTGGAGGCTTGAGCTATGAGATCGAAGCTTCGACGATCCCTCCAGGGCCCCGTCTGCCCGAAACCCGAGATCGACGCCAATATGATGCGTGGATTCAGCTCTTTAAGGGTCTCCCATCCAATTCCCAATCGCTCCATGGTTCCAGGCCTGAAATTCTCAACGACGATGTCGGAGACCTTAACCAGCCTCTTGAAGAGCTCAACGCCCTTGGGATGTTTGAGGTTGAGGGTTACACCGAGCTTACAGCGGTTTATAAAAGCGAAGTAGGGGCTTACCCCCTTAACCAGTGGTGGAAACATCCTAGTCATCTCGCCCCATGGAGGCTCGATCTTTATGACCTCAGCCCCCAGGGCGGCGAGGAACATGGTGCATATCGGCCCGGCGTGGGCGTGGGTTAGGTCTAGAACCCTTATGCCCTCTAGAGCCTTCATCCCAGATAGAGGGGTTTGAGGGTTGAAAAGGGTTTTCCATGGAAAAAGAGTTGTCGATTAGGGCCATAGATGGCTGAGAAGCTGCCTACGCTCCGACAGCTCCGAGCCGGCTTCGAGGACTCCCTCTATGGATAGGAGCCGCCTCTTCAACTCCACCCCCGAGCTGAATTCGCCTATATCGCCGTTGGATCTCACAACTCTATGGCAGGGGATGACTATGACTATGGGGTTCCTCGCCACGGCATTCCCCACAGCCCTCGCAGCCCCTGGACGGCTAACCATCTCAGCTATCCTCCCATAGGTTGAGACCCTTCCATAGGGTATGCGCCTCATAGCCTCCCATACAGCCCTCTGAAACTCCGTCCCCCGCAGGTCTATGGGTATATCGAAGTCGACGGGATGCCCCTCAAAGTATTCCCCCAGCAGTATCGAGAGCTCCTCAAATCGCTCAGACTCCTCCACCACCTCGAAGCCTTGAAGGGACTCGAGGAAGACCTCCCTCGGCCTTGGGAAGGCGAGTCTCAGAAGACCCTCATCGGTGGAGGCGGCCCATAAGACCCCTATAGGCGTCTCTATGCCTGTATAGTAGGCCCGTTCCATCCCTCAAGCTTAAAGCCTAACAGTATTTAACCCTGGGGATGAGGGCTAGGCTGATCCTGGCATCTAGATCCGAGGCTAGGAGATGGCTTCTAAGGCGTCTGGGCATACCCTTCGAGGCAGTAGACCCAGGCGAGGTGGAGGAGGCCGTGGGAGAACCCAGGGAGATAGCCCTAGAGAACGCTAGGAGAAAAGCCCTAAAGGTGGCTGAAACCCTTGGGGAGGGCCTAGTCATTGGCGCTGACACCCTCATCATTCACAATGGCCGCATAATAGGGAAGTCCAGAAGCGGGGAAGAGGTGGTGGAGACCTTGAGGTTGCTGAACGCCTCAAGCCATAGGGTTCTAACAGGCCTCGCCGTGGTGGATGCATCCTCCCAACGATTGGAGCAAGGAGTTGAGGAGACGATAGTCCACATGAGGAGGCTTAGCGATGAGGAGATAAGCCTCTACGCCTCCATCGGCGAATCCATCGGCCGAGCCGGAGGATACGCCATCCAGGGCCTAGGAGCTCTCCTCGTCGAGCGCATCGAGGGATGCTTCTACAACGTCGTCGGCCTCCCCCTAAGACTCCTAGATGAGCTCCTCAGACGTTTCAATGTCAGCCTACTGGAGCTGGCAGCGGGCTATAGGGAGCTCTAAAGTCTATATAGATTAGATAAATTAACTTTTAATTCTAGAGTTTGAACCTCAATTAGATGGCTGAATCGAGGGTTGGAGCCGGTGTTTCTAGGGGATCCCAAGACCCCCTTAAGAGTAGGCTCCTCCTCGTAGCGATGGTTGTCCTCGGCGTCTTCCTCTTCATCACCTCCCTGGAGGGGGTGAAGGCGAGCTTCAAGCTCATCTTCGCCGAGTGGCAGAGGGGCATACTAGCGATGGTTAACGCCCAGACAGCTCCGATAACGGGTTTGGCCATAGGGATATTGAGTACATCGCTGGTTCAGAGTAGCAGCGCCGTCGTTGCAGCCACCATGGTCTCTATGTCGGGGATGGTGGCCGGCGGCCTCCCCCTCATATCAGCCATCAGATTCGGGGTTCCCATAGTCTTGGGAGCGAATCTTGGGACGACGATCACGAATACGATCGTCGTCTTCGGCCTCCGCCGAGGCATCACCGATGAGGAGTTCAAGTCGACGATACCTGGAGTCATCGTCGACGACGTCTATGAGGTCTTAACCATCACCATCTTCTTCACCCTGGAGATCACCGTGGGCTTTCTCAGTCGGATAGTCCTAGCCCTCGGCGACTTCTACAATAGAGTTCTGGGATTCCAGGGCCTCTTCTCAGCCTTCGAGAGAACAATCATCGACATCCTCATAAAGGAGCCGATAACGAATCCCACAACCAGGCTGGTGACGAGTCTTCTAGGCCAGAGAATAGGGGGAGTCCTGCTCTTCATCGTCTGGTTCCTCCTCATCGTCGCAGCCCTCAGCCTCATAGAGAAGGGGCTGGACAAGATCGTCGAGGCTGGATGGGAGGATAAGGTGACAGCCGCCTTCGAGAATCCCGTTAGGGGATTCCTCACCGGCTTCACCATCACATGGCTGGTGGGCAGCAGCTCCATAGGAACCAGCCTCGTCGTCCCCTTCCTCGCAACCAAGATCGTCGACCTGGAGAGGGCCTATCCATATCTCGTCGGATGCAACGTGGCGACAACCCTAGACCTATCGCAGATCTATGGCTACTTCGCCGGAGGCCTCGTCGGCATGATGCTGGGATCGGCTCACGTCATCCTAAACCTCCTAGCCTTCCTCATCTTCTTCGTCTCACCGCTGAGGATCCTCCCCATCCGGATAGCGGAGGAGCTGGGAAGACGGATGATTAGGGGGCGCCACGCCGCGCTGGAGCTCCTCTTCTGGGTCATCCTCGTCTTCTTCATCGTCCCCATACTCATCATCTACCTCTCATAGAGGCTAAGAGTAAAATAGAGGCTTCACATCCTATTGATGCGTGGTCACCCTAGGCAGAAAACGCCTCTTGAGATGGTTCGCGAATAAACGAATGGAGACCGTTCTAAATATGGTGGAGGAACATCTAGAGCTGACGAGGAGGGCCGTCGAGGAGCTCTATAGGATGGTGGAGGCAGCCTCGAATGGGAGGCTACACGAAAAGGAGAAGCTCTACAGAGAGGTATCGGAGATGGAGATGAAGGCCGACCAACTGAGGAGGGAGATGGTGGAGGAGCTGACGAAGAGGGATATCTACCCCTCGGAGCGTGAAGACCTCATGGAGCTGGTGAGGGCTGTGGACTGGGTGGCTGACTGGGCCAGGGAGGCGGGGAGGATCCTCAGCATCATACCCTTTGAGAAGGCTCCAGAGGAGATGAGGAAGGCAGCTCAGGATATGTGTAAGGCGGATATAAACGGCGTCTCAGTTCTCTCCAAATGCGTGAAGGCGCTGCTTAGAGAGCCTGATAAGGCCTTAGAGTTGGCGAATGAGGTTGAGATGATAGAGGAGGACATCGACGAGCTATACTCCATAGCCCGAAGACATCTAGCATCCCTCAGCTTCGAGAACTTCACCCCAGGCTCCCTGATACTGCTGAACATGTTCCTAGACGCCCTTGAGACCATAGCAGACTGGTGTGAGAACACAGCTGACATCGTCAGAGCCATAGCGGTTAGACTCCACTAAGCATATCTCTTAAGCTCCCAATGGATGGGTAATTACCATTTTTAAAGGTTTAAAGAGTAAATGGAGGTATTAGGCATAGAGAATGGTCTGCATCGGCATTAAAGATGAGACAATATCCTTTCTGATCGGTGGAGAGGCTGGGCAGGGCATTATGCGGAGCGGCTCCCTCCTCGGGAAGGCGTTGATGCGAGGCGGCCTCCACATCTTCGGGGTCAACGACTATCCCTCCCTCATAAGGGGTGGACACAACTTCTATATTCTAAGAGCCTCCGAACGCGAGGTATACAGCCAGGGGGATGGCGTCGACCTTCTCATAGCCCTAAACGATGAGAGCGTAGAGCTCCACATCAACGACCTCTATCCAGGTGGAGGCGTGATCTACGATGAGGAGGGAAAGCTCGATCCGAGGGAGCTGAGGGACGATGTGAAGCCCTATCCGACGCCGCTGACGGGCATCGTCAAGGAGATTGGAGGGCCAAGGGTTGTTAGGAACACCGTCGCCCTCGGGGCAGCCCTCTCCCTGATAGGCTTCAACCCCGAGACGATGAGGGGCGTCATCAGGGACACCTTCAGGGGGAGGGAGAGCGTGATAGAGATGAACATCAAGGCCTTGGATAGAGGCTACGAATACGCTGAGAGGAATTTCGAGGGTTTAGGATGCCGAGTGGAGGCCTCCAAAAGACGCGATGGAAGGATCATGGTGACTGGAAACGAGGCCATAGCCCTGGGGGCCATAGGGGCTGGATGCCGATTCTATGCTGCCTATCCCATGACGCCGGCGACGCCCATACTCCACTATCTCGCAGCCCACGACGAGGAGGCGGGTATGGTCGTAGTGCAGCCGGAGAGCGAGATAGCGGCGATAAACATGGTCATCGGAGCCGCCTATGCGGGGGTTAGAGCCATGACGGCCACCTCCGGTGGAGGCTTCTGCCTCATGACCGAAGCCCTAGGCCTAGCGGCGATGACTGAGACCCCCATCGTCGTCGTCATCAATCAGCGGCCGGGGCCGAGCACGGGTATGGCAACCTACACCTCTCAGGGCGATCTACTGTTCACCATTCACGCCTCTCAAGGTGAATTCCCAAGGGTTGTGGTGGCGCCGGGCGATGTTGATGAATGCTTCTACCTAACCATGGAGGCCTTCAACCTCGCCGAGAGGTTTCAGATACCGGTCATAATCCTAGCCGACAAGTATCTCGCTGAGAGTCATAGATCGACGAGACCCTTCGACCCCTCTAGAGTTGGCATAGATAGGGGGGATCTCCTCACCGAGTGGAGCGGCGATGAGGAGTATCGGAGATACAGGTTGACGGAGAGCGGCATCTCGCCGAGGATCATTCCAGGCATAGAGGGGGCGACGATGCTGGCCAACACAAATGAACACGACGAGTATGGCTTCGCGACGACAAACCCAGAGATGGTGAAGGCGATGATGGATAAGCGCTTTAGGAAGCTCGAAGCCCTGCGGAGGGAAATCGAACACCTCAACCCCGTGAGGATCTACGGCTCCGAGGAGGCTGAGGCCACGATAGTCGGCTGGGGATCAACGAAGGGGCCGGCCCTAGAAGCCCTGAGGATGCTGGAGGATGAGGGTATAAAGGCGAGATTCATCCAGGTGGTCTACCTGGAACCCTTCCCAGATGAGAGGGTTGAGGGGCTCCTAAGCGGCGATGAGCCGAAACTCCTAGTGGAGATGAATAAGACAGGTCAACTCGGCTCCCTCATCAAACTCCACACGGGCATCACACTTGAGCATAGGCTTCTACGATACGATGGGCGACCCGTAAATCCAGGTCAGATATGCGATGCCATACGGGGGGTGATGCGATGACGACGATGGAGGAGCTCTCAACGCCAGCCAGGATCACCTGGTGTCCAGGCTGTGGGAACTACGCCATATTGACGGCTGTTAAGAGAGCCATCGTCGAGCTGGGCCTAAGACGGGAGGAGGTGGTAGCCGTCACGGGCATAGGATGCCATGGACGCATGACGAATTATATCAGGGTGAACGGGATCCACGTCCTCCATGGGAGGGTGCTGCCCGTCGCGACGGGGATAAAATTGGCGAATCAGAGGCTGACGGTTCTCGGCTTCGCCGGCGACGGAGACGCCTACAGCATAGGGATGGGGCATCTAAGCCACACGGCGAGGAGGAATGTCGACGTGAAGTATATCGTCCACGACAACCTCGTCTACGCCTTAACAACGGGTCAGACTTCGCCGACGAGTGAGATCGGCTTCAGAACCCGCTCGACGCCTAGGGGATCCTATGAGCAGCCTATAAATCCGCTGCTTCAGGCCCTCGCCAGTGGGGTGAGCTTCGTCGCGAGGGGGTTCGCCGGAGATGTCCGGCATCTGACTATGCTGCTGAAGGAGGCCATCAGGCATAGGGGCTTCGCCCTCATCGATGTGCTTCAGCCATGTATGGTGTGGAATAGGGTGAACACCTATGAGTGGTATAGGGAGCGGGTCTATAAGCTGGAGGAGGAGGGGCATGACCCACACAGCCTGGAGGAAGCCTATCGAAGGGCCGTTGAATGGGGTGAGAGGATACCAATAGGGATACTCTACAGGGAGGAGAGACCCCCCTACCATGAAAACTTCCCACCGCTGAGGAAAGGGCCCTTAGCACTTCAGCCGTTGAAAACCCCCGATCTAACACCCCTCCTCAAGGAGCTCTCCTAACCAGTAGGGTAATATCCCCGAGAATCCACTCCATTTTGAGATGTATCGCTTCGAGTGGTATCAAAGGCTCTGGGAGCGCCGCTTTGAAATCCTCTCCGAGGCTAGGAGGATGGGGGAGGAGCTCGTCGGCGACTTGAAGGGTCGGGTGGGCCTCTATCCAGGGAGCTCCTCCTGTCCAGGGACTCTCCCCCGATACGTGTTGGAGGCGATAGAGGAGGCTAATAGGGTTCCAATTCTCCCCATGCGCAGGGTTGAGGATGAGCTTCGATGCGTCGTCAAAGACCTCTTCGGCGACGAGTATGACGCAGCGGCCACCAACACCTGTGAGGCGGCGCTCCGAGTCGTCTTCGAAGTCCTCTTCGCCCCTCCAACCATGAGGCGGGGCGACACCTATAGAGCGAGATTCATCGCCCCCTACGGCGAGGACTACGAGTTCATGGCCGGCTATGGCAGGCCCTATCCTCCGAGGTATAAGGGTCTATATGCCGATAGGAGCTGCACTGGCGGCGAGTTAGCTGTTGAGGGGAAGAGCCTCCACAACTTGGATGCCGTCTTCGTCAGGCTCGCCGGAGCCAGATATGAATGCCATGGCGTAAAGTATAGCGTCGTCCCCCTCCTAACCGACGTGGAGGCCGACGGCTCCATAGAGCGTATGAGACGGACAGCGGAGAGGCATGCCCCCTACCTCGTCGGCATAGAGAGCATAGGCTACGACACCCCAGGCTACGGATATGGGGAGAAAGACCCAGACGGGGTTCCAAGGCTGAAGAGGTTGATGGGGAGGCTGGCGGAGGAGTATGATATACCCTATGTCATAGACTGCGCCAGCGGGGTTCCAGGCTTCGGCTACCACCCTAGAGACGTGGGGGCGCATGTTATGATGTGGAGCATGGATAAGGTTGTGAGGGCGCCTACGAGCGGCCTCATCGTCGGCCACGAGGAGGTGATGAACCCGATTAGGAAGAGCCTCGGCCTCGGCGGAGAACGCTACGGAGAGGTCTCATCGCATAGCAAGGCCCTCTTCTCCCTCTGCGACCCCGGGAGGGACGCCGTCATAGGCATGACAGCCGTCCTAAAGGTCTTGAGGGATGAACCTGAGAAGGTGAGGAGGCCCATCGACGAGATGCATAGAGTCATAGAGGAGGAGTTTAGGCTGCTGGAGCCAGACTGGCTGAGGGAGAAGCTCATCATAACAAAGTCCTATACCATGGGGGGAACCGAGGTCAACTATGAGAAGACCTGGAGCGACGGCCGATGGGGCCTACCCATCTTCTCAGCCGAAGACCTCTTCGCAGGAACCAACCTCATAATGGAGGCAACAGCCATGATGGGAGTCCACCCAGCGACGATATACAGCGGAAACATCTTCCTCGCCCCAGGCCTCGGAACCCTCGACGAGGAGGGAAACTTCATAGAGGAACACGCCCGAACAGCCGTCAAGGCGCTGGTCAAAGCCATAGAGATCGTCTATAAACACTGCCCTGAGAATTGATCTGACAGCCACTGTCAGAGGGGAAGGCTAAAGGTTAAAATCGCCCCCACACCCCTATTTCTCATGCCCGCCGAAGCCGACACCCATGTAGACGGACTCCCCCGAGGAGAACCCATGAGGGGCGGGTTACCCATACATGGGACAGGCGGGCGGGGCGGGCGTCAGAAAGCCTCGCATCCCAG
>JAGHBJ010000118.1 GCA_021161045.1 Candidatus Bathyarchaeota archaeon
CTCAACGATCTCTATCCGCCTCTTGAATATGGGGCCGTCCAAGACGAGTGTATGGTATTCACCGTATTCGCCGCAGAGGTCGACTCCGATATCCTCAAGGGCTTTAACCAAATCCTCATCCAGCATCCTCCCGAGGAGCTCCTCGGGTAGCATATCGGCCTTAACACAAACCACTACAGCCTTGAATCCGGACTCTATAAACTCCATTATAAGCTTCCTCTCATCCTCCCCATAGAGGGGTGAGAGGGCCTCCATCCCGAGCTCCTCGCAGACCTTTAACCCCCACCTCCTATGCTCCTCAAGTAAGATGTCTCCGAAGACTATCCCCTCAGCCCCCAGCCTATCCCTAATCTCCATAGCGGCTTCCTTGAAGACCTCCTCATATCTCTCCCACTCCGCCACTCTCTGAACTATGGGCAACTGGAGGGCCTTCGCCTGATCGATGATTATATCAGGGTTTAGGCCGTGAACCCTGAAGCCTCCACCCCCATACGTTGCGATATTTAGGAGGGAGACGGGTTTGAGGCCACGCCTCAAAGCCCTATGTAGGGATAGGCAGCTATCCTTACCCCCACTCCATGAGACTATCACCCTCATCTATCCCGAGTGCCTTATAGAAGATGGATTATGTAAAATTTCTATGGCCGTGGAGATGATTCCTGAGGAGCTATGTAGGGAGCTTAGAGGCGTTCTCGCAGCTGCGGTTGAGAGAAATCTGGGGGATACGATCCTCCTCTCAGGGGGATTGGATTCAAGCATAATCGCCCTACTCGCCTCGAAGATGGGGGATTTGAAAGCCATATCCGTATGCCTCAAGGATTCTCCATGCGATGATTTGAAATATGCGAGAATCGTTGCAGACTTCCTCGACATCGAGCATCTAATCCTCCTCTTCGACATAGATGAGCTCAAGGAGGGCATCAGGGAGACCATAAGGGTGTTGAAGACCTTCGACCCCATGGAGGTGCGCAACAGCGCCGCCATCTACATGGCCTTAAGATATGCGAGGGATATCGGCGGCGAACTCGTCATGACTGGAGATGGGGGAGATGAGCTCTTTGCGGGATACAGCTTCCTCTACAACCTCAGCCTCGATGAACTCGACCTCAAAATCAGGAGGCTTTGGAGGAGGATGAACTTCTCATCAGTCAAGCTTGGAGAGGCGCTGGGGATGGAGGTGAGGCAGCCCTACCTCGATCGGGAGGTGATGTCTTTCGCCGAGAGACTTGACTCAAGATTCAGGGTGGGATTTAGAGATGGGAGAAGATATGGGAAGTATATTCTTCGAGTCGCCTTTGAGGATCTGCTTCCAGAGGAGATAGTTTGGAGGGTTAAGGTTCCAATAGAGGGTGGATGTGGAACATCGACCCTGCCAAAAATCTTTGAGGATGACATCAAGGATTTCAAGGAGTTGAGGGAGAGATATTTCATGGAAGATGGCGTAAAGATTAGGAGCCAGGAGCAGCTATTCTACTATCAGATCTATCGAAGTCTCTTCGGTCCACCCCATCCAGATGGATCTACGGGGAAGATCTGCCCGATGTGTCATTCAAATGTCTCAGAGGATGCAATACACTGCAGGGTATGCGGCGCTTATCCAATTTAACGCACAGACCGAGAGGTTCGAAGAATTCTTCTGTTGCTTTCTCTGGTTTTGGAAGTGGTCGAAGGTTAGTGTGCATAGAATCGAATTAATGCATGGCCTCTCAGTAACAGATAATGTTAAAGTGTGGAAGTTATAACAATTCCTTACTCTCATTGATGATCTATGTCGAGTATGGCTATATTGAGATCGTTTCAGGTGGAATATTTTGAGAAGTGAGAAAATGATGTCTTCATCAAAAATAAATTTTAAGTTGATTCCAAAACAAATAATTTTAAATCTTCTATAACCTCAACATATTGACCTACGATGGGTGTTAAGGGGTATCTAATTAGATGTGGCAGATTGATCGATGGAACGGGGGCGGAACCCAAGGAGGATGCTGCTATCCTCATCTTGGGGGACAAGATCGTTGAGGTATGCGACTGGGGAGAAGCATCCAAACCTGAGGGAGTTGAAGTAATAGATGCCTCTGACAAGACTGTGATGCCAGGGTTGATAGATGCCCATGTCCATTTCTCCGGTGGTAGAAGTCATCGATTTGGGGAGTATATCCTCGTTCCGGAGGGGGTTAGACTTCTGAGGGCTGCTAAGGATGCTGAGGAGGCTCTTAAGGCAGGCTTCACGACGATGAGATGCTGTGGATCAAAGAACGCTCTATACCTGAAGAGGGCTATAAAGGAGGGAACCATAAGAGGGCCTAGGATAGTGGCCGCTGGATACGTCTTATCTCAGACCTTCGGCCATGGAGATATGCACTATTTCCCCCTCGAGTACGCTAAGATGCTCAACCCCACGATATGCGATGGTAGGGATGAATGTAGGAAGGCAGCGAGGCTAACCTTGAGGGAGGGAGCCGACTTCATAAAGGTGTGTACCACGGGAGGAGTCATGTCCGAGAGGGATCGCCCCGAATTCACCCAGTTCTCCATGGAGGAACTCGAGGTGATGGTGGAGGAGGCTAGACATGTGGGAACCTTCTGTGCAGCACATGCGGAGGGGACGGAGGGAATTAAAAACGCCGTTAAGGCGGGCTTCAAGACGATTGAACATGGAATATACCTCGACGATGAAGCCATAGATCTAATGAAGAGGAAGGATGTCATCCTTGTTCCAACCTTCAGCATAGAGAAGCAGATAGTGGATCATGGCGCCGAACACGGCATGGTCGAATGGGGCGTCAAGAAGGCCAAGGAAACCCTAAAACACCACATAGAGTCGATTCGCAGAGCGTATGAGGCCGGAGTGAAGATAGCTATGGGGACAGACTTCGGCACAGCCCCTCTATTCAAAATGGGGACTAACGCCATGGAGCTGAGGCTTCTCATCGAGTGCTGCGGCATGACTCCCATGGAGGCCCTCGTTGCGGCTACGAAGACGGCTGCAGAGGCCTGCGGCCTGGGAGATAAAACGGGAACCATAGAGGCTGGAAAGTTGGCGGATATAATAATTGTCGATGGCGATCCCCTGAAGAACATCGATATTCTACGAGATGTAAACAGAATTAAAGTGGTGATGAAGGAGGGAAAACTAGAGGTTAATAGGGGAATATAATCATCTTCTTTTTCTCTTAATGGTTAATTTCTCTTCGAGTTCCTCCGGTATTGAGCAGCATCCCTTGAGGTCTATGGCCTTTAAGCCGTGGGCTTCAGCCCAACTCCTCGCCGCCTTGGAGGGGAGAACCATCCGGTCGGCTCCGGCCTTTAGGCATAGGGTTTCAAGCATCTTCCTCTCGGTTCTGGGGCGCATACATCCGAGGCTTATGCTTATCTCAGGCATCAGCAGCCTCGCGAGGACTGTGACCTTCGCCACATCTCCTGGGGGTGGCCGCTGAACCGCCTCCATGGGTGTCCCCCTCGTGGGTATGAGGGCTAGGATGACCATCTGCCTGGGCTGTGCTTCCCAGATGATCTCTAGGGCCTTCGCTTCGCCGAGGATTTTACCGTAGTCGAGGCCGACGCAGAGATGTGGAACCACAGCCGGTATGGAGGTCTCCATGAGGCTGTTCAGCGTTTTCCCATAGTCTTCCACCGTCGCCCTTAGGCCATTGACCCTCCTGATGGTTTCATCGCTTCCGACGACGTCTACGGAGGCGATGTCGATCCCTGTGGAGGCCAGCTCCTCCGCCCCCTCCTCATCGATGAGGCCCGTATGAACATTTATGATAAGCTCTGTGTTCTCCTTAATCCATCTGAGGGCGTCGTAAAACCTCTCTAGGGGGACTCGCCCATCGGGGGTGCATCCCCCACTCACCAGGATGCCAACTCCATCTCTCTCCTCAAGTTTCATGGAGAACTCCTTAAGCTTCTCAGGCGACTTGATGGGAATCATGCCCTGGAGGTATTTGCCCATGCAATGCTTACATCGTAGGGCACACCAGTCGCCAGTGATGGAGACGGCTGGGAAATGTGGAAGGGGATGGTAGAAGCGTATCTCTCGGCCCCTATGCCTCAGCCTAACTCTCCAAGCCTCCTCCAATAGGGTTTTGGGGAGCTCCTCCCCTAACAGGAATCTTTGAACCTCCTCGAATTCTATCATCTTCGACTCTCCTCCGAGAACTCTATTTGGAGCTCCTCCCCCACCCTCGGTTTCAGAGTTCCAGGTCTCTCTGGAACAAGCTTAAGCGACGCCTCTCCCGTTGATAGGTAGAGGGATAGGCCGACTGGTTGTCCGTCGACGATGAATCTTGGCCCCCTGAAGCGGGCGAGGGCGCAGTCTCCAAAGCTCCTCTCAACTCTCCCCATGGGCGTCTCGCAGAGCTTCACTAAGCCTTCGGTTATCTCGGTGTAGGTGTGGAGGCCGAGCCATCTATAGTGGGGGACTCCCCCATCGAGGATCGCAGGTCTTCCATCAATCTTCGCGGCTAAACCTCCTCCGGAGTGATGTCTCAGCCTTAGTAGAATGTATTCTGGTTTAGCCTCTACGACTCTTCCCCTCAACTCCTCCGGTGGATCCCCTATCTCAACCTCTATGAGCCTCTTGAATCGGTATCCGCCTCTCGCCCTTATTGGGTCTGTTGGCCTCCTAACCTCGATGTGTATGTGGGGGGATGTCCAGAAATCGAAGTATCCCGACCTTAGCAGATGGCCCAGCTCCTCGCCGACGCTTATGGCCTCACCCACCTCTATGATGGGTTCGAGGTGGAGCATCTTCACAACAACCCTCGGATTCTCAGCGCTCTTATAGAGGGAGAGGATATCATATCCGGCATCCCTGAAGAGGCGGCCCCTCGGAGCCTTAACCTTTCTCACGGCTATTAGACGCCCCTCTATTGGTGAGGGGGCCATCTCGCCGTATTCCAGGCCTGGATAGAGGTCGAGGGCCGTCATAGACATATGCGCTGGGTAGGGACTGTTGAAGAAGGAGAACAATCCCCCTTTCGGGCAGTGGATCACGACGCCCCTAGCCTCGGCGATGGGGAGCATCTCCAAGATATCTCACCGGAGGAAGAGCCACTCCCTCGACTTATACCGCTTCCTCAACTCCTCCATCAGCTTGAGTTCATAGTTCGATGGTTCACCAGGGTTAAGCTCTATATCTAGGCCTCTCTCAAAACCCTCAATGAGGGCATCCCTCACCTCTAGGAAGGAGACTTCTCTCCCCAGCTCCCTTCGTAGGCTTGTCACCCTCTCCTCCACCGCCTTGATGAGCTTATCCCTAAGCTTCTCCTCCGAGACCTTGAGGACCGTGAACATCCTTTTCACGTCGCAGTCGATGAGGATTGTTCCATGCTGTAGCACGACGCCGCGACGACGCGTCTGTGCGTTTCCAGAGATCTTCCGGCCGCCGATGAGGATGTCGTTTATCGGTCTGAACTCGGCTTTTAGGCCGAGATGCTCGAAGGCCCTGACGAGGCATCCGCATATCACCCTATAGGATTCGGGTATATCCCTGGGAATCCTTGGATCATCCTCTGGGGCTATGAGGCTATAGGTAATCTCTCCATCATAGTCATGGTAGACTGCTCCTCCACCGGTGATTCTTCGAACCACGTCGACGCCGAGTCTCCGGCAAGCTTCGAGATCAACCTCTTCCTCTACGCTCTGGAAATATCCAATCGATACTGCTGATGGCTTCCAACGGTAAAGCCGAATGGTGTTTGGAGCCTCTCCCTCACTTACGGCTCTGAGGATCGCCTCGTCGAGGGCCATCTGAGTATAGGCGTCGGCGACATAGAGATCTAAGAGGCGCCATCCCTCCATATCATCCTCAAGATTGCCCCTACTTCTTTATCGATTTCGTCTCTCCTCAGAGGCCTAGGATAATTGTATAGAGGCCCCCTCGGCCTCTCATTGTAGTAAGGCCTATTACATCCCGGGCATCCAGAGGTCTGGAAGGCCTCGCCATTGGAGAGGAGCTCCTTAAGTCTTTCAGGCTTTACTCCGAAGTCTATGATCTCGCTTCTCTCATTGAAGGCCATCTCCTCGAAGCGGGTCAATCCCCGTGCGATGAGGTGTCGAGCCACCTGGATACGCCTATAGACCCCTAATGGTGGTGGGGGGTGTCTCTCAAGCCTTGTTCCAGGTATCGGCGTAAAGGCGAAGAGGGCTGTTGTGACGCCCTTATCATGCAGCTTCTGAATCAGCCTCACCGCCTCTCGCTCCGTCTCCCCCAGCCCTATGATTAGATGCGTCGTCACCCTCCCCTCCCCGAAGACCTTAATGGCCCTCTCCAACGTCTTCATCTGACCCCTCCAGGTGTAGGGGCCTCCGACGGCTCCACCCTTAACGTCTTCAAAAAGCTTAGGGGTCGCCGCATCGAGGGGTATACAAACCCGCTCCACCCCCAGTTCCTGTAGCTTTCTTAGAGCTTTGACCCCTATCGGTGGAGTGTCCAGCGATATGGGATGTGTCGTCGCCTCTCTGATGGCTCCTAGGAGCTCCATCACGTCGTCTAGGAAGCCTGGATAGTTGATGACCTGTAGGCAGACCCTTCTCAGCCTCTTGGATCCCGTTTTCCTAAGCCCCTTTAGGACTTCCTCCGTTTTATAAGGCGGCCAGAGGACTCTTGATAGGAGATCTCGACTGGCAGTGCTATCTCTCGCCTGGGGGCAGAAGGCGCAGTTGGCTGTGCATCGCCCCTCGGTGTAGGTCATCAGATAGGCCGTCGATGGCTCAGCGCTGAGCCATCTCTCCTCTAAGCCTAGGATGGCCGCTGTTCCTATGCTGACTCTCACAAGCTCCGGCACATCCCTCACTTCTCCCACGAAAAATAAAGCTCTACGCATATAGGGCAGCTAGGGACGAGATGAGGGCTATCTCCCTTATCCCCCGGCTTCGGGATGGTCTATTGTGGGTCATCATGCCTCGTTTTGGGGTTTAAACCATCTCTCCCGTGCCTCTCCAACGGTGAATACGGAGCCTGTGATGAGTATCATGTCCCCCTCCCCAGCCATCTCTAGCGCCCTCTCCACGGCCTCTCCAACCCCCTCCACAATCTCATAGGGCTTGGAGTTCCGCTTCAACTCTCCAGCGATGACGGCGGGATCGGCGGCCCGCCCCATGACTCTATGCCTAGTCACTATGAAGTAGTCTCCAGCCCTTGAGAGGGAGTCGATCATGGATGGTATATCCTTATCCGATGATATGCTGACCACGATGATCAGCCTATTATAATTGAACTCCTCTTGGATCACCCTGCTGAGATTCTCCGCAGCCTTTGGATCCTTGGCGCAGTCTAGGACGACGAGGGGTCTCCTCTGAACCACTTCAAGTCTTCCAGGCCACCTAGCCTTCGACAACCCCTCTCTAATAGCCTTCTCAGGGATCTCTATGCCATGGAGGCTTAGAGCCTCCACCGCCCCCACGGCGCAGGAGGCATTCCTAAGCTGATGACGCCCTAGTAATCTGATGTGGAGATTCTCGTAGACTTCCCTAAGTCCCTCCAAGTTAAACCATTGCCCCTCCAGACTGTGGCGGAGCCTTCTATACCTAATATCCCTCCCAACCACGAACATCTCGGAGCCTCGCTCCCCGCAGATCTCCTCGAAGAGTTTCAGCACCTCTGGCTGCTCAGCCGCTGTGATGAGGGGTGCCCCTTCCTTTATGATTCCCGCCTTCTTCTCCGCTATCTCTAGGACTGTTTTCCCGAGAACCTCCGTATGCTCAAGGCTGACATTTGTGATCACCGAGGCTAGGGAGTGAACCACATTCGTCGCATCGAGCTTCCCCCCCATGCCGACCTCGACTACGGCGAGATCCACGCCCTGCTCGGCGAAGTATTCGAATCCGATCGCGGTGGTAACTTCAAAGAAGGTTGGATGACCCAGCTCCGGCTTTCCCTCCATCTCCTCGGCTATGGGTCTAATCTCCTCGACGAGTCTCACAACATCCTTGACAGGTATTCGATCATCGTCGACGATGATTCTCTCAGTGAAGCTTGAGAGGTGGGGTGAGGTATACATACCCACCTTAAATCCCGCGGCTCTCAATATCGAGGCGGCCATCGCCGTCGTTGAGCCTTTACCATTGGTTCCGGTGATGTGGATGGCCCTAAATCTCTCATGTGGATCGCCTAACGCCTTCAGAAGGTAGCTGATTCTCTCAAGGCCTGGCTTAGAGCCAAAGCGTCTTAGATTAAATAGCCATTCTATAACATCCTTATATGACGGCATATTATAACTTAGGAGGTGAATCCCTTAACTTTAACGAGTGAAGCGATACCCAGGGAGAAATCATATATCCTCGAATAGATAGACCTCCACCTCTTCCCCCTCCTCTAGGACGTCTACCCCTATGGGTATGAGGGTGTAGCCGTCGGCTTCACTCATACTCGTGATGGCTCCGGACTCCTTGAATACGGGGTGGGCCTCGCCGTCTATGAGGCGGACGGTGAGAACCTGCTCTCTCCCCGTGGAGGCCACTACACGCCTTGAGAGCCTAGCCTTCATAGTTCTAGGCCTGTAGGGTGGGAGGTGCGCCATCCTTCTCAGGGCTGGGATGAGGAAGAGGTAGGCGTTGCTGAGGCATGATGTCGGATAGCCCGGCATTCCGAGGAGGGGCTTACCCTCGATGAGGGCGAAGAGGGTGGGCTTCCCAGGCTTTATCTGGAGGCCGTGAAATATGACGTGACCCAGCTTCTCCACCACGCCCTTCAGGAGATCCGCGGTTCCTACGGAGCTCCCCCCAGACAAAACGATGAGGTCGCAGCCTTCAACCGCCTCGCCGATGGCCTTCTCCAGGGCCTCAACATCGTCGGGGATGATGCCAATCCTGATGGGTATGCCGCCGTGGCTGGAGACGATGGCTGAGAGTGTATAGGAGTTTATGTCATAGATCTCCCCGGGCTTAAGCCTTGATCCTGGGGGCTTCACCTCTGAACCTGTGGCTATGATCGCCACCCTCGGCTTTTCATAGACCTCCACTCGCTCTATGCCTATGGCGGCTATGGCTCCAATCCTCGCCGGCGTCAGTTGGACGCCTGCTTCGACCACGGTCTCCCCCCTTCTGATGTCCTCTCCCCTCTTGGAGATGTTTGCGCCTGGGTAGACGGGTGAGTATATCTCTATATATTCCCCATGGGCCTCGGCGTATTCCCTCATAACGACGGCGTCGCATCCCCTTGGGAGAGGGCTGCCCGTGGAGACTTGGATACACTCCCCTGAGCCTATCTCGGCTTCATGGAGCTCCCCAACGCCTTGGACTCCGATGATTTTAAGCCTCCTCGGCGAGTGGGTTGAGGCTCCATAGGTGTCCTCAGCCCTCACGGCATATCCATCCATGGCGGCCCTGTCGAAGGGTGGGACATCCATGGGGGATATGATATTCTTCGCGAGGACTCTTCCATAGGCCTCCTCTATGGGGAGGGTCTCCGTCCTCCCTATGGGCTTGATATGCTCCTCGATGAGTCTCAGGGCCTCAACCCTTGGTATAAGCCTCTTGAAGAGGGTCATCTTCGCACCTCCCAGAGTAGATGCCCTATGAGGGGGAGGATCAACTTCTCCAGGGCTAACCTGACGGCGGAGACGGAGCCTGGTAGGCAGAAGATGGGCTTACCGGCTGCCAATCCGGCCTTAGCTCTGCTGAGTAGGGCTGCAGCCCCGATCTCCTGGTAGCTGAGCATCCTGAAGATCTCCCCAAAGCCTGGCAGCTCCCTCTCCAGGAGAGGCTCCACAGCCTCTATGGTTCTATCCTTAGAGCTGACGCCTGTTCCCCCGCTGATGAGGATGGCGTCGACGCCATCATCCTCCAGGTAGCTCTTCAACGTCTTCCTAATCGCTTCAATGTTGTTTCCCACGATTTGATGAGCTACAACTCTATGTCCAGCCTCCTCCAATAGTCGACGGGCTGTCCGACCGGTCTCATCGGTCTTATGGGTTCGAACATCGCTTGTTATCAGCAGGGCGAAGTTGGCTTTGATGCGCTGATCCCTTCTATGCTCCTCCATGATGCTCACCCCTTCAGCTTCTCCACCACTTTGATGTTGACGATGGATGTATGGGGATATTGCCCCCTCTCATCCTTCTCCAGATACTTCACCATGTCCCAGATGGTGAGGAGGGCTACGGCTACGCCTATGAGGGCCTCCATCTCGACGCCGGTCTTGTACTCAGCCTTAACCCGGCATCTCACATCGACATGATCTTCGCCTAGGGTGAAGTTGAGGTCTATGCCCATTATCGGTATGGGGTGGCAGAGGGGTATGAGTTCAGCCGTCCGCTTAACGGCCTGTATGGCGGCCACCTCGGCGACGGTGAGCGGATCACCCTTCCTCACCGTTCCATCCTTAATGGCCTTGAGGGTTTCAGGCTTCAGGATGATCCTTCCAACGGCCTCCGCCTCCCTATGAACCACCGCCTTTGGGGAGATGTCCACCATCCTGATGGGCTCAGCGTCCTTCAACGCTTTCACCCTCCACCCAGGTCGCCCCCATAGGGGTTATCTCCCTCTTCCATAGGGGAACCCTCCTCTTCAACTCCTCTAAGACGTAGCGGCAGGCTTTGAAGGCCTCATCCCTATGAGCCGCCGCGACGAGGATTATGAGGATGGTCTCACCGACTTTAAGTCTTCCAACCCTATGGAGGATGACTATCTCCTCCACCTTGAATCGCTCAAGGGCTTCAACCCTAATCCTCTCCATCTCCCTTAGAGCCATCTCATCGTAGGCCTCTATCTCCAGGGCCTCCACGACGTGGCCTCCAGTCTCGCCTCGAACTATACCTACGAAGATCGATATGGCTCCAACCCTTCGAAGCCTCAGCCCCTGAAGGGCCTCATCGATGGATGGCTCCTCCCTCATCAACTTGATCATATTAACCACCGCTTACAGGTGGGAAGAGGGCTATCACATCCCCCTTCCTCAACCCCCTATTCGGGGAGGCGTACTCCGCGTTGACGGCTACCAGAAATCTAAGCCTCCTCAAGGCTTGATGACGATTTTTGAGGATTCTCAATAGGGTTTCAACTGTGGTCCCCTCTGGAAGCTCGATGGTCTCCTCATCTATGCTCAGCGTCTCCCTCAACCTTGCGAAGTAGAGGATCCTCACCTTCATGGCTGTCTCACCCAGTATGGTCTACGCCTTCTAATAGCTTCCTTGAAGGCCTCTATCAGGCCCTCATCTGGGTTCCCTGAGAGGAGGGGGAGGAGATCCACGAGGTTGTCATCCCTCATTAGGCAGGGCTTGAGGTAGCCGTCGGAGGTGAGCCTCAGCCTATGGCAGTGGAGGCAGAATTCTGGGTTCTCAACTCCCCTGACGATCTCCACGACGGCTCCATTTTTGAGGTGATACCTCCTTCGGCTCTGCTCCCCCTTCTCCTCAATCCTCGCCGCCTCAGCCTCGAAGAGCTTTTCCAGGGGCTTGAGGTCGACGTGGAGACGCTTCCAGATCGTGTTTCCCCTCCTCAGGGGCTGGAGCTCTATGAGCTGTAAGGTTGCCCCAATCTCCCTGGAGTAGTCGAGTAGTCTTGGGATCTCCCCTGAGTTTAGGCCTCTGAGGACGACGACGTTTAGCTTCAGCGGCGTTAATCCGGCGTCTATGGCTGCCTCGACTCCCCTCAAAACGCGTTTCAGGGCGTCGACGCCGGTTATCAACTTGAAGATCTCCCTTCTCATGGAGGGGAGGCTGACATTCACCCTCGCCAATCCAGCCTCCCTAAGCCTATGGGCCAAGGCTTCGAGGTGTGAGCCATTTGTCGTCATCGAGACCTCCTTCGCATAGGGGCTGACGGCCTGGATGATCTCGGCGATGTCTCCACGTAGTAGGGGTTCACCCCCCGTGATCTTGAATCTCGATATGCCTAGGGAGGAGGCAGCGGCGGCGATCCGCCCTATCTCCTCGACGGTGAGTTCACGCCTCGGATCTCTCTCCCCCTCCCTATGGCAGTAGATGCAGTTGAAGTCGCAGCGCTGAGTCACGGAGATCCTCAGCGTATCTATAACTCTTCCATAGGGGTCTATGAGGGGGATCTGTGAGCGGGGTGCCACGTTGCCCCTATAGCGATATACACGGAAAAATATATCGGTTCAGCCGATGCCCTCCCTGGACTCGGCTGAGGGGCGTATGGAGGGGAGATAGCGTTCAACAGCTTCCCTCAACCTCATCAGAGCGTCGACGAAGTCCTGGGGCTTCAATCCAGGTGTTTGAACACCCGTCTCCCTGTAGAAGGCCTCCACCCTCTTTAGGAGCTCACCCTGGTTGAGCCTCGCCCCCTTAAGCATCTCCTCCAGCCTCGGCAGGGAGTCCTCTGGGATCATGAAGAAGTCTCCGGTGATGAGAAGGTCTAGTATCTCGTCCTCCCTTAGTTCGGCTGTCACCCTGATCATCTTCGCCGCCTTATGATTGATGTGTACCACCCTTACGCCGTCGGCGATCTTCACCATCCTCCCCTCCCAGACCCATCCCCGCCTCATCTCGGGCATGTAGAGCCATTCATCGGATAGATGTCGAGGCTTGACTTCCTCCTCGAAGATCCTCCACTCCTCCTCCGTCGGCTCGGAGGGTTTCAGGCTTATGCCCAACACCTTTTCATATCCCTCTCGCAGCAGCCTCTTCACCTCCTCCACCGGCGGCGTATAGCCAAGCTCCCTCCTCAGCGTCGTCAGCCACTCCCTCATGCTTTTAGCTACCTTATCCCTGAACTTCTCATCTGGCACCCGTAGCACTCTAACCATGGAGTCATAATCGAAGTCGAGGATGATGTTGCCGACGAGGATGATGGCCCTCCCGATCTTGCCGGCTCCGTTCCCCGAGATCTTACGGCCTCCAACCACCACGTCATTTATGGGTTTATACTCCGCGTCTACGCCCAGCTTCCTATAGACGTAGACCGTCACCTGGAGCAGCTTCTCGAATAGCTCCTCCACTCGGGCTGGGAGGCTTCCCTCATGGCCGATGACCTGATAGAAGACCTGGCCGCTGTCTAGGTAGACTGCTCCCCCGCCCTGATACCTCCTGATGATGGGTAACCCCCTGCTGCGGCAGTACTCCAGATCGATCTCCTCCTCTAATCGTTGATGATAGCCTATACAGACGTAGGGGCTGGAGGGTTGGACGAGGATTATGGTGTTTGGGGCTAGCCCCCTATCGATGGCGAGGGCGACGGCCTCGTAGAAGCCCTGGGCGATGAGGGGTTCAGCTGAGCCTAGGTCTATTAGCCTCCACTCCTCCATGGCATTCACCGATCTGTCCACTCATATTTTAAAAGTCCCGATTCATTCAGCGTCAAATACTTGTTCTGGTGATCCTCTTCGCCAGGGCTGTCAGCCCTCCAGGCTCCACCATCAGGATTACGACGAGAACTATGATGGGGGTGAGGGTCTCGAAGCCCGCCATCCATATGCCGAGGGAGCCTAGCAGCCTTAGGACTATGCCTGGTAGGATCTTCTGTATGAAGGCCACCGCGAATCCCCCGACTATTGCCCCATAGATGTTCTCCAATCCCCCTAGGACGCTGCCGGCGAAGACGGTTATCAGGAGCTCCTCCGCCCCACCGATCCTGACGGACATGGCGAGTGATAGAACGGCTCCCGCTAGGGCTGCCATGGAGCCGGTGAGGAACCAGGAAAGGAGATGTATTCTGGAGACGTTCACCCCAAGGCAGGAGGCGAGGGTTGGATCCTCGGTGACCGCTCGCATAGCTATCCCCAGCCTAGTCCTGGTGAGGAAGAGGTGGAGGAGGATGACTAGCAGGATCGCCGTCGCTGGGGCTGTGAAGAGGATTCCAGGGTATCCGTTGAGATGGAAGTCCCATCTCCTAAGTAGGAAGCCCCTAGAGTGAATTCTGAACTTGGAGAGAACCCAGAAGGAGTAGAGGGCTACGAGGGTTGCGAGGATCCTGGAGAGGGCGAACATGGCGAAGGCCAATCTGATGCCATCTCCCCCCGTCCTCCTAAGGGGCTTAACAACGAGGATGTAGAGCACACATCCGATTAATCCCCCCGCTAAGGCTGCGAAGGGCCAGGAGGCGTAGGGGTTGAAGCCGTAGAATCTCACCAGCGTGTAGGCGACGACGCTCCCTATGCTGGCATAGTCGGCGTGAGCGAAGTTGGGGAATCTCTCAATCATATGGGTGAGGGTGAAGCCGACGCATAGGGTTGAGATCATCGATGCATAGACGATGAGTCTCACGGAGAACTCGTCTAGCATCCCAGACAATACCCTCAAACCCTATTTAGGGTTTAACGTCCCTCACTCCTCCGATTCGCCCTTCAGCATCAGGGCTAGGACGGCGTTGACCAGGGTGGTTGAGGCGAGGATGAGCCAGGGATAGAGGGGATTCACCTCGTAGATGAGGCCGCCGAGTAGGAAGCCAAGGATGGAGGGGATGGTGAGGAAGAAGCCCATCCCAGGGCCTCCACCTCCGCCACCCCTATAATTTATGATGAGCATGCCTCGACCTAAAGCCGCCATAACCCTCCCCCTCATCTCCCTAGGCGTCATATCCGCCATAAGCGCTCCAGCAGTTGGGAAGAGGAAGGCATTCACTATGGCTATTGGAAGCATCGTGAGAAGGGTCTGATAGAAGCCCTTGGAGAAGGGGAAGGCCAGTATGGGTGCGACGGCGACGGCGAGGCATAACGCTATGATCTTACGCCGCTCATATCGATCGATAACTAGGCCCGCTGGAAGGGTGAGAATCGAGTAGACAAGGGAGAGCATCGTCAATATCACGCCCCACTCATAGGGCTTCAGGCCGATGACATCCTTGGCGTAGACAACCCAGTAGGGTGTTGAAAGGCCGAGGGAGAAGGTGGATAGAACGAGGATGAGGGCGTAAAGCTTCAAACCCCTTGGGAGTCCCCTGATGACCTCCATGAAATCTCGGTAGGAGTCTATGAGAAGTCTTTTTGGATCTATATTCCTCCTACGCGGTGGAAGGGTCTCCTTGAGGAAGCGGAGACTTATGGTCGCTATCAGACCGGAGGCTGCGGCGGCTAGGACGTATAGAAGCCTCATGGCCCTCTCAACTCCGTAGAGGGAGATGAGATAGCCGCCTATGAAGGGGGAGAGGATGCCGACGAGGCTGGGGAGAGAGGTGACGATGGCGTATCCCCTACCGCGAACCTCACGTGGCATCGAGTCCGCCAATATAGCTGAGGAGGCGGGAAACTGTATGACCCTGATGCCTGCGATGAGGACGGCGGCGGCGAGGATCCTCCAATCGGGGGCGATGGCATATAGGAGAAAGATGGGGATGCTGAAATATCCTGAGAGGATGATCGCCTTGACGCGTCCATAGGCGTCGGCGATGCCCCCAGCGAGGGGGTAGAGGAACATATAGGAGAGCGGCCTAAGGGCGTTCACAAGCCCTATCACCCTATTAGATCCTCCCAAAGCTCTGATGTAGAGGCTGAAGAAGGGGAAGGTGACGAAGAGGGTGAGCTGCCTGATGACGTTGCTAAGCATTATGACGAGGACATTACCCCTCAAAACCTCCCTATAGGAGGCCATACGCCTACAGCCTCTAATAGAACCCCTGAAGGGGCTAAAAGGATTTAGGCATCAAAATAGATCGAGGGTTCCATGCCGGAGATACCGAGGGTTAAACTCGCAGTCATCGGAGGCTCAGCCATCCTAGGTTCAGGTTTTCCAAAGGACTTTGAGGGCATAGAGATCATAGGGGAGAACATCATCTATGACACCCCCTTCGGGCCGACGGCCCCCTTCACCCATGCCTCTATCGACGGCGAACCCTTCCTCTTCGTCCCCTTCCATGGCATAACTAGGGAGATCAGGAATACGACGCCTAACAGCGCCGCCGAGCGGGTCTTCTATGTCCTCATGAAGGCGGGGGTGAAGAAGATACTCGGCTGCGCCCTCTGCGGCTCCACAAACCGGCTGCTAGACCCTGGAGATGTAGTCATACCCGACGGCTTCGTCGACTATACAACCAAGAGGGCGCAGTCTCTGACCCGCAGCCTACGGGAGAAGGGCGTCGACGTCGATGTCATAATGTATAGGCTTCATCAACCCTTCTGCCCCACGCTTAGCAGACTCCTCATCGAGGGCGCTGAGAGAGCCGGCTTCAAACGGGTCTTTCGCAGAGGCATCGTAGGTGTCGCCGAGGGGCCGAGGCTTGAATCCCCCTCGGAGATTAGGTTGAGGTATACGAATGTGGGTATAGACGTCGTCACCATGAACCTCGTCCCAGAGGTTATCTTCGCGAGGGAGATCGGAGCCTGCTATGCGACGCTGCAGCTGGTTTCAAACTATGGTGAGGGCTTGGTGGAGACCACCTGGACGGGGCCTGAGGCCTTCAGGGAGTTTAGGGAGCGGTGGTGTGGAGCTGCAGCCCAGGCCCTCCACTGGGCCTTGAGGCATATAGACCCCGAGGATATGAGCTGCGGCTGCGACAGGTATAGGTGGAGGGCGTTTCTCCCCTAACCTTTTTCAGGCGCTTCCTTCCTTAGTTTTGTTACTCTCAGATTTAAATATCATTAATCCAAAACCCTCTCGACGCATGGAGCTGGGTAGGGCCGCCCTCATCTTGGCAGTATTAACCCTCCTAATCGCGGGGCTGGAGGCCACACCCTTCGCATCGGCCTATCAGGAGAGGGCGATGGAGCTCCTAGACAGGTTTAACAGCATTATGGATGAGACTCTAAGCTTCCTCGACCACGCCTGGGAGATAGCCGAGGAATTCAAGAATCCAGACTTCGACTACGACCCATCACTCCTACTGAATCACACCGCCCTGAATGGAACTGGCTGAGAAATTGGACTGACAGTGGCTGTCAGTTTAACAATTCTTAAATAGTCACCCAGCCTCCTCCCGCATGATGGAGGCCGAGAGGCGCTTAAAGGCGATTAAATGTGGAACCCTCATCGACGGGACGGGGGAGAATTCCAGGAGGAACATGGTCATACTCATCGAGGGGGACACCATCAGGGATGTAGGCTCAGAGGGGGAGGTTGAGATACCTGGAGACGCCGAGATCATCGACGCCTCGAAGCTGACGGTTATGCCAGGCCTCATCGACGCCCACGTCCACCTCTGCATAAACGGCGAGCCAAGCGTCTTCGCCCTGCTGCAGTATCCACCAGGCCTCATACAGTTGATGGCAGCTAGGAATGCGCTTCAAACCCTTGAGGCCGGCTTCACGACGGTTAGAGACCTAGGCGCCCCAATGGGCTTCGCCATAAGCCTCAGGGAAGCCATAAACAGGGGGATTATGCGGGGGCCGAGGATACTCGCCGCTGGGAGGATAATAAGCCAGACCGGAGGCCACGGAGACTTCAGACTGCCCATAGGCATCGGCTTCGAGGAGTTCTCAAGGCTGGCCGACGGCGTAGATGAGATGCGTAAGGCGGTGAGGATGGAGCTCCGAGAGGGCGTGGATTGGATTAAGATCTGTAGCAGCGGAGGCGTCATGTCGCCCCGCGACCCCGTCGACGTCAGGCAGTTCACAGTCGATGAGATCAGGGCCGCCGTCGAGGAGGCTGCGGCCTATGGTCGAAGCGTAGCCAGTCACGCCCATGGGACGACGGGTATAAAGAACGCCGTCCTGGCCGGTGTGAAGACGATAGAGCATGGAACCCTCCTGGATGAGGAGGCTGCTGAGATGATGGCTGAGAGGGGCGTATACCACATACCAACCCTTGTGGCGTCATACAACATCCTGAAACATGGTAGGGAGGCCGGCATACCCGAGTATGCGATGAGGAAGGCTGAGCAGATCGCTGAGTATCCGGCCAGAAGCCTAAGACTCTCACATCGTATGGGGGTTCCCATAGCTATGGGAACCGACAGCGGGACTCCCTTCAACAGGCATGGGGAGAACGCTAAGGAGCTGGAGCTGATGGTGGAGGCGGGCCTAAAGCCCATGGAGGCCATAGTGGCGGCGACGAAGACCGCCGCCGAGGCCATACGGCTGGGAGGGAGAACTGGAGTCCTCAAGCCTGGGATGTGGGCTGACATCATAGCGGTGGAGGGAGACCCCCTCAGCGACATAAGGGTGCTACAGGATAAGAGCCGGATCAAGATGGTGATGAAGGGGGGAGTCATAGAGGTCGATAGAGGCGTAGAGGTCATAGGGTGATGCGGATCAGGAGGCTCAGCCTCCTAGAGGGGGCTGAAAGGGCTGAGGGGTTAGCCGTTATTATCGACGTATTGAGGGCTGCAACCACAGCCGCCTACGCTCTCCATCTGGGGGCTGAGAGGCTAATACCGACGGACAGCGTTGAGGAGGCCCTGAGGCTTAGGAGGCTTCATCCAGACTGGCTGTTAATGGGTGAACGGGGAGGCCGCCGACTAGAGGGCTTCGACCTGGGAAACTCTCCCTGGGAGCTGAGGAATAGAAGCCTTAAGGGGCGAGTCGTCATCCACGCCACCTCCTCGGGGACGAGGGGTCTCATCCACGCTCGGAGGGCTGAGGAGGTCCTCCTCGCAGGCTTCGTAAATGCCGATGCCACAGCCAGATACATCTGCCACAGGGAGCCAGCTCAGGTCTCGCTTGTCGCCATGGGGGAGGAGGCCGTCAAACCGGCGATAGAGGATGAACTCTGCGCCCAATACATAGAGGCCCTACTACGGGGGGAGAAGCCGGACTTCGATGAGATGAGGCGTCGGATAGTGGCGGCGCCCTCCATCGCAAAGTTCTTCGATCCAGCCCAGCCTCAATATCACCCAGAAGACCTTGAACTGGCCCTGGAACTCAACAAGTTCGACTTCGCCATGAAGCTCATCCCCAACTCTCCACCCTACATCGTAAAGGCGTATCCATCTCAGACTCGGCAGAGGTAGATCATCGTCTGAAGATCGCCGTGTAGAACCCTCCTCGAAGAGATGATCTCAACGCCTATATTCTCAGCTGCCTCCCTGAAACGCCTATAGGCCGCGGTGATCACCGTCAAACTCGCGCCACCAGCAGCCTCCTTTAAGGCCCTGAGAAACATCGGATATAGTCTCCTCACTCTTTCCCTTGGAACCATCCTCACACCATAGGGTGGATTCACGATGATGTGGCTCACATCCTCCGGATAGAAAGCCGGATCGGTGGCATCCCCAAGTCTGAGGTTGACCGTCTCCAGAACCCCAGCTCTCTCAGCGTTCCGACGTCCACCCTCCAGATGCCTCGGATACTTCTCCAAACCATAGATTGGATGAGGGCCTCCACCCTCAGCGATTCTCAGCCTCTCCCTCTCCTCCTCCAAGGCGTCGGCGTTGAAGAGCCTCAGCCTCAAGAGGTTGAAGTCCCTTCGATCCCTGTTCACAGCCCTATTCCACGCCATCATCGCCGCCTCGATGGGTATTGTGGCCCCACCACACATCGGATCGACCAGGGTTTCATCCGGTCTCCACCCTGAGAGTAGGAGCATCGCTGAGGCTATAGTCGGCTTCAGGGCTGCGGGATGCTCATAAACCCTATACCCTCGTCTATGGAGGCTGCGTCCCGTCGTGTCCACACCCATTATGAACTCGCCGCCCCTGACGAGGCAGTATAGCTCCACATCCGGCTCATCGAGGTCGACTCTAAGCCTACGGCCCTTGACAGCCATATAGGAGTCGATGACGGCCTGTCCGACAACCCTTGAGACGTCGATGCTGGTGAAGCTGTGAACCCCAACCCGCTCGCTTCGAATGGCGAAGGACTGATGGGGGTCGATGAACTCCGTGTAATCGATGCCACGGGCTATCCGATAGAGGTCGCTGAGGGTCTCGAAGCTTTCCCTACATAGCTCTATGAAGACCCTGTTGAGGGTTCTGGAGGCGAGGTTCAACCTATAGACTGCCTCCAGAGGGGCTTGGAGGAAGACCTTACCCACATCAGGCTCAGCCCTAAATCCCGTTAGGCGCTCAACCTCCTCGGCTGCTATGTCCTCTAGCCCTGGACTGTGGTGGCGAAGAGCCTCAACCCGCAAAGGATAACAGAGGCCTCACTAATCCCTTTTTCCGATGGGCGGCCTCCAGATAGGGTTGATAGTCAAGACTCCCCTCGGCTTGGAGAATCTAGTGGCCTCTCGGATAGAGGAGCTAGGCATACCCTGCAGGGTTCATCCAAAGCCCTCCGGCTACCTTGGTCTCGTCGTAGTGGAGGTGGAGGATGAGGCGAGGCGGGAGTTGGCTGAGAGGATTAGGGGGGAGATACCTGAGGCTGAGAGGGTTCTAGTGGCTGAGGAGTGCGTCGAATCCGATTTGGAATCCATAAGGGAGGCGGCCCTGAGGGTTGCTGTGGGCGAGATCGATGCTGAGACATCCTTCGCCGTGAGAACCGTGAGGAGGGGTTCCCAGCCCTATAGAAGCATCGACGTCAACCGCATCGTAGGGCAGGCCATCGTCGAGGAGTTTGGAGCTCCAGTCAACCTCGATGAGCCTGATAAGATTCTCTGGATAGAGATCGTCGACGACAGCGCCGCCCTCGGCGTCATCGACGGCGGAGAGGTCTGGAGGAAGCTGACGGCGGGTAAACACCCCCTAAACAGGTTTTTCGGCAGGATCAGCGTCGTTCAGATGCCCTATCTGGGCCAGCCCGAGGTCGTAAGGGAGATGGGCTCCAGGATCGGCAGAGCCGTCCAGATGTTCGAGGTCGGTGAACTAGTCGTCGCCATCACCGGAGCCGTTGAGGGGCGTGAACTCTCAGCCTTCCTCCAAGGCATAGAGGAGGGCATCACGTCGAGGTATAGGGTTCAGAGGAAGACCTACGCTCACAAACCGAGGAGAGTTAAGATTCTAGTCGAAGACCTATACCAACTGGTTAGGGATAGAAGGGGCGAACCGAAGATCGTCTTCGAACCCGAGGGCAGACCTCTCCCAGAGGTAGAGAGAGACCTCGCCGACCTGGTTCTCTCCTCAGACCGCGTGACTCTCCTCTTCGGCTCAAGGGAGGGAATCCCAAAGGGAGTCTTCAGATTCGCCGACCTCATCGTCGACCTCTGCCCAGGCATAACCCTCTCAACAGAATACGCAGCCTCCTCAGCCCTCATAGGAATAGCCTACGCCCTGGAGGGGAAGCTGAGAAACCCATTATAAGTGGCAGCCACTTATAAGAGTCCTAAACGCTCAGAGGACTGATTCCTCAGGAGTCTAGGTTTTATAATTTACGCCGGGGGTGGGATTTGAACCCACGCGCTCCCGAGGAGCACCAGTTTTCAAGACTGGCGCCGTATCCTGGCTTGGCTACCCCGGCCACCTTTATGGTGCCGCTCGGCGCTCTAAATCTTTATCGTTGAGAAGGGAGAATGGTTGATTGGGATGTTGATTCTCTCCGATGAGGAGTTTAAGAGATTGCTGTCTCTAATCGAGGATTGGGAAGTCGAGACGAGTTGGGAGAAGATAGATGAGATACTATACGACTATTAGTGGGTTCTCTTCCCTTCGAGGAGATTTAGAGGAGTAGGAGGATGAGTAGAACCGAGATGAGGCCTGTTGTATAGATGCCGTCGAAGGTTCCTGCTCCCCCTATGCTGACGATGGGCGCCCCTAAACGTGGTATTCGATGTAGGTTGAGGATGTCCGCCCCTATGAGGGTTCCGAGGGTTCCACCGATATAGGCGATCCTCATGGGATTCGAAGGCACCCCCACCTGGTAGATGAGGAGGGTTGTCAGCGCCGTTATCGTAGGCGGTATGAAGGCTGGAGTCGCTATTCCGAGGCCTCTGACAACCCTGGAGGCCTTGTGGACGATGAGGGAGACGATGAGGAGGACTATGAGGATCTTGATGTATGTCGACAACGGATCCGGCTCGGCCTGGGGTATGGCGTAGAGGAGTAGGTAGAGGGAGACGATGATGGGGACGAGGCCGCCTCCAACGTTTAGGGCGATGACCGTTCTACGCCAACCCATCTCAACCTGCGGTATATACCAGGTGACACCGAAGAAGGAGGCCTCACGATAGGTGTATACGGGCTGGGGAGATTCCAGCTCAGCTATGGGTATGTTAACGAAGCTGCCGAGGAGGCTGAGGAGGAGGACGATGAGGAAGAGCTCTGGGGGTAGGCCTAGATACTCTACGAAGACGGCTCTGAGGAAGAGGGAGATTAAGGGCGTCAACATCAAGAGCCATAATAGGAGTATGGTGAAGTAGAGCATCGAGATCGGTCGGAAGATGAGGCGTCTATACGAGGCGGTCAATCTACAACAACCTACGCTCTCTAGATTTTAAATAACCTCTCCGCATTTCGAGTCGTCGTCTTAACGATCTCCTCAATAGAGGCCCCCTTCAACTCCGCTAGGGCCTTAGCAACCTTTGGTAGAACGGCCGGCTCGGAGGGATTGCCGCGATACTCCACGGGGGAGTCTGTCTCAAGCATTATGCGCTCCAGCGGAGCCTCCCGTAGGGCCGCCCTATGATGCTTGCTATACTCCGCTGCTGGTGTGGCCGAGATATAATATCCAGCGTCCAGGAGCTCCTGTAAGATGTCTAGGGGGCCTGAATACCAGTGGAATACAGCTCTATCTGGGCCATGTCTCAGCAGTAGGTCTAGGGCGTCTCTCCAGCTTCCCCTGCTGTGTATTGAGACGGGCTTTTCATGCTCCACCGCCATCTCCAATTGTCGCACATATATCTCCCTCTGCCTCCGCCTCACGGCCTTATTCTTCCTCGCCTCCCTGCTCCAATAGTCCAATCCGATCTCGCCGACGGCCACGCAGCGATCTAGATGCTCCTCGACGAATCTGAGGGTCTCCTCAACATCCTCCTCAAACCACTCGGTGGGGTGGACTCCGAGGGCTGGATATATGTAGCCTGGATAGGCCTCAGCCCATTCGAGGGTTAGCCTACAAGCCCTCATGTTGGCTCCCACAGCTATTATGGCATCGACGCCGGCTTCCCTCGCCCTCTTAATTATCGGCTCCATCTCATCGAAGTCGTCGAGATGGGCGTGGGTATCGATAAGTCTCCGAGGCATCTACCTCCACCTCTCCAGCTCCCTCTCCAACTCAGCTTCCAACCGTCTCTCCTGCATCAGGTACCAGGTGAACCAGGTGATTGTGAAGGAGGGGAGGACGTCGAAGCCAGGTATCAGCTCTAGGAGGGTGATGAAGCCGAGCCATGAGAAGGCTAAGACGGCGAAGACGAGGCCGAGGAGATCCATTATGTCTCCTATCCTTGGGATCGAGAGGGTGGGTATGAGGTAGTCTAGGCAGTCTAGGAGGAGACAGAGGGCTAGGAGGATCAACTCATCGTGGTATAGGCCTAGGAGCGTGGGGCGTCTGGGGCGTCTGGGGAAGGTCATCTTCATCGTCATCTCGTCTGTAGTGGTATGAGGAATCTATCTTCGCCGGAGACTATTATGATGGATCCTCCCTTCTCCGCTATCTCCCTTAGTGTCTCGAGGTATAGGTAGAGATTTGTTATGGAGGTGGTGTTGCCTGTTTCTCCCGCTATGATTTCTATCGCCTTTCTAGTGGCGTTGGCGACTATGATTCTCGATTTAGCTGCGCCTTCGGCCTCTATTATCTTGGAGACGGCCGTGGCGTTCGCCAGTACCAGCATCCTCGTCCTATTATATTGAGCCGCTATGGCTAGCTGTTCAGCCGCCAATTTCTTCTCTATGGCATTCACGAAGGCGTCTGGGAGGGCGATCCTCCGTAGATTTATCCCCTCTAGGATGATGGCTCCCTCTAGGGATGGATCCTCCTTCAACGCCTTCTCCAGCTCCTCCCCCAATAAGGCTCCTATCTCCCCCCTCTTCTCTATGGTGTCTATGGCGTCGTATCTAGCTATCAGATCCCTAATCGTCTCCCTGATGATGGGTATGATGGCCCTATCCTTCCAATCCATACCTGGATAATTCCTGTAGAGCTCCACAACCTTTGAGGGGGAGATCCTCCATCTCACCGTTATATCGACGTCAACCCTCAATCCATCCCTTGTTAAGGCCTCAACGGCTGGAAACTCCCCTCTCTGACCCGCCTCACTCCACATATGGATGCTCTCCATGGCGACATAAACCTTATAGACGCTGGCCCAGGGAGGCTTGAAGAAGTATCTGGCGGAGGCGCCGTCTCCGATGGATCGCATAGAACCCGTGAGGGGATCAACTATGATCGCCACATAGCCGACGCCTATATGGCCGACGCTGAAGAGCATTATAGAGCCGACGACGATGATGAGTAGTACGGCTAAGGCAGCCGCCCTCCTAACCCTTGGAGGCCTAAACTCGACGCTCCGCTCGAAGTATCTCCTACTCAAGGGGCATCACCTCTGGAAAGAGGTTGGAGGGGAGATAAATCTTCCTGAACAGGGCAGCCTAATCCCTAATGCCCTCTAGGACGCTGATGACATTCCATATACGGGTTCTCGTATACATCGGCATATTCGGATCCTGAGATATCTCGTCGAGGAGGTCTATGGCATTCGCTGCTCGGGCAGCCGGCGTCAAGCTCTCATCCAGCAGTATCTCCGAGGCCTTACGGGCCGTCCGGCGGATATTCCTCGGCGTTGTGTGATCCTCGGCCACCCTGTTCAGGATGGCCATAGCCTGCTGAAGTCTCTGCATATACTCCTCCATCTTCTCACCCATTCTTAACCCTCCTCCCACTAGAAGCTCTCTAATTCTAACGTGGAGTTGTGGTAAAAAGCATTTCCCAGCTATGGGTCGAGGTATTCAGGCAGCGTGGAGACGCTTTCGACGACCTCGCTGACGCCCGCGGCCCTCCATCCCTCCTCCCCCATCCAGCCCGTTAGTACGGCTATGAATCTAACCGACGCCCCCTCGGCGCAGGCTGAGTCCATGGGGTGATCGCCGACGAAGATGATCTCATCGACTCCCAGCCCAAGTCGCTCCGCAGCCTCTAGGAGGGCCTCGGGATCAGGTTTAGGCTTCCTCACGGTGTCTCTGGTGAGGATTACGTCGATGAGTTCAAGAAGTCCAGCCCTTCTCAACGCCTCAACGGCGTAGGTTTGATGTCCACGGGTTAAGACCGCCAGCTTCAAACCCTTCCCCCTCAGCTTCTCTAATGCCTCCCTGACTCCCTCTATGGCTTCGACGGTGGGGAGGGCCTCCAGCTCAGCCTCATTCATCACCTCCTCCACCTCCCTTAGGGCCTTGCTCCTCACCTCCTGGTCGACGCCCATCTCATCCCATATCCTCTCAGCTCTCCTCAGATTCTCCACAGTCGTCTTATCCGTGCTGAGAAGCTCTCGGGGAACCCCATATCGGGCTAGTATCTCGATCATCCTCCTCTTCATCGCCTTGAAGTCAACCGAGGATCTGATTAGGGTTCCATCGAGGTCGAAGACTACGCCTTTAACCCCCATATCTAAGCCTCCATCTCCTAATTCTAGCCGTTATAATTCTCTCCGTTGAGAAGATCCTCGTCGTTATATAGAGGGTTATGGTGGTGAAGACTAGCATACAGGCGACGGCTAGTAGCACAGGGGTATATCTGCCGAGGAAGAGGGCCTTTGAGGCGATCACCGTGTGGGTGTAGGGTATTATGAGCATCAGCCATCTTAGACCAGCTGGAAGCATATCTACATCGGTGAACATTAGGATGATGGAGGGTATCATTATCGGTATGTAGATCAACCCCACGAGGCTCTGGGCGCCTCTCACATCCTCCGCGAAGACCGCTATGGAGAGGGATAGCGCGAGAGATAGGAGGAGGGTTAGGAAGATTATCACCCCTAGGAGGGTTAAGCCGAGGGGTGAGAGCCTCAACCCCGCCTCCTTAAGGGTTTCGATGGTTAATTGAGGGATGAATCCGAGGGTTGATCTCATGTAGTATGAGAAGCCTATCATATATGAGACGGCTCCAGCTATCGCTATGATGATTGAGCCGAAGAGCTTACCTGCGAGGATCGTCATCCTCCCAATGGGCAGCGTCATCAAGGTCTCAAGCGTCTTCTGCTCCTTCTCAAGCGCTATGCTCGTAGCGGCCATCTGGACGGCGAAGACGTTCATCATCATAATCATTACGGGTAGCATGATGTTCTGGGACATGATGATTCCGAAGATCGCCCCTGGAGGGACGTCGAGGACAACCCCCTTCAAGATAGATGCATAGGAGATGGAGATAGGCCTCCTGACCGCCTCGGGCTGGAGCTCCTCACCAGCCTCCTCCAGAATCCTCCTGATCCGCCTCAGGCTGCACTCCTCACCATACATCGTGAGGAGCTGCTCAACCGATGAGGCCTTACCCGTCTCAGCCATGTTTAGACGCCTGAGATGCACGTAGATTCTCAGCATGCATCTCTCCCCAGACGTCATCCTCTCCGAGTATCCATCGGGTATGTAGAGGAGGATCGATGATTCAGCCTCCATAAACCTCCTAAGCGCCTCATCGAGATTCTCAGCCTCTATGATGAAGACATCGTTATCCTTTGAGAGGAATTCTATGAGCTCCTGGGATGCCGATCCCTCATCCTCATCGTATACTGCTATGGCCATACGTCTAACCGCCCTGCTTACAGCCCTCTGGGAAACCCCTATCGCCGAGCCCATCGCTGGGAAGAGTATGAGGGGCATCACTATTATTCCGATGAGTATCTTGGGGTCTCGGAGGAGTTCCTTAACCTCCTTTGATATGAGGGTGAGGAGCGCCTTAGCCACGTCCAGTCGCCTCCATGAAGGCCTCTTCAAGGTTCTCTGCTCCGTAGTGTTCCCTCAATTCCCCTGGGCTTCCCTCCTCTATGATGACTCCTCCATCTATTAGGGCGACCCTGTCGCAGAGATATTCGACCTCCAGCATGTTATGGCTTGAGAGCAGTATGGTTATCCCCCTCTCCTCGGCGTATTCCTTTATGAGGCGTCTCACCTCGTAGGCGTAGATGACGTCCAGCCCCGAAGTCGGCTCGTCGAGGATGGCCAATCTAGGTGAGGTCATCAGCGTTCTGGCTAGGAGAAGCCTCCTAACCATCCCCCTGCTATAGGTCTTAATCCTATCCCTCAGCCTCTCCCCCAACCCTGATATACGTCTACCCTCCTCCACCATCTCCTCGACATCGTCGGAGTAGAAGGAGGCTATGAATCGTAGATACTCCTCCCCCGATAGGTTTCCATAGGCCCCAGCCTCCTCCGGTAGATAGCTTATCATACGTCTAACCTCATCCGCCCTCCTCTCCACGTCTAGGCCGAAGACCTTAACAGAGCCTGATGTGGGTCTAAGTAGGGTTGCTATGATCCTCAGCGTCGTCGTCTTCCCAGCCCCGTTAGGCCCTATGAGGCCGAAGACCTCCCCCTCATCGACGTTGAAGCTGCATCCCCGTAGAGCCTCAAAATCCCCGAATCTCTTAATCAGCCCCTTAACCTCGACGGCCTTCATCTCCCCTCCCTCCTTTGAACTGCCTTTGAAGGCTCCAATATCCGGACACCCCTCCTCACGAGGCTCCAATAGGTGTAGAAGGCCATCCAAGCCATCGTTGGGGGGAGGATGAAGATGAGCATCTCCCTATGGAAGATGAGGGTGTATATGTCGACGAGGATGCATAGGGTGATGTTGATTAATAGAGATCTTCTCTGCCACCCATATCTCGATATGACCTCTATGGCCTGAAGGGCTTTATAACCCTCCTCAGTCAACGCATATCTACCAAACTCATCGACGTCGACGAGTCCATCTAGCTTCTTAAGGTGGAAGTCGAGATGCCCTCCGCTCCTCACTCCAAGCCTCCTCTTAAGGTCGCTGAATCTCATCGGCCTCCCCTCCAGCGCCCTAAGAATCCTGATGCGTAGGGGATGGGAGACAGCCTCGAAGACATCCTCAGAGTTCATCGGTATCACCTCCCCCTCAACCAATATATTCCTATCAATCTAGACCTGAGGTCAACCATCCTAGACTGGCTTTCACTCCTTGTCGCCTTTCTTCTTAAGGGTGGATGTATCATCTCATCGAGCCATCCATAAAAGGCGGAGTAGGGTCTTGATGCTAAGGGTATGCCCCCTAGGTCGACGGGGTGATGGAGGCGGGGATCATATTAATCCATCCTTGATAGGGGGATGGCGTAGGATTCGAGTTCGGATAGGATCTGTTTCACCACCTCCTCGGCGTCGGTTCCCTTCACGGACGCGATCGGGTTCTCCCATCCCATGAAGGTGAATCCACTGGGCTTATGGTCGACGGCCCTCAACTCCTCCTCCACGATCCGGTAATACTCCCCGAGAGTGTGTCCATGCATCTCCACCACCCTCGAAGGGATGAAGCATTCACCGACGATCCAGGGGACACTTAGCTCCTCTGCGATCTCCTGAGCCTTGGAGAGCTGCTGTCTAACCGCCTCCCTGAACTCCTCCGGCGTCATCTCCGGCCTCTCGATGGCTAGGATTACGCCTATTAGGTCGCAGCCCTCCCCAGCTGGGAAGTCATAGCTCCAATGCAGCGAGCCGAGCTTACAGTAGATGAGGCCGCTGAACCTCTCCTTCACAGCTGGAATGACGGCGGAGAAGAACTCCTCCTCACGTTTAAGTATCTCCCCAGGCTTCAGGCCGCTCTCCATCAAAATCTGATCCAGCTCGTTTATGGGGGAGAAGAACTCTACTTGATGCCTCTCAGCGATCTCAGCCCACTTTGGGGCGAGCTCCATTAGGGCTGAGAGGAAGGCGTCGACATCCTCAACCCCCCTCGATGGAGGCTTAGAGGGATCGGTGACCACGGCGTATTCGAGGATTACCACGACGCTGAAGTTCTCCTCCTTCACCTCCTCGATGAGCTTCTCATAGGCCCTGACGGCCTCATCCCCTTTCATAGCTCCCATGGGCGTGAGAATACACTCCTGATAAGATTTGTCGAGGTTGACGATGACGTGGAGGGTATTTACACCGAGAGAGTGGAGCTCCTCAGCCCATCGATGTAGAGACTCGGGGTTGAGCATAGGCTCCCACACCCCCTTAATCACGGCTGGATAGCCCCTCTCAGCCTCGCTTGTCTCCTCCTCTATCTCCTCAGCTTCCTCCATTCCCCCGCTCTCTTCCATCCCCATGCTCTCCTCTGCTCCTCCAG
>JAGHBJ010000010.1 GCA_021161045.1 Candidatus Bathyarchaeota archaeon
GGTAGGTAGGCTCCTGCTGCGATGTCGTGGCCTCCTCCTCTTCCCTGGAACTTCTCTGCTGCCTCCATCATAACTGCTCCGAGGTGTATGCCCTCCTTGGCCATGGCCTCCGTCGCCCTGGCTGAGACCTTTATGAGTCCCTCATCTGATGAGGCCCAGGCGACTATGGGCTTCGGATTCGGCAGCATACCGGTTGAGAGGAGTATCGATGCGACGACGCCTATGAGTCTGTCATCGATCTCGTCCCGACCCCTTAGGACGTAGATGTTCTTCAACTCCTCTATTCGCCCCTCTTCCTTGACTAGGTCGAGATACTCAGCTATCCTTCTTCGATATAGGTCTAGGGTCTCCTCAGCCTCCCTCATGGCTGAACCCCTGTCTCCGAGGCAGATGGAGAGCCCAAGGCCTGGACGCTCCATCCTGGCGCAGGCGTTGAGCAGCGATGCATACTCCCTTCCATCCCTCATCGGGGTTCCGCTCTCCTCCCCCTTCATTATGTAGATGGTTCCAAGGAGCTCATGAACCATCTCAGGTGAGCATCCCTCATGGACGAGGTGCTTAGACAGCGATGAGAAGAGGCGGCGCTTCTCCTCCTCCGATAGGTCTTTAAGGGCCCTCCATCGGCCCCCGCTTTTGAGTTCTATGCCCACCTCCTTGAGGAAGGCGACGCAGTTGTCCTCCCTGCCGCTGAGACCTGGGATGAAGGGGGTCGTCGTGTAGGCTATGGCCTTAGCCAGAGGCCTTGTCTCATAGCCGTAGAAGATCAGGTCGACCCGGGTCTCCAGCAATCCAGCCTCCTTCGCCGACGCCTCTATCCTGGTGTTCAAGCCCAATAGGCCTCGACGCTCACCCTTATCCTGCTGATCTCCGAGGGCGCCCACAATGCCTAGGATGCTTAAGTCTCTGTTGGCCTCATCCAGCATCTCAGCCAGGAGGTAGGCCAATCCCGCTGCGCTCACCTCCCTGGAGCCGTCGAGGTTGTGGAGCAGTGGATTTATGTGAACCACGCCCTCAGCCTCAGCCTTAATCGGCTTATGGTGATCCAGGACGATGACATCTATACCCTTTAGATGCTGCTCTATGAGGTCGAGGTATCCGCTTCCGATGTCTGAGAATATTATGAGCGGAGGCTCCTCGGAGGCGAGCTCCTCGACGAGGCCCTGATGAAAACGCTTCTCACAGCTGGTCTTGAAGGGGGCTCCAAGCCTTAGGGCCATGAGGGTTAGGGCGCCTCCGGCTGCTATGCCGTCGGCGTCGCTGTGGCTTACAATCCTTATCTGGTCTCCCCTCTCAGCATGCCGTCTCAGAAGCTCGACGGCGGGTTTGAAGGAGGAGAGGAAGCTCTCCAGGTTGCTCATGGCTTAAGCCTGAACTATCTCATACTTGTAGCGCCAATCCTTCGGGAGAATCCCCTTCTCCTTGTAATACCTCGCCAACCTGTATATCTTCGACTCGACGAGTTGTAATGCCCGTTTATTGTGGAAGTCTTTTGGATTCCTCTCCAGGTGGCGCTTTATCCTAGTCGCTCTAACCATCAGGTTGTAGAGATCCTCGGGGATCCTCGGGGCTAGACCCGCCTCCCTCAGAACCTTGACTATGCCGCAGCCGAGAATAGGCTTGACGAGGGGAATCCCATACTCATCTCGGAGTATGTTCCCGATCTCGCTTGGGGGCTTCCCCTCACGGGCCAGCTTGATGATGAGGGCCTTAACCTCCTCAGGCTTGTAGACTACCCAGCTTGGAGGCCTCTTCGAGACAGGCCTCTTCGAGCGGGATCTCCCCCTCATATATGCGAGCTTACCCACCTCTCAACACCGCTGTCTTAGGCTTTAGGCCTCCAGCCCCCTTAAAACCTTTACGTGGAGCATCGGGCCTCTATCTCGATGTGAGCCATAGGGCTAGTCTCCTAAAGGCCCTCGCCCGATGTGATAGCTTATTCTTCTCCCTGGTCGTCATCTCCCCGAAGGTTCTGCCGTCGCCCTCATCTGGTATGAAGATGGGGTCATAGCCGAAGCCCTGGCTCCCCCTGATCTCGGTTGCTATGCGTCCCTGAACCTCGCCTACGAAGAGGTGTGTCTCCCCCCTCCATCTCAGGGCGACGACGGATTTGAAGGTGGCCTCACGGTTCTGAACCCCCTCCATCAACTTCAGTATGCCTCCAAGCCCTATGGTCTTCAGGGCGTAGGAGGAGTAGGGGCCTGGGAATCCCTTGAGGTGGTGGATGAAGAGGCCTGCATCCTCGACGACTATGGGCCTTGAATCGGCTTCGGGTATGTGTTCAACGCTGTAGGCCGCTATCTCCTCCAGGTCGTCGGCCTGAATCTCTATGCGTTGGATCTCAAGCCTTCTGAGGTCGAGGCCGTATTCCATGAGGATTATTCGGGCCTCCCTATGTTTATGGGGGTTGCCCGTGGCCATCCATAGGGTTCTACCTCTCAACATAGCGCCCCCTCCTCGCTATCTCCTCCATACGTCTAAACACTCCATCGGCCTCAGCCCCCATCTCCTCCCTATAGCCCTCCAGGAAGGCCTCCAGGAGCTCCTCGGCATACTCGAAGTGGGTGCTCTGAAGCATCCTCCTCATAAGATGTAGGTCGACACCCCTTTTCTCCTCCTCCGTCGACAATTCGGCGAGGCCGAAGTCTATGAAGACTAGGCGGCTGGGGGTGAGA
>JAGHBJ010000012.1 GCA_021161045.1 Candidatus Bathyarchaeota archaeon
GAGGGATGTCGATGACGGTGGTCGCTCTCTGCCTCGACGGGGTTGACTGGAACTACCTGAAGGCTGCCGACACCCCCTTCATAGACGCCCTAATACGGGAGGGCGTCTCCACCACAGCCAAGGCGATGATACCCTCAGTAACCAACATCAATCACGCCTCCATACTCACAGCCTCCTACCCTGAGAGGCATGGAATCTCGGGGAACACCTACTATGACAGAGCCAGGGGGCTGGACATCTACATGGATGACGCCGTCTTCCTCCGATGCCCAACACTACTGGAGGAGGCTTCGAGGAGAGGCCTCAGAACGCTGCTATTAACGGTGAAGGATAAACTCCGCAGACTCCTCTCCAGGGGGGTGACCCACTCCTACTCGGTGGAGAAGCCCAGCGATGAGATTGTCAAGGCCCTGGGACGGCCGCCCTCCATCTATACGGCTGAGGCAGACCTATGGCTTCTAAGGGCCTTGAGATGGGAGGTGGAGCATCACCGCTGGGATCTGATCTACGCCTCAACGACGGATTACATGCTCCATAAACATGATCCAGGAGATGATGAGGTGCGAGACTACCTAAGCGCCATCGACGAGGAGCTTGAAGCCATCTATGGCCTCGGGGTCATCCTCGGCTTGACGGCTGACCATGGCATGAGAGCCAAAAGGGTGAACCTCGACCCAGTTAAACTGTTGGCTGAGCATGGCATAGAGGCCCACTTAACAGCAGCCATCAGGGATGAGCACTATGTTCATCACATGAATCTGGGAGGCTCAGCCTACCTCTATCTCGAAGACGTCGAAGAGGCGAGGCGCATCCTCTCCGAGGCTGAGGGCATAGAGCTGACCCTCACCAGGGACGAGGCCGCCGAGAGATTTAGGCTTCCAAGAGACAGGATCGGAGACTTGATGCTTCTAGCCGAGGAGGACTACACCCTCGGCCTAAATCCAAGTTCCCCCTACAGGGATGTGGAGCTCCGCTCCCACGGGTCTCTACATGAGGCTGATGTGCCGTTGATCCTCGGCCTCGATAGGCAGCTGAGGGGGGTTGTGGAGAATCGCCTCCTCCTACCCCTCCTAGGCTTTAGAGCCGATGCTCCTCCAGAAGCCTCTCCAACTCCCCCTCATCGCCGACCCTGAGGATTCGATCCTCAAAGCCCCTCGGCATCAGGTTGGCCTTCAAACCGCTTCCGGTGACGATGCAGACGATGCGCCTCCCCCTCAAGCCGGCTTTCAAGGCTCCGGCAACGGCGACGGCTCCAGTAGGGGAGGCGTAGACGCCGTTCACGGCGAGGAGCTCCAAGGCCCTATAGACCTCATCGTCGTCGACGACCCATCCTGTTCCACCTGTCTCCTCTATGAGCCTCACCGCCTCCTCCTTACGTTCGGTATGCGGAACGATGACGCCCTCAGCGAGCGTCGAATCTATCGGCTTATAGTCGACGAACTCCCCAGCTATGGGGGCGCAGGCGGCTGACTGGACGCAGTGAAGCTGTGGCAAGCCGTCGATCTCACCCCCCTTCTCCAGTTTCAGGTAGGCTCTGCCTATGGCGACGAGGTTTGTGGCGCTCCCAGTTGGGATGAAGACCGCATCTGGATGCAGCTCCTCCTCGATCTCGTAGACGACGGTCTCAAACCCTGGAACGGCATCTGGTTCGAGAGCGAAGCCGATGTATCTGACGCCAAGCTTCTCCGCGATCCTACGGGCGTAAAGCCGAGCTGAATCTCGGTCAGGAGCCTCAACGATGCGGGAGCCATGCCATAGAACCTCAGCCTTCTTCTCCCTATGCGAATAACTCGGCATCACAGCCAAATGCCCAATACCGGCCCTGGAGCAGTAGGCTGCCGTTGAGACGGCGGCGTTCCCAGAGGAGTCGATGACAACCCGCTTTACCCCCTCCTCCAATAGCTTTGAGGTGAGGTAGGCTACACCTCGATCCTTGAAGCTCCCCGTGGGATTCACATAGTCCAGCTTAACCCAGATGTCGAGTCCCCTCAACTTGATGAGGGGGGTGTCACCCTCGCCGAGGGTCACCCTAAACTCCTCGGGGACGGGTGGGAGGCGGTCTGAGAATCGCCATATACCGAGGGTCAAATCCTCACCAATCTTAGAGGGGTTTTTCAGAGGTTAAAGTCTCCGTCGTCGAGATGGGAATTCTCGATGTGATGCCCCTAATCCTCTCAAGGGGAGGGATTTCGCATCCCTCTGTCAACTGCCTAAGCATCTCCAGGATTCCCTCCACCTGTGAGGGGTGAGCTCCCTCCCTTATCCCCATCCTCAATCTCTCCATGATCTCCGAGAGCTCCACATCATCTCTAACCCGCCACCACTTAAACCCTTTATCCAACTAAATTCTCCAGAGCCTTCTCCAACTCTCTTAGAGATTTAATGATGGCGTCGGCTCCCTCTGGCTTCTCACCTCTCCTCGCCCTCTCTGGATCTATGAGGATGGTTTTTATGCCGAGGCTCTTCGCCCCCTCTATGTCGGCCTCTAGGGTGTCGCCCACCATCACGGCCTCCTGGGGCTTCACCTTTAGCTGTTCGAGGGCCTCCTGGAAGATGATGGGGCTTGGCTTCCTGTATCCAACCTCGGCTGAGACCACCACTGCGTCGAAGTATTCCCATAGGTTTAGAGTGTCAAACACCCTGTGGGCTGTGGGGAGGTCTGGGAAGTTTGTCACTAGCGCCAGCCTATAGGATGCCCTAAGCCTTCTCAGAAGCCCTGGAGCCTCGGGATCTAATCTACTCTGCCTCGGCCATTCGTCGAGGTAGCGCTTCCAAATCTCCTCAGCTATCTTCCCTGTGTCTCCCTCAAGGCCTATGGCTTCGAGAACCCTCCTCAGCCTCTCAACGTAGTCCAGCTCCCTGTAATCCCTGTCAGCCTCCCTATGCTGCCTCTCAGCCTCCCTTAGATACGTCTCTCGGAAGAGTTTGAAGTCAGCCTCATAGCCCAGCTCTATGAGGGTTCTGTGAAAGGCCTCTATGGCCGCTTCCCTCGTCATCAGCCTCGGCGCGTGGAGGATGGTTCCCCAGCAGTCGAAGAGTATGGCCCTAATCATATTAGGATTGAATGTGGAGCTGTCAAACTATAAAAAGGATTCTTAGGATACAAGCTCCTCCAGGGGCCTATAATCGATGTCGAAGCCGAAGTGCCTTGGGTTGAAGAGCCTCACACCCTCATCGCTCCTCCATATGTCAGCCGCCTTCACGCCGATGATGGCGATTCGACGCCCCTCCCTGAAGCCCTCACCCCAGTTCGATAGGCCCCTCCCAGTCTCGGCGTCAACGGCGCAGAGGAGGTCTGGGCAGGTCACATACGGCTCCTCGTCGAGCCAGGAGATGAGATTCTCATTCTTAAACCAGACCCTGAAGCTATGCCCCTCGTAGGGGCCCACACCCTCATAGCGGTGTTCACCCCAGATGAAGCCACTTCTCCCCTCACGCTTGAAGGCTGTGACCCTACCCTCGAAGAGGAGGTGGCCGTCGGTTGCCTCCAGCAGCGCCTCAATGGGGCTTCGCCTAGCTTCCCTAGCCTCTCTTATGGCTCTGCCGACCTCCATGGCCCAGGTGACGGTGTTCGGTATGATGCTCCTCATCAATTCTCGTCCTCTAAGAGGCGCTGAGGCTATGGTGACTCCGCCTCCGGAGGCGACGGCGAGGTATCGGCATAGATCCTCGGCCCTCCCATAGTCGAGGGCCTTCTTAATGAGGATGGTCTCCATCCAGGGCGTGACGGCCGCTATGGGTGTGAAGGGAATCCCAGCGAGGTTTAGGGTGCATAGCTCGATCTCGGGGACGGCTCTTCCACAGCAGTCGCCGTCGATGAGGGGTTTGTCCACCATAGCCGCTATACAGGCTGGGAGCATGGTGTTGCCGCATCCCAGCTCGAAGGCGAGGAGGGCGTAGGGTTCCTCGCCGAGATAGCCGGACATAAGCTTCTCAACGAGGACGGCTCTCTCCATATATCGCTCCCTCGGCGGCAGCCCGCCCAGCCTGCGTCTTATACGCTCCAGGATCTCCTCCTCTACGCCTCCCCCTACGCCCGCCGCCCCGTAGATTAGAGCATCGCCTGGGACATCTCTTGGATCTATGAGTCTCAGCTCCTTCCCCCTATCCCAGATGTATTTGAGCATCATCCTCGCCCACTCGACTCCTCCGCCGCCTCCTGTTCCGAGGATCTCAGCCCCTATGAGGAAGTCTTCAATCTCATCTCTGGAGAGGATTCGCTCCAAGACGCTCACCTGTTAGGAGTTAGGCTCTTGGTGTTAAAGTTCTTCGTATCGGTGATAAGAAGCGTAATAAGGAGTGTGGGGACATCATAAGGGTTTCCTATGGGTGAGGAGCTTGTCCTGGAGGCTATGAGGAAGGGGTAAGTCGTTAAGGCCTGGCGATATAGCTAAGATGACGGGTCTAGAAAGCAGGGAGGTCTCCCGAATCATGAGGGAGCTGAGGAAGAAGGGCTGGTTCACTCACCTAAGAGATGCACTATGCGCCAATTTAACCCAATTTTTAGAGGCTCTCCCTTTCAGCTTCTCCCCGCCTCAGCCTATGGGCTTTGAGATTAGGCGTATCCCATGGAGCTGCGACGAGGATGAGGGCGACTATCATCGACCGGTGATCCAGCTCGGAAGTTTAAAGGCATGGGTCTAGACCATAATGTTTTGATGGAGCGGGTCGGCATTCTGGTGGTCTCCTATGGGGCGAGGGCTGCCGCGATGGTGGACGCCTTCAAGAGGAGTCTGGAGTACGAGGTGGAGCTTTACATAGCTGATAGGCAGCGGAACCCCTTCAACGTTGAGAGGGCGGCGGAGCATGTCGTCATCCCCGACTTGGATGTGGAGAAGATTCTACGCTTCGCCGAGAGGCATCGAGACCGAATAGACTTCGGGATCGTCGGCCCTGAGAAGCCCATCATCAACGGCATCCGAGACCTCCTTGAGGGGAGGCTGAAGATACCGGTGATCTGCCCTACAAAGAGATACGCCCTGGAGGGGAGTAAGGTTGCTCAGCGTAGACTCTTCCAGGAGGTCATACCCGAGGTCAACCCAAGATTCAAGGTCTTCGATAGGGCTGAATATAAGAGCGATGAGGCTCTACGCAGAGACCTTGAGGCCTGGCTTGATGAGCTGGAAAACCGTGTGGCGGTGAAGCCCGATGCCCCCGCCGCGGGTAAGGGCGTCGGCGTCTGGGGAGACCACTTCACGACTCGGGAGGGGATCCTAAAGCATTTCTACGCCAACTTGAAGTATGGCCCCGTAATCGTGGAGGAGAAGCTTGAAGGCGAGGAGTCCAGCTTCCAAGCCCTCTGCGACGGCCGACGCCTCGTTCCGCTGCCGGAGACCAGGGACTATAAGCGGGCCTTCGAAGATGATAGAGGCCCGAACACCGGTGGGATGGGTTCCTACAAGGATGTGGATGACATACTCCCCTACATGACCCCTGAGGATTGGGAGGAGGAGCGAAGGCTCGTCGAGAGACTCTTCAGGCATCTACGAGGTGAGGGTAGAAACCCCGAGCTCCTCGGCATACCCTTCTATGTCGCCTTCATCCATACGGCTGAGGGGCCGAAGATACTGGAGAACAACAGCAGGCCTGGAGACCCAGAGATCATCAACATACTGCCCTTGCTGAGGGATGACTTCGTCGACATCTGCTACTGGATGCTGGAGGGCAACCTAACCAGGGTGGAGGTTGAGCATAAGGCCTCGGTGGTCATCTATAAGGTTCCGCCCAACTACGGAGGCTTTGAGAAGGTCTATCCCGAACGGGTTAGACGGGGGGAGGTCGGCGGCCCCATAGACCTCTCAGAGGCCTATAGGTTGAGGGAGCGATACGGCGACAGGATGAGGATCTATCCGGCTTCTATGGAGCTCCGAGACAGCGAGGTCTACGCCCTCAGGTCGAGAGCCGTCTGCGTCGTCGGCATAGGAGACTCCATAGAGGAGGCGAGGCGGATCAGCCTAGAGGGAGTCAAAGCCATAAGGGGTGGGGCATTATGGCATAGGGGCGACATAGCCTCCAGAGAGCATATCGAGCGGAGCATAAGGCATATGGAGGAGCTGAGGGGGCATCGATGAGTAAGCTTGCAGAGCTGGAGGCTCTCCTATATGCGGCTGGTAGACCGCTGACCCTGACGGAGCTCTGTGAATACCTGAAGCTTGACTCAGAGGGGGAGGTGGCCGACCTCGTCAGGAGGCTGTCTGAGGAGTATCAAAGATCTGGAAGCCCGCTGGAGGTTAAGCTTCTCCCTGGGGGTAGAGCCGTGCTGCAGTTGAGGGCTGAGTATTCTAGGGTGGCTAAGGGCTTCAGCCCTAAGCCCCTATTGACGCGGGGGCCTCTAAGGACGTTGTCCTTCATCGCCCTCTATCAGCCGATAGAGCAGAGGCGCATCGTGGAGGCTCGGGGGAGCCACGTCTATCGGCATCTACGGCTGCTGGAGGAGATGGGGTTGATAACACGTGAGCGCCATGGCCGTAAGACCATCGTGAGGACGACGCCCGAGTTCGCCGATTACCTCGGCCTAAGCAGGGATAGTAGACGGATGAAGAGGCAGCTTCGAAGCCTTTTCAAGAAACTTGAGTTGAGGGAGTTGGAGAGGCGTAGATAGCTGTTCTCCCTGAAGGATGCGGCTTGGTGATGATACTTTTTAATTCTCATCTCCCCTCATAACTTGAGCATGAGATTTCTCACAATAGGATTGGGGCACTGCGGCGGTAAGATCGCAAACTCCTTCAAGGGCCTAGCGAAGACGAGGAAGGGGGTCATCGTCGATGTCTGCGCCATCAACACCGATAAGGCTGACCTATTGACGCATACGAACATCCCAGAGGGGAATAAGCTCTGCATAGGCTCTGGGAGGGGGGCGGCCAGGGACTGGGAGGAGGGCCGCAGGGCAGCGATAGAGGCCCGAGGCCATATAGAGGAGCTGATCCGGAGGCTGCTGGCCCCAGACACGGATATTGTTCTGTTGACCCTAGGCGAAGGCGGAGGCTCAGGCTCTGGGATCGCCCCAATAGTGGCTGAGATCATCGGAGACCTCGGCAGAGAGTGCATCGCCATCGCCACCCTCCCCTTCGAGAGGGAGAGTGTTAAGACGAAGATCAACGCGGTTAGAGGCCTAGACCTCCTCTACAGGCAGGAAGCCCTGAAGGCCTTGATCTGTATAGATAACGACAAGATCGTAGCCCACTATCCCCATAAGACTCTCACCGAGGCCTATGAGGCTGTGAACCGAGTCGTCGTCGAGACCTTCCTAGACCTCGTCGACCTGGCTCACATGCCGAGCAGGGCCGACCGCATAGATGAGTCGGAGCTTTCAACGATCTTCCGCTACGAGGGCTTCGCCACCCTCTCCAACTATAAAGCCAGATCGGATGAGGTTGAAGACCTATCATCGACGCTGATAGACACCTGGAATAGCAGCCTCTTCGCCGACGTTGACACCAAGACGGCTGTCGGAGCCATCTTCGGCATCGAAGGCCCCAGCCATCTCTTCACGACGCTCCAGGTTGACAGGGTTAGACGCTGCTTCAAGGACACCCTCATAGGGAGAGACATCATTCTGGGCATATACCCCATAGAGCGTTCCCCCTGGGTCTCCATCGTAGGCGTCCTCGTAGGCCTCGACATCCCAGGTAAAATCCGAAGCCTATACGAGCTGGCTAGGAGGGAGTATCAACGCCACCTCGAAGCCGTTGAGGAGCGTCGAATGCGCAAGCGTCGAGGTCTCTTCGAATTCGAGGAGCTTGAGGCCGTGGAGAAACCCCTGGAGGCCCCGAGGGTTGTGGAGCCAGCGCCGACGCCGACGGCCATGCCCATAAGCGAGAAGAGGAGCATCCTCGACTTTGTAGGAGGCCTCAGCGGACAGAGCTTCACCGAGGAGGAGTTCAAAGACCTCCTGAGAAGCGAGTTCAACCTAAACGATGCAGAGCTTGAACGGATCCTAGATGAGCTGAGATATAACGGATGGATATTCGAGCCACGGAGGGGCGTCATCAGAGTCCTCTAGGCCTCGGATACAAGCTCCTCCAGGGGCCTATAATCGATGTCGAAGCCGAAGTATCTCGGTGATAGAAGCTCCAGGCCTCGCTGCGTCCTCCAGATCTCCGGAGCCTTGATGCCTATGACGGCCACCTCTCTCCCAGGCTTGATGTCATCGGTGAAGTTTGATAGTGCATAACCCGTCTCGGGATCCAGCAGCGTTATGAGGTCTGGGCAGGTGACATAGGGCTTGTCGTCGAGCCAGGAGATGAGATTCTCATTCTTAAACCATATCCGCATCCGTCTATCGGCGTATTCTCCCACGCCTCTTATATGGGTCTCACCCCATAGGAAGCCCTCACGCCCCTCACGTCTAAACTCCTCCACGACGCCTCTGAAGATGACGGCTCCACCGGTGGCCTCCACAACAGCCTCAACGGGGTCTCCCCCCTTCTCCCTCGCCTCTCTCAGCGCCCGACCCACCTCGATGCTCTTCGAGATGGTTCCCTCAACGATCACTCCTCTAAGCCTCCTCCCCTCTATTGGATGGTCGATGACTGTGACTCCACCCCCAGAGGCCACGGCCATGTATCGGTCGATGTCCTCAGCCCTAGAGTCATTGAGAACCCTGGTGACGATGAGTACGTCGCCGAAGGGTGAGACGACGACGTAGGGTGTGATGCTGACGTCGCAGAGGTTGAAGGTGGAGTGTTCCACCTCTGGGACGGAGCGTCCAACGGAGTCGCCGTCGATGATATATCTCCCTGTCAGGGCTGCCATATACATCGCTAGGAAGGTGTTTCCAGCGCCCAGCTCACCGGCCACGAAGCCGTAGAGTTTTCTCTCCAAAAACCGTTCAAAGGCCTCGACGCCGAGGGAGACCACCTCACGTCGTTTGAGCCTCGGCAGACCGCTCAGCCTCCTCCTAATCTCCTCCCTCACGCCTCCCCCGACTCCGTAAGGGCAGGCGACGACTGCATCCTCTGGAACCTCATCGACGTCTATGAGCCTGAAGCCGTACCCCTCAGCCTCCCTCAACTGCTGGATGGCCCAGCTCCTCGATCCTCCTCCGCCTGTTCCATAGATGTCAGCTCCATAGATGAAGTCTAACAACTCCTCACGGCTTAGCTCCCTAACCATCTCATAAGCTATGTTGAGGCTTCGATAAGTCTTTATCCCCGGGTTTTGAGGGCTTATCATCGATGGAGGTGGAGGTGGTCATCTACTTCACCCTCAGGGAGAAGCTTGGATGGCCCTCTAAGAGGCTGAGGCTTCCAGGGCGGAGTGCAAGGCTTAGGGATGTCCTGAGGGCCATTCCAGAGCTTTTGGAGCTCCTCGTCAGGGATGGGGAGTTGAACCCCGATTATAGGGTTCTCATCGATGGGCGGAATGTCGTCTTCCTGGGAGGCTTAGAAGCCGAGGTTAGGGATGGAAGCAGGGTCGTCGTCTTTCCACCAGCCGGTGGAGGCTGATCTGACGGCCACTGTCAGTCTCGTTTATCCTCTTAGATGGGGCAGTAGGCGAGGCTGTGGATGTAGGGGCAGTGAGCACACGTCGGCGTGTTGCCCCAGCAGTCAGCCTCATTCGTCAGCGTGTAGGTGCAGTAGGGTCTTAGGTCGCAGTCTAGGCAGCTGGGGAGTGAGCCGGTCTTGACGGTCAGCCTAAACCTGAGATATTTGTCGCTGAGCCATATATCGCCGAGGCTTTGATGCCTCAGGTCGCCGAAGATGATGGGCTTTATCGTTCTCCTTATCCCGTCGAGGGTCGGTGTCCAGCTGTGGGCGTAGTTTATGCATGGGGCCACTGAGCCGTCCCATCTGATGTAGAGGCCCTGGGACTCTATGAATGGGCATCTCCTCGTCGCCTTAGGCTCGAATTGGGGCTTTACGACATCTATTCCATGCTTGAAGGCGAGGACGCCGAGCCTCAGCATAACCCCCTCCTGGTCTCCCCGCCCTATTAGGGTGAGGTTCTCCCCCTCAGTTCCCGTCGGGATGTAGTTGCTGACAACAATCCTCGACGCTCCAACCTTCGAGGCATACTCCATGAGGTCTGGGAGCTCCAGGTAGTTGAGGGAGCTGAGGGTGACATGCAACGCTACGAGGGGCTTTGGACTGTGGAGTCTATCCTTCACCTCTCTCAAGGCCATTAGGCCATCGGTGACCAATTCAAGGCCTCCACTAAACCTCAGAGCTCCATATAGCTCTGGATCGGCTGCCTCAAGGCTGACTATCAACTCATCTAGGCCGAGGGTGCATAGCTCCTCAGCCATCTCCCCCAGCCTCAAACCATTCGTGTTTAGGGCCACCTCCAATCCATGGGACTTCGCCTCTTCGACGACTTCCAGGATTCTGGGGTGAACCGTCGGCTCGCCCCACCCCGAGAGGACTAATCGCCTGACACCGAGCCTTGAGGTCTCCCCCAACACCCGCTCAATGGTCTTGGAGCTCATATCTCCGAGTTTGAGGGCGCCTGGAACGCTAAACCTGAAGCAGTGTCGACATTTGGCGTTGCATCTCGTGGTCAGCTCAAGCATCATGACCCTCGGCCTCGAATCCGGATCGACGGTGATCCTCCACTCGCCGAGGGTTATGGGCTTAGGGGCCATCTCCTTAAGCATCGTTCACTTGATGATAAAGCTTTTCTAATGAGCCTCCAAAGCTATTATGGAGATGTCCGGCGGATATATGGGGAGGATCGCAAGGGTAGACCTCTGGAGTGGAGCCGTCTCATATGAGACTCTCCCCGAGAAGATTCTCAGAAGCTGGATCGGTGGGAGGGGTTTAGGCGTCTACCTGATGCTGAAGGAGGTTGACCCAAAGGTCGACCCCCTAAGCCCTGCGAATAAGGCGATCATACTAACTGGCCCCCTAACCGGCGTCGGCGGAGTCCCCGCAGCTGGCAGATGGTGCTCCGTCACGAAGTCCCCGCTGACGGGGACGATACATGACTCCCACAGCGGTGGTAAATTCGGCCCAGAGCTGAAGTTCGCAGGCTTCGACGCCATAATCCTCGAGGGTCAGGCTGAGCAGCCCGTCTATCTCTGGGTTCACGACGGCGAGGTGGAGGTGAGGGATGCCCGACACCTATGGGGCCTCGACGTCCACAGCACAACTGAGACCTTGGAGGGGGAGCTATCTCAAGAGGGTTACGACGGCGTTAAGGTTGCATGTATAGGCCCTGCGGGTGAGCGCCTCGTCAAGTTTGCGGCCATCATGAATGATAGGTCGAGGGCTGCTGGGAGGGGAGGCCACGGAGCCGTCTGGGGGTCGAAGTTCCTGAAGGCCGTCGCAGTGAAAGGTGAGCGTAGACCGGAGGTGGCTGATCGAGACCGCTTCAGGGAGGCCTCAACCTCGGCGATGGAGAAGGTGAGGAAGTCCTCCGTCACCGCTGAGGCATTGCCGAAGTATGGGACGGCGGTGCTGGTCAACATAATC
>JAGHBJ010000096.1 GCA_021161045.1 Candidatus Bathyarchaeota archaeon
CCCCCATAGAGGAGGTGCCTGGCCTCGAAGCCGTGGAGCTGGACTATGAGACCGTCATCGATATGTGGAAGAAGCGCTTCGGACGGGAGGTCTACGAGGTTGTCTCATCTTTTCTACCTGTTGACGAGGAGATCATCGAATATGTTGCGGGGGCGCCAGGCATAGATGAGGAGTTCGCCCTCAGCTACGTCTACGATCTCTACCGAAGCGGTCGTTACGACCTTATAGTCTGGGACACAGCCCCAGCTGGGGGAACCCTCTCACTGATTAAGCTTGAGGAGAAGTTCTATAGGCATCTAGGGGACGCCGCGAGGCTTTATGTCAGGGTGAAGAAGGCTCTCGACATCCTCGTTAAGGGGCGTGAGCGTCGAGACCCCCTGGGCATCATAGAGGAGTGGAGGAGGCTCGCCGAGAATGTTCTATCGATGCTGAGGGATGAGCATACCAAGGCCTTCCTGGTGACTATTCCCGAGGCCCTAGGCGTCAATCAGACCAGGAGAGTGAAGAGGGAGCTGGATGAGTATGGAATAAAGGTGTCAGGCGTCATCGTCAACTACCTCGTCCCCGAGGAGGAGGCTGAGCGATCAGAGTTCAACCGTAAACGTAGGGAGATGCAGCTCCGCTACCTGAGGGAGATCGAGCATCTCTTCAGCGATGAGCTGAGGATCATCGTCCTCCACCTCCTCCCCTTCGAGGTTAAGGGCCTAAAGGCCATAGGGGAGGTGGAGAGACGGCTATTCCCCTCGTAGACGTCTCGCCAGGCCAAGGAGATGCTTCAAGACGCCCTTCAGCCTTATACCCGCCCTCTCCGTCACCCTTAGCTCACGTTTACCCTCCCACGTCCATCTCCTCGCCCTCTCCACCTCCCCTCGAAGCTCCTCAAGGCGTCTAGCCCTCTCCTCGGGGTCGGAGACCCTGATGTTTATCTCATCGATCCTATGCATCACCCACCTGGCCAGCTTTAGGCCCTCCTCAACCCGCTCAGCCCTCTCCTCATCTACGAGGCCAAATTCTCGCTTCACCCTATTCATCCTGAGCATCGCCTCATAGGTTGCCTCAGCGATCTCATCTCGACTCATCCATCTGGTCTCGTAGTTTAGGAAGAGCTTCCAGCAGGGCTGGTAGAGAGCCTCACGATGCTCCGTGAGCGTCGTGTAGAGCCGCCTATACCCATACTCATCGGGGTTCTCGAAGGCGAGGCTTCCAGGGTCGAGGAAGGGGGAGAGGGGGGCGATGAAGGGATGTATGCGTCCATCGCCGAGGCGCTTCAAAAGCCTCTTGGAATACTCGACGGACTTGAGGGCGGATTCATAGCTCTGACCTGGGAGGCCGATCATGAAGAAGACGTCGAAGCGTTCACATCCCAGCTTCAATGCGTTCCGGATGCATCTCTCCATCTCCCCCGTCGAGTAGGGTCTGCCCTGTCGACGTCTGATCTCATCGTCATGGCTCTCCGGCGATATCTCAAGGGTGAAGCTGCCGCAGCACCTAGCCATCTTATCGAGATACCACCTTGGAGCTGGGGTGAAGAGCTCCAGGGTGATGGTGTTGTCGATGCCTTCACGTCTTATCCCCTCCAACACCTCCTCGGCGTATCTGCGGCTTCCCTGCCTTAGGTCTCCGAGGAGGAAGATGGGGGAGTGGAAATACTCGGAGATGACGGCCATCTCCTCCACGAGGCGTTCAGGGGACTTGAAGGCCGGTTTAGGCCTGTTGAAGAAGTTTTTGAAGGCGTATCTGGAGCCTCCACAGGTGACGCAGTTGTATAGACACCCCTTACAGGTGAGGAGAGCCGTGAAGGGGTAATCCATGAAGTTTTCATAGGGGAGATGACTCTCAAGGTCTCTATGCCTCAAGACTAGGCGAACCATGGCGCCATAGTCGAGGGTTAGCTCATCCAGGCTCTCGGGGACGTAGGTGAAGGGGTTTATCCGCCTCCTCCCGTCGCGGTTCCTCCAGGTGAGATTCTCCACGTCGACGGGCTCGCTTCCCCGCTCTATATGCTCCATCAACCTCAGCAACGGCTCCTCCGTCGAGTCGCCCCTCAACACATAATCCACCTGGGGATAATCCTCGATGATCTCCCTGTGATAATATGTGGCTGACAATCCCCCGAGGATGATGGGGGTATCGGGGTGAATCCTCTTGACGAGGGCCGCTATGTCGAGGGCCCCCGCCGCATGGACTAGCCAGTGGAGGTCTATGCCGAAGGCCTTAGGGTTCAGCTTCTCGATGAGCCTCTCCACGTCGAATTTCGGGTCTTTTAGCATCTTGACGGCGAGGTTTATGATGCGGGCGTGGTATCCATGCTCTTCGAGGTAGGAGACGAGGCTGACGTAGCCGAGGGGATACATCTCGAAGATGGGCGTCGAGGGTATGACATCGCTTATGGGGCCATACATGGCGAAGCGTCTCCGGAAGTCGTAGACGCTTGGCGGATGCAGCAGCACGAGATCGGGGTCAGCCATCATCTCAGCCTTGAGTCCACCCTATTTAACCGCTCACCCTTATAAGTGGTAGCCACTTATAGTGGGTCTCCATTCCTCACGGCCATAATCTCCTCAGCCCTCTCCAACTCCTCGGGGGTGTTGATGTTATAGAAGGTGTGGAGCTCGGGGTCTAAGGCTCTCAGCTCCTCCGTCGAGATGTATAGCACCCTATTTAGATGCCTCAGTATTGCTCTCATCTCCCTCCTTCCCTCCATAAGGCTCTCTCGGCAAGCCCTCAGGGATGTCTCAACCCTATAGGCGGCGTGGAGGGGCTCTAGGTAGCCGTTGGGCCATCTTGGGATGGCTGCGTCGAATCCCTCAACCCTCTTGAGGAGATGTCTAAGAACCTCAACCCTCAGGAGGGGGGAGTCGCAGGGTAGGGTTAGGGCATAGGATCTATGAGCCGCCGTCAATCCCGTGTACAAACCCATTAGGGGGCCATATCCCTCCTCCAGGTCTTCGAGGAGCTCCACACCCCCTGGGAGTATATCCCTAAGAGCCTTGGAGACCTCCCTCCCCGATACGATGATCACCTCATCAGCCACCTTTAAGGCCGCCTCTACGGCGTAGGAGATGAGGGGTCTCCCATGGAGCTCTATCAGGGGCTTAGGTCTTCCAAGCCTTCTACCTACTCCACCTGCGAGTATTACGGCCGCCATCCAGACCCTCTTCGAAGACCTAATTATAATCTGTTGGCCTACACCCCCTGATGAGGATTCTGGTTGCAGGCGTCGGAAACAGGCTGATGGGAGACGACGGCTTCGGCCCGAGAGTTGTTGAGCTCCTCTCCCAGAGACCCCTACCACCCGACGTCGAGGTTAGAGACATTGGAACCGCAGGCCTCACCATCGCCACAGACCTAGCTGACTATGACGCCGTCATCTTCCTCGACTCAATAGACTTGGAGGGCGCCCCAGGAACCCTGAAGATGATGAGGGTGGAGATAGAGGATGAGGGGGAGGTGGAGACTCTCGCCAGATTGACGCTTCACGAGGTAGGCCTTGAAGGCCTTCTGAGATTCGCCAAGGCTCTGGGCGTCCTCCCTAGGATGGTCTACATAATCGGCTGTAAACCCCGCAGCGTTGAGCCTAGGATAGGTCTCTCACCTGAGGTTGAGGAGGCAGCTCATAAAGCCGTGGAGATGGTCTTAGAAACCATACGGGAGCTGAGAAAAAGTTTGGATTAGCAGATTGGTATCTCCCTTATGCATCTATCACCCTGATAGAGGTGGACGCAGCAGGCGAGGCAGGGGTCGAAGCTCCTAATGGTTCTAACGACGTCGATGCCGCTCAGCTCCCCCTCCGTAGGCTCCGTTATAGGTGTGCCAACGATGGCATCCTCATAGGGTCCAAGGTCGACGTCGCTCAGCCTCGGCCCCGCATTCCATCCGCTTGGGGTGATGACCTGATAATTCTGTATCCGCTGACCCCTCATCACAACCCAGTGGGCTAGGGCGCCCCTCATCGCCTCAGTCATCCCCACGCCCATGCCGTCCTTAGGCTTCTTATACTTCCTCCATACCTCAGCCTTCCCAGCTTTCACCATCTCCAAGGCCTGGAGCAGCTGATTATACATGACGTAGGCCGTGTAGGCGTAGTAGTAGGCCCTCGCCCTCACCCGTTCAACGGTGTTCACCCTTTCAGGTATCTTCCACTCGAACTCCATCTCGTCTACGACCTTATAGCCGGCGACGGCGGCCTTTGGAAGCGTGAACTTTAGGCTGCTCCCCGTCGACTCGGGGACGTTTCCAGCCTTAGCTGTAACCCACATCCTGGCTATGGGGCCTGCCTCAAGGGCGTGGGCGAAGCCGTCCACACGCTTCTTCCAATCCTCCCATCTAGGCGATCCAGCCCAGCTATACTTAGAGTCCCAAGCCTTATAGGGGCCAGGCTTAGGCTTAGTCTCCTTATTCCATGGATGCTTAGCATCCAGGGGGTTTCCAGCTGGATCCTCGGCGACGCTGGGGCCAGCCCAGTCCTCATAGTAGCTCCTGTCAATGAACTCCCTGACGCCTACGTTTATCTCTATCAAGTCCTGTGTGATGAGTTCGCCGTCTATGACTACGCCTGGCGAGACGGCTCGCTTCAGCCCCCAGCTGGGCATATCCTCATATCTCGCCGTGTAGGCCTCTGGGTCGTCGTAGGCCCCGTAGGAGAGGAGGTTTACCTTCCTTGAGCCGCACTCCTCGTAGCCGAGGGAGAGGACGAAGTCTAGGAGGTCATCCATCACGGGTATGAACTCCTTGGCGAAGGCGACGTGATGAGCCAGCATGGCGGCATACTGCTCCAGATCCGTAGGCGTCAGAGTCTTCGCCACTCCTCCAGGGACTATGGAGACGACGTGGGGATGCTTACCACCTAGAAGCGAGGCCATCTTTCGACCCAGCTTCTCCACGGCTAATGACCTCAGCCAAAGCTCCCCTGATAGAGGGTTGAGGGCTCTCATGATGTCGGCGATGGTCTTATAGCCGTGGAGCTTCGCATTCGGAGCCTTCGCCTTCCTAGCCTTCTCCCACCAGTCGGGATTCCACTTCTTCACGGCCGCCTCGCTGTAGTCCGGTCCCTCGAGGACGAGGCATCCGAGAGCTGCATCGTAGAGCTGTTCAGCCCCGTGGAGGAAGTTTCTAAGCAGCACTCCCATCGGCGGCGGCGGGGCCTGATAGGCCATGTCCACTGCCTGAACGGAGGCGATGGCGTGGGGTGTTGGGCAGACTCCGCAGATCCGCTGTGTGATCCATATGGCGTCAGCGGGTTCACGCCCCTTCAGGATGATCTCGAAGCCCCTGAACATGACGACGAAGCTGTGGGCGTCGACGTAGATCCCCTTCTCTAGGTCTGCGACGGCGTGTATGCCGAGGTGTCCCTCCAGCCTCGTCATCGGCTCGATCAGGACTTCCTTCTTCACCATCTCAACCACCTCACAGCTTCCTCCCCACGAGCTTCTCCTCAAATCTATGCCAGACGGCGTCGAGTCCAGCGATTATTCCACGTATCTTCTCCGCGATGAAGAACGTCGCAGGCGCCTTCTTCAGGAATGGCCCATAAGGTTCATCGGGGAACTCCGGCTCCGTGCATCCTATACAGATGCCGCCGATGGCCGTGCATCCCCCAACCCCCTCTATGAATCCCCTCTTCGGGGCGTCGCAGTGGCTTATCGGCCCCTTACATCCTAGGAGGCCCATGCAGTATGGCTCACCGAAGGCGTGGCTAGTCTTCCCATCCGAGTATAGGCCAGCCCTCGGACAGTTGTCGTGAACGGTCTGTCCAAATATGTATTTTGGCCTATGCCACTCATCCAGCTCTGGAAGCGATAGATAGCCTCTGAGGGCGAGGACTGCGTGGGCTAAAACCTCGGCGAGATGCTCACCGTGAACTGGGCATCCGGGGACGTTGATTATGGGGATTCCAGCCTTACTCCTCCAGTCTCTGCCGAGGAAGTCCATCACTCCCCTCGCACCCGTCGGATTCGGCTTGCCGTGTGGTATGCCTCCGAAGCTTGAGCATGTCCCCGCGGCGACAACTGCAATCGCCTTATCGGCGAGTTTCTTTAGGCGCTCTGAGAAGGTTATGGGTCTGCCATTCTCTTCGCCGATGGCGCACCAGTATCCCTCTCCGGCCTTATCCTCATCTGGGACGGCTCCCTCGACGACGAGGACGAAGGGTTCGAGCTCCCCCCTCTCGGCGGCCTCCACGGCCTTCAAGGCCTCCTCGCCCCAGGGGAGCATGATGGTTTGATGGTAGTCGAGGGTTATCCCAGCGGCCTGGGGTATGAAGCCTGTGAGGATGTCGACGAGGCTTGGATGCGTCGCGTTCAGGAAGGAGACTGTGCACCCTGTGCATGCCTGCCCCGACAGCCAGATTACATGTATCTTCTCAGGCTCCAAGCTTCTCCCCCCTAAAAATGTCTGCTCTAATCTCCTCTCGGCCTATTTATTGTTTTACCCGTAAATTTTAGGCATCCTAAAATTTCGAGGGGTTAAAGATTAAATAGGGTTATTGGGGGAGTATTGGGGAGTGGACGCCTCATGGTTAAAATAGGGGGCTATATCGCCTTCTGGCTCTTCACCGCCCTCTTCATAGCCTTCCTCTCCATCGCAATCCTCCTATCTAAGCTTCTAGCCCCAAGTAAGCCGAATCCGATTAAGAAGAACATCTATGAGTGTGGTCAACCCCCCTTTGGGAGGGCTTTAAGCTTCAGGGTGACGGGGGCCCTCCGATACTTCGGATACGCCGTCGTCTTCTTCGCCCTCGACGCCTTCACATGGATGATCCTAACCTCCGTCTACTCTCCAACCCCCCTCACCCTCATAGTGGTCTTCCTCTACATCCTCATAATCCTCATCGGCATAGGATACTTCCTATCAGAGCTCGATAAGCTGGTGAGGTGATATGGCTGAGAGATTTGCGGCCCCGATCTATGGAGTCATCGACTACCTATTAACATGGGCGAGGAAGTTCAGCATATGGCCAGTCCACTTCGTCACCGGCTGCTGCAGCCCAGAGTTCATGCAGGTCTCAGGCTCCAGATTCGACATGGAGCGATTGGGCGTCCTCCCCTTCGCCAGCGTCCGTCAATGCGACTGCCTAATGGTTGTCGGCGTAATTTCCAGGAAGATGGGGGAGAGGGTGAAATACCTCTACGAGCAGATGGGTGAACCCAAATTCGTAGTCTCCGTCGGAGCCTGCCCAACGGGTCGAGGCCCCTTCTACGACTCCTACGCCACCGTCGCCATCGATGATCTGGTGCCCGTCGACGTCTATATACCTGGATGCCCCCCGAGACCTGAAGCCATAATCCACGGCCTGATGCTGCTGCAGGAGAAGATCAGAAAGGAGTGTGGATTCCGTGCCGGCAAGGAGTGAGGAGGAGCTCGTAGAGGAGCTGAAGCGGGAGCATCCGGAGCTCCTAGTGGAGGCTGTGATCCATAGATCCAAACGGGTGTCCATCATCGCGAAGAGGGAGAAGATCCTGGAACTCGCAAGGCTTCTAAGGGACAAATATGGCTTCACCCATCCCGTCTCAGCTGGGGCTGTCGACTACATCAAGGAGGGGAGGATGCAGATGATCTACTACCTCATGAACCCTGAATCCCGTTTCATGCTGATGCTGAGAGTCGACCTGCCGAGGGATAACCCCAGGATGCCGTCGATGACGCAGGTCTGGGAGGCTATGAGCTTCCATGAAAGGGAGGCCTGGGAGATGTTCGGCATCGACTTCGAAGGTCATCCAAACCTGACACATCTACTATTACCGCCGGATTGGAGGGGTGGCTACCCCCTGAGGAAAGACTTCAAGGGAGAGGGAATCACACCATGACCGAGCCTGAGGTTAAGCCCGAAGTCATGCGTATAAGCTGGGGGCCTCAGCACCCCATGAGTGGTCAGACCCGCATACTCATCGACGTCGACGGGGAGGTCGTGAGGCGCATCATCGCCGATATAGGGTTCACGCATAGGGGTATCGAGAAGATATTGGAGAAACGAACCTTCATTCAGGGCATAGTCCCCATCGAGCGGATGGTGATGGCCGACACGGCCAACATAGCCCTCGGATACGTCCAGGCCGTTGAGGAGGCCCTGGGCATAGAGGTTCCTGAGAGGGCTAAGTGGATTAGGTCGCTGATATGCGAGATGGGCCGAATCAACAGCCACCTCTACGCCTTCGGCCTACAGGTTGAGTGCACTGGATACTTCCCCGCCGTCTTCCTCTGGACAACCGTCGACAGGGAAGTTCTCCTAGACCTCTTCGAGAAGCTCACAGGGGCGCGGTGGAGCTACAGCTTCTTCATCCCAGGCGGCGTCCGAGCCGATCTCCCAGAGGGATTTAGAGATGAGGTGAAGAGGGCTGTCAAGTATCTCAGACGCAGATTCCAGGATTATTGGGATGCAATGGTGGAGAACCCCCTCTTCGAGATGAGAAACCGAGGCGTCGGTATCCTAAGCCGTGAAGACGCCATAAGACTTGGCGCCACAGGCCCCGTCTTAAGGGGTTCAGGTGTCGACATGGATGTGAGGCGGGATGAGCCCTACGCCGCCTATGGCGACCTAGACTTCAAGGTTATAACTGAGAAGGAGGGGGACTGCTTCGCCAGGTTGAAGGTGAGGTTCCATGAGATCGAGCAGAGCTTGAACATCATGGAGCAGATCGCCGATGAGATACCTGGCGGCCCAGTGAGGACTAAGGTTCCACTGTTCCCCAGGTCTAAGCCTGGCGTCGAGGCCCTAAGCAGGGTTGAGACGGCGAGGGGTGAGCTTGGGGTTCATATCTTCACAGATGGAGGCCTAAAGCCCTACAGGGTGAAGATTAACTCTCCGACCCTGAGGAATATGTATGTCTTCGAGCGTTTAGCCGAGCTGGATAAGGTGCTGGTGGCTGACCTCCCCGTCATCCTCTACTCCATAGACCCCTGGTATCTAGACTGCGATAGGTGATGCGTATGGATGTCGTCACCCTGATCTGGCTTTACATCCTCGGCCTGGTTAGATGGCTCCTCCATGAGGCTCCACTCCAGGTCATAAACTTCATCAGGAGTCTTCCAACACTCATTCCGGAGCTCCTTAAATGGCTCTGGGACTTCATCTGGTTCAACTTCAAGCCCTTAGCCCAGATCATCGTTATACCTGGCTTAGCCTTCATACTTCTCTTCGCCATGATAGCCGTCTGGTTTGAGAGGAAGTTCCTCGCCAGGGCCATGCTCCGCATCGGCCCCTACTACTGTGGAAAGCGTTCAGGCTGGCTTCAGGTAATCGCCGACTTCCTCAAACTCTTCTTCAAGGAGTTCGTCATACCCGATGATGTTGAGAAAGCCCTCTTTCTCGCCGCTCCAGTTCTGCTGCCGACGATTCCGGCTTTGGCCATCACCCTCATACCCTTCGACAGCAACTGGGTTCTCTTCGACGCCGGAGGCCTAAGTCTGCCGGTTTTTCTCGCCATAGCTGGCCTGGCTCCGGTGATCCCAATCTTCGCCGGCTGGGCTGCCAATAATAAGTACACCATCATCGGGAGCTTCAGAACCGCCTATCTATACGTCTCAGGGGAGATACCCCTCGTCATCTGCGCCGCTGCCTCGGCCCTCCTAGCTGGAAGCCTCGACCTTGTTGACATCGTTGAGGCCCAGAAGCCCATCTGGTTCGCTATACCCCAGTTCATAGGGTTCCTAGTCTTCTTCGTCGGCCTCATCCTTGAGGCTGAGAGGACGCCCTTCGACGTGCCTACGGCTGAGACGGAGCTGGTTATGGGTTGGAGAACGGAGTTCAGCGGGGTTCTCTTCGGCTTCACCATGATGGCTGAATATGTCAGCTTCCTCGGATGGACTCTGCTGTTCATCGTCCTCTACCTCGGCGGATACCTCGGCCCCAGCCTCTTCGGCGTCCCATTATATGATCATATATTTTGGATGTTATTGAAGCTCGCAGTCATCGTGGTCATAGTAGTCCTCATCAGAACGGTCTATCCACGGCTTAGGCTGGATCAGACGCTGAGGCTGGGATGGAACTATCTGATGCCTCTAGCTCTACTCAACCTCTTCATAACTATAATCCTGAAGTGGGGGTTGATGATATGAGCCTCCTCAAGAAGCTGGTTAAACCCTTCCTCGTTGTCGCCCCCTACGTGGCGAGGAGCTCCCAGACCGTTAAGTATCCCGATGAGCGCCTAGTCTTCTCCGAGCGCTTCAGGGGTCGCCATCACCTCGATCTCGATAAGTGTATCCACTGCGGCCTCTGCGCCAGGATATGCCCCTGCGCCTCCATAGTCCTCGTCCCCGTCGAGGGGCGGGAGGGGAAGTATCCACAGATAGACTATGGAACCTGCAGCCTCTGCGGCCTCTGCGTCGACGCCTGTCCCAGAGGCGCGTTGACGATGACGGACTTCGTCGAGTTCGCAGCCTACAAGCGAAGCGAGCTGGTTTACTCGCCTGAGAGGCTGGCTGAGGTTCCAGACATAAAGGAGGTTCTGCCGATGCTTAAACGGCGTATAAGGCCTGTCCTAACCGATAAGGAGATGAAGTATGAGGTGGTGGAGGAGCTATGATCTGGGATTACATCCTACTAGCCATCATCGTCCTCACCGCCCTTCTGGCGGTTGTGGTTCCCAACATCGTCTACGCCGTCCTCTTCCTCCTCTGCACCAATGTCTCGCTGGGCATCCTATACTACATGATGGGCGCTCCCCTGGTCTCCGTCTTCCAGCTCGCCATCTTCGCTGGAGCCATTGTCGTATTCTTCCTCATAACAGTCATCCTAACCAGAGGTGGGGAGATCGAGGGGGAGAGGGAGGGGTGGCGTCTCCTATCCCTATCATCGACGGCTCTAATCCTCCTGTCAGCGGTTCTCCTCCTATCGCTCTCTCTCAACTTTCCCTTCCCCATTTGGGAATATACCTCCCTGAAGCCTAGCTGGCTCATATCTCTAACCTCCTTCAAGGAGATTTCAAGGGGAATCTGCCGGCTGATATGGGGGAAGAGGGGTCTAGATGTTCTAGGACAGGCCTTCGTCATATTGGCAGCCATCCTCTGCTGCCTTGCGATGTTGAAGTCTGGAGGTGAGGATTGATGCATCCATTCACATCCTTCATCGTCGCAGTCTTCCTCCTCCTCTTGATAGGCCTATTATGTCTCACAACGAGGAGGAACATGATCCGTCTCCTCATAGGCGTTGAGATACTCTTCAACGCCGCAAACCTCAATTTCATAGCTCTCTCCATTCAGAGGGCTGGCTTCATCGATCCCCTCGGACAGATGATAGTGTTGATGGCTATAGTCCTAGATGGCTGCGTCGTCGCCGTCGGCCTCGTAATGACTCTAAACGCCTATAGGCATTATGGCACGCTGGATGTGAGAAAGCTGAGGAGGTTGAGATGGTGATCGCCATGATCAATATTCCAATTCCCCTTCTAGTCCTCCTCCTAGGGGGAGGAGTTCTACCCCTGATAGGATTGATGGCGGAGAGACTCCACGTCAAATGGCTCAGGGAGGGTTGGACCATCCTAATCCAAGCTCTAGCCCTCTACTCGGTCTACCCCCTATACAGGGAGGTGAGAGCAGCTGAGGGGAGGATTCTCCTAAAATATCTACCTGGTGGAGCTCCACCCCTCGGAGGCTGCTTTGAGATCGACGTCCTAGGCGTCTATATGGCTGGATGCATCTCCCTCCTAGCTCTTCTCGTTGCGATATACTCGACGAGATACATGGAGCATGAGGGAAGGCTCACCGAGTTCTACACCCTCTTCACGTTGATGAATGCCGGCATGGTCGGCGTGGCGATGGCTGGAGACTTCTTCACACTCTTCGTCTTCTGGGAGATGATGTGTATCTCAAGCTATGTCCTCGTCTCCTTCATGAAGCATAGACCTGGACCTATCGAAGCTGGATTCAAGTATTTCATGATGAGCGCCACTGGAAGCGCCTTCCTCCTCTTATCCATGTCCCTCCTCTATGGCATGACTGGAACCCTCAACTTCGCCTATGCGAGCGCATCTCTGAAGGCTGTGGAGCCAACTCCCTGGCTTCTCCTCCTCTTCACAACTCTCCTAATAGGCTTTGGAATAAAGTCCGCCATCGTCCCATTCCATACATGGCTTCCAGACGCCCATCCAGAGGCCCCTGGACCGATAAGCGCCATGCTCTCCGGTATAGTCATCGAAACCGGCCTCTACGCCCTCACTAGGGTGATATATCTCACATTTCCAGTCTCCATCTTCAAGCCAACCTTCGCAGCTCTCTCCGTCGTCACCATGACGCTGGCCAACATCCTCGCCCTCCTCCAGAGCGATCTCAAGAGGATGCTCGCCTACTCCAGCATCTCCCAGATAGGATACATGCTGGTGGGCATCTCAACGGGGACAGCCTATGGATTGATGGGCGCCCTTCTTCACATCTTTAACCACTCCTTGATGAAGGGACTCGCCTTCCTCTGCGCAGGCTCGATAGTCCATCAACTTGGATCAAGGGAGATCAGCGAGATGAGGGGCCTAGGCCGTAGGATGCCTTTCACCTCCCTCTCCCTCTCCATCGCCCTCCTAGGGCTGGGGGGAGTTCCCACAACCAATGGATTCGTCAGCAAGTTCATCCTCTTCTCCTCCGCCATAGGAGCTGGAATGCCAATACTCGCCGTCATAGGTGTTCTGAACAGCGCCCTCTCGATGGCATACTATCTTAGAGTCATAATCACCCTCGCCGCTAGGGGTGAGGCATCTGCGGAGGAGGCTCCCGCCATAATGGTTGGCATATCCCTTCTCATGGCCCTCCTTATAGTGATCTTCGGAGTCTGGCCTCAGCCGGTGATTAGATACGCCGACATCGCCTCTAAATGCCTCCTCCAGGGAGTTGGTAGATATCTCTCGGCGGTGATGGGGCCATGATGACGCAGGTTGCATCTCCGATGGATGTACTCCTCGCATATCCAGGTCCATGGCTATGCTGGATACTGCCGATAATAGGGGCGTTAATTACGCCTCTAATAGGTCGGGTGAGTAGAAGGGCTATGAATCTATCCGCCGTCCTCTTCGCCCTCTCAGCCGTCTTATCGGCTTCCACGATGATACCATGGCTGCTGAATGGGAGATGGCCTGGAGACGTGAGGTTGATGAGGTGGGTTGTCTTCCCCGATAGGCCTCCACTGGAGGTTGGCCTCCTAATCGACCCTCTCAGCATCATAGTGGCGAATGTAGTCGCCCTAATCTCATTCCTAATAGTCGTCTACTCCGTCGGCTATATGCATGGAGACCCCTGTCTGCCGAGATACTGGTTCTTCTTCCTCTTCTTCATCGGAAACATGCTTCTCCTCGTCCTCAGCGACAACTTCATCATGCTCCTAGTCGGATGGGAAGGCGTAGGACTCTGCAGCTGGGGCCTCATAGGATACTACTATAGAGATGAGAAGGAGTATTGGGTTGGAGGCCCGCCGCCGACGCCTATGTATTCCCCATCTCACTGTGGGATGAAGGCCTTCATAGTCACCGGATTCGGAGATGTACTCCTACTGGCGGCGATCTTCATAGTCTACCACTATGCTGGAACCTTCAACTTCATGGAGCTCATCGCATCCTCCTCCTCATGGCTCAGGTATCTATCTGCGACTCCTGGCCTACTCTCCCTTACAGCTCTGCTAATGCTTGGAGGCCCGATAGGTAAGTCCGCTCAGTTCCCGCTGCATGAATGGCTCCCCGAAGCTATGGCCGGTCCAACCCCCGTCTCGGCCCTGATACATGCGGCGACGATGGTTAAGGCCGGCGTCTACCTAGTCGCTAGGGTTTCACCCATCTTCTACATAGGTTATTGGGGCCTCGGCTTATCCGAGGCCTCAACCTTCTTCATAGCCATCGCCGTCATAGGATGCTTCACAGCCTTCCTCGCCGCCTCTCAGGCGATGGTCTCCCTCGAGTTGAAGAAGGCCCTCGCCTACTCGACGATCAGCCAGATAGGATACATGATGCTCGCCCTCGGTGTCTCAGGTCTAAATGAGGGAGTTTACACCGCGGGGTTGGCTGCGGGCATCTTCCATCTTATAAGCCACGCCCTCTTTAAGGCCTCTCTCTTCCTCTGCGCCGGATGCGTCCTCCATGCGGTGGAGTCGATATACATGTCAGATATGGGTGGATTGAGGAGGGTTATGCCCATCACCCATGCCCTCATGCTCATAGCAGCCCTCTCCCTCTCAGGTATACCCCCCCTCTCAGGGTTCTGGAGTAAAGATGCGGTTCTCCACAGCTGCCTCATAGCTGGGACGCCGCTGTCGACGGCGCTTTTCATAGTGGCAGCCATCACAGCTGCGATGACCTTCTTCTACAGCATCAGATTCATCTCCCTCACCTTCTACGGCGAGCCGAGTGAGAACATCGAGGAGAAGCTGGAGGAGGGGCATCTCCATGAAGCTCCAGCCATAATGTGGACACCCATCGCCATCCTCGACATCCTAGTCATCCTCATAGGCCTCATAGCCATCTTAGGCCTCATCTCCCCAGCCTGGTCGCCGGAGCACTTCTTAGAGGAGCGCCTCTCACACTCCATCGGCCCCATAGAGGTGATGACGCATGGAGGGGAGGCACCAGCGATAATGGTTCCCTCGATCTCGGGGGCTATGCTACTAATTGGAGGCGTGGCTGGATATCTCCTCTACCTGGGGAGGAAGGTGGACGCCCGTAGACTCGTTGAGTCCAGCCCACTTCTCAGGGGCATCTACACATTCCTCTGGAATAGATGGTATATCAACTCTCTCTACTACCTCATCTTCGTCGACGGCATCCTCTCCCTCAAGGATGCGCTGTATAGATGGCTTGAATCCGCCGTGCTGGATAGGGGATTAAACTATGGGGTTCCAAGACTCTTTAAGGGTCTATACCACGAGTTGAAGCGGGTTCAGACAGGGGTTCTATCGGTGAACATCCTATACCTCATCATAGCATATCTAGTCATCTTCATCTCCCTCCTCTATCTCTTCGCCGGAGGTGTCTAGATGAGTCAACTATATCCCCTAACTCAAATCCTCATAATACCCTTGGCGGCGACTCCAGTCGTCTATCTCTACGCTAGAAAGATGGGGCGGAGCGCTGGATATGTAGCGGCGATCCCCCTCGCCTACACCCTCCTACTACTATTAACCCTCCTTCCAGAGGCGGCTAAGGGCGTCAAGCATCTAGAAAGCTACACATGGGCTCCATCGATAGGTCTAACCTTCGGATTATTAGCCGACGGCCTCAGCATCTGGATGATGATCACGATAAATCTCCTAGCACTTCTCATGTCGATATACTCTGTTAGATACATTGATCACAGGGTGAAGGAGCTCTTCGGGGGCGAGTCTCCCTCCACCGCCTACGCCTCCTACTATGCCCTCTACCTGCTATACGAGGTCGGCATGATGGGAACAGTCATGTCGACGAATCTAATTCAATTCTACCTATTCTATGAGCTCATGCTAGTTCCAAGCTGGCTCCTCATAAACAACTATGGATACGGAGACAGGGAGCGCGTCGGCCTCCTATACTTCCTCTGGACTCATGTCGGAGCTGTCATCCTCCTCGTCGGCATACTATCCACCTACTGGATCACGGGGAGCTTCGAGTTCTCAGCCCTCAGCCTCATCGCCGCCAAGCCTCAAGCCCCCTTCATCGTCGCAGCCTTCCTCATAGGCTTCCTCACCAAGATGGCCGTCTTCGGCCTCCATCTATGGCTACCTGACACCTACACCCAGGCCCCAACATCGATAACGGCGCTCCTAAGCCCCGCTATGAGCGGTATAGCCCCCTACGCCATCGTGAGATTCATAGTGGTGCCCATGTATCCGGTTTATCAGCGATTCCAGCCGATCCTCGTTGCCTGGGCCCTCATCACATTAATATATGGCGGCCTCATGTCCCTCGCCCAGGACGACGTGAAGAGATATCTAGCATACAGCAGCATGAGTCAGATGGGATACATTCTGCTTGGAGTTGCAAGTATGTCAACCCTCGGCACCTCAGGAGCCATCTTCCACTATGTTAGCCACGGCTTTGGGAAGTGCATCCTCTTCGCCGTCGCCGGAGCACTCCTCTATAGGATTGGCACTCTAAGTATAAGCCGCATGGGAGGCCTCGCCGACAGGATGCCCGTAACCGCCACTCTAACGCTGCTTGGGATATTCACGATAGCGGGGGTTCCACCGACCTCCGGCTTCATGTCTAAATGGATGATCTTCGCAGGAGTCTTCGACGGCCCCCTATCAACCTCTCTCATGGGGATCTCAGCTGCCACCGTCATCCTATTGATGACCGTCATAACAATCGCCTACGGCCTATGGATAGTTAAACGCATCTTCTTCGGCCCCCTCGCAGAGGGATTGGAGATGGTTGAGGATCCTCCAGCCTCGATGGAGGCGCCGCTCATAATACTGGCTGTCATAGCGATCCTGGTGGGCCTATACCCGAGGATCGTCTCCGACTGCCTTTTCTCAGCTCTCTCCGCCCTCCATGTCTAGGCCAAGTTTTTTAAGGGCATCGTCGGGGGAGATATGAGAGATGAGTATAGCCGTAGTCGGTCCATCCTCCTTCACCACATGCTTCGAGCTCATAGGAGCTCATGGATTCCACGCCGAGGATGGAAGGGAGGCTGCGAGGGTGATCGAGAGGTTGATTGGTGAGGAGAGGTTCAATCTCATCATAATCCCTGAACGATTCTCCGAGGAGACGAGAAGCATTAGGGAGAGGCTCATAGAGAGTGGTGAGATTAAACCAGTCTTCCTCATCATACCCGACCTAACGATGGCTACGGGTATGAGGATGGAGGAGTTGAGGAGCATAGTAAGTCAGGCTGTAGGGACGAGGGTGGAGTTGTGATGTCGGTCGAAAGGCTTGTATCGGTCTCGGAGCGGCTGGAGCGTCTCATAGAGGAGGCTGAGAGGGAGGCTGAGCGTCTCATAGAGGAGGCGAGGAATAAGGCTGAGGAGATCATCAGGAAGGCTAGGATAGACGCTGAGAATATGCGACTTAGAATGGAGCAGGGTGAGACGCTGGAGAGAATTCTGAAGGATGCGGAGGAGGAGGCCAAGAAAGAGGCGGAGAAAATGCTGGAGGAGTATGAAAGACGGGTGAGGGAGATGATGGAGCGTGCTGAGGGAAGGATGGAGGAGGCCGTTGAACTAGTCCTCAAGGAGGTGATGAAATGAGTGAGGCGTTAGAGCTGGAAGCTGATCTGATACGGAGGGCGATAGAGCGGAGAAATACGATCCTCATGGCTGGGAGAGAAAGAGCTGAGAAGATCCTGAGAGACGCCGAGGAGGAGGCTAGGAGAATCAGAGAGGAGGCCGAGAGAAGGATAAAGGAGATGATCGAGAGCAGGGTGAAAACCCTGAGGGATCGAATAATAGGGGAAGCTGAGATGGAGGGGAGGAGACGGCTGATGGAGGAGAGAGAGAAATTGATCTCATCCGTCTTCGACGCAGCTGAGGCGAGGCTGAGGGAGATCGCAGAGAAGGGAGGGGAGGAATACTCAGCCCTATTGAAGAGGCTTATCCTGGAGGCAGTGGAGAAGATTGGAGGCTCATCCTTCACCATATATGGAAATGATCGGGATAGGGCGATCCTTAAGCAGCTGATTAAGGAGATTGAGGGAGAGATGAAGAAGGAGGGGCGGCGTATATCCCTCTCCCTAGCAGAGGATTCGGCGGAGCATGTAGGAGGAGTCATCGTCGAGAGTGGAGACGGCACAAAGCTCTATAACAACACCCTGGAGGGAAGAATCATGAGGGCTAGACGCCTCCTAAGAGCTGAGGTCGCAAAGGCGCTGGGGGTGATATGATGGCGCTTAAGGGTGTTATAGAGCGGATCAACGGCTCCCTCGTCGTGGCGAGATTCGAGGAGGAGCCGAGGATAGGAGACCTGGTAGAGGTTGGAAAACTAGGCCTGATGGGGGAGATCGTCAGGCTGAGCGGTAGAAACGCCTTCATACAATGCTACGAGGTCACCAGCGGCATGAAGCCGGGTGAGCCGGTCATAGACACTGGCACACCTCTCGTAGCGGAGCTTGGGCCAGGATTGATGGGGAACATCTTCGACGGAGTTGAGAGATCGGAGCTGGAGATGTGGAGGATGGTAGGCCCCTTCATCAAGAGGGGTGTTCGAATCGCACCCTTAAACAGGGATAAGAAATGGTACTTCGAACCGAAGGTTGAGAAGGGGGAGAAGGTCGTTGGAGGCGACATCATAGGCGTCGTCCAGGAGACCGAATACTTCCAGCATAGAATTCTCATCCCACCCCACCTCAAAGGGGAGATAGTGGAGATCGAGGGGGGTGAATACACCGTCAATGAACCCATCGGAACCCTGAAGACGGATGAGGGGGAGGAAGTCGAGCTGAAGATGATGCATACATGGCCGGTGAGGATGCCGAGACCCTATAAGGAGAGGCTTCCACTCACCATTCCCCTCATCACCGGTCAGAGGGTCATAGACACCTTCTTCCCCGTCGCGAAGGGCGGAGCGGCGGCGATCCCAGGAGGCTTCGGAACCGGTAAGACGGTCACTCTACAGCAGATAAGCAAGTGGGCTGACGCCGACGTCATCATCTACATAGGATGCGGTGAGCGGGGAAACGAGATGGCCGATGTCGTCACCCATTTCCCTGAGCTGACAGACCCTAGGACGGGGAGGAAGCTCATCGAGCGGACGGTCATCGTCGCCAACGTCAGCAACATGCCCGTCTCCGCGAGGGAGGCCAGCATATATCTAGGCGTAACCCTCGCCGAGTATTTCAGGGATCAGGGATACGACGTAGCCGTGATGGCTGACTCCACGTCGAGATGGGCTGAGGCGATGAGAGACCTATCGGGTCGACTTGAGGAGATACCCGCTGAGAGAGGCTTCCCAGCGTATCTGGCCGACAGGATCGCCGGCATCTATGAGAGAGCTGGCCGAGTCGTCACCCTAGGCTCGGAGAGACGTGTGGGAAGCGTCACCATCATCGGAGCCGTCTCGCCTCCAGGTGGAGACTTCAGCGAGCCGGTGACGACTCATACGTTGAGGTTCATCGGGGCCTTCTGGGCTTTGGACACTGAGCTCGCCTTCCGACGGCACTTCCCGGCGATAAACTGGCTGAGAAGCTTCAGCCGATACATCGAGGTGGCATCCGTCTGGTGGGAGAAGTATGAGCCTAGATGGATGCAGCTGAGGGCTAGGGCCTTGAAGATTCTGGAGGATGCCTCGGAGATAGAGGAGACGGCGAGGATTATAGGGGAGAAGGCTCTTCCGGATGAGCAGAGACTGACACTCTTGATCGCGGAGATGATAAGGGAGGGCTTCCTCATTCAGAATGCCTTCCATGAGGTCGATAGGTACTGTGACCCTGAGAAGCAGGTGAAGCTGCTTAAGCTTATAATGGACTTCCATGACGCCGTTGAACCCCTCATTAGGCGGGGTATACCGATAGAACGGATTAGAGCGCTGAAGGTGGTCTCGGAGATTATGCGGGTGAAGGAGGAGAAGGGCGTGGAGCCGATAGAGGAGATGAGGAAGAGAATGAGGAGGGAGGTCTCCTCCCTAGCTGGGGAGTATGGGGTGGAGTGAGATGAGTCTGAGAGAGGCGGGTCTCGTATATAAGACCGTTAGGGAGATCAGGGGGCCACTCCTCTTCGTGGAGAAGGTTAGGGATGTCGCCTACGATGAGGTGGTTAGGGTAATCACACCCGATGGTGAGGAGGTTCTAGGCTCAGTCCTGGACGTATCTAGGGATTACGCCCTCATCCAGGTCTATGGAGAGACCGGTGGAATGGATCTAAACGTCGGCGTCCACTTCACCGGTGAGACCCTCAAAATACCTGTCTCAGATGAGCTTATAGGACGGATATTCAGCGGCAGTATGAAGCCCTTAGATGGAATGCCCCCACCCATCAGCACCGATGAGAGGGATATCCATGGAGGCGTCATCAACCCCGCTGCGAGAGCGGTTCCCAGCGAATTCATTCAGACCGGCGTCTCAGCCATCGATGGCATGAACAGCCTGGTAAGGGGGCAGAAGCTTCCAATCTTCTCAGAGTCCGGTCTACCACATAACCAGCTGGCGGCTCAGATAGCGAGGCAGGCCACCATCCCTGGACGTGAGGAGGAGTTCGCCATAGTCTTCGCAGCTATGGGCATAAAGCATGAGGAGGCCGAGTTCTTCAGACGTGAATTCGAGAAGACGGGCGCCCTGAATAGGTCTGTTATGATCCTCAACCTCGCCGACGACCCGCCGATTGAGAGGCTCATCACCCCTAGGATTGCACAGACGGTGGCTGAGTATCTCGCCTTCGATCTCGATATGCATATCCTCGTCATCCTCACTGATATGACGAACTATGCTGAGGCCCTTCGGAGCATAAGCATCGCCAGGGAGGAGATCCCGACGAGGAAGGGTTATCCAGGCTACCTATATAGCGACCTCGCCACAATCTATGAGAGGGCGGGGAAGATCAAGGGGAAGAAGGGATCCGTCACTCTGATGCCAATATTGACGATGCCAGGCGGAGACATCACCCATCCCGTGCCAGATCTCACGGGATACATCACGGAGGGGCAGCTCATCTTACAGCGAGACCTCTTCCTCAGGGGTATATATCCGCCGATGAATGTGTTGCCAAGTCTTTCGAGGCTGATGAAGGATGGCATCGGTGAGGGGCGAACTAGGAAGGATCACGCCGATGTCTCAAACCAGCTCTATATGGCCTACGCCGAGGGGACTAGGGCGAGGGGTTTGGTCCGCATAGTCGGCGTCGTCGGTCTAAGCGAGAGGGAGCGCCGATACCTGGAGTTCGCAGACCGCTTCGAGAGGGAGTTCGTCAACCAGGGCATCTATGAGAATAGGACTATCGAGCAGACCCTTGACATAGCCTGGGATCTACTCTCCATGCTCCCTGAGGAGGAGTTGATCAGGATTAGGAGGGAGTACATCAAGGAGTTCCATCCAAAGTATAGGCGGGCTGGATGAGTTGTCAACCCTCAGCGGCGTCAGGCCTACAAGGGCTTTCCTCATCGAGATGAAGCGTAGGATTAGATTCATTGAGCGTGGATGCGAGTTCCTTAAGCTGAAGAGGGATCACCTCGCCAAGGAGCTCACCGAGTCCCTAAATGCTCTCAGAGGTCAGAGGAGGCTTCTAAACGAGAAGCTCGCCGAGGTCTATGAGGCGTTGAGGGAGGCATATATCTCCCTCGGCCCCCTTGAGGTGGTCTCCCAGGCTAAGTCCGTTAAGAAGGAGACGGATGTAGATGTCCTACCGATGAGCGTGATGGGTGTCCTATATCCCTATCTCAGGGTGAAGAAGAGGCCCGTCATAGATGTCGAGCTTGACGCCTCCCTCGCAAAGGTGGCGAGGATTCTCCTAGATCTCTTTGATCAGCTCATCAATCTTGCAATGTTTGAGGCTAGAACTGAGAGGATCGCCGATGAGCTTGGTAAGACGAATAGGAAGGTGAACGCCCTTGAGAACATCGTGATCCCCAGCTATAAGAGGATAGTGAAGTATATCGAGGATAAATTGGAGGAGGAGTCCCTCGATGACTTAGTGCGGACTAAGCTTATAGGGGGTGTGTTGGCACGGCGCAGGCCCTGAGATTCCGGAATATATATGTAGTCGTCAGATGTCACGCCCTAGTCCCCGAGCTCCTAGATAGGGAGCTCCTCCTCTCCCTCGCGGCCTCGAAGGATGAGAAGGCGTTGAGGGCAGCTCTATCTAAGACGCCTTACGGCTCATATGTTGATCCGCTTCCCCCGGATGCTAGGGCGGTTGATTATGAGAAGGCTTTCTATGAATTATTCTTCCATCGATTGGAGAGGATTATCAGGGTTGCCTCCGATGATATGGCTCCCTTCCTCAGAGCTTATTTCCCCCTGCGATACGAGGCTATGAATTTGAAGAGGGTGCTGAGGGGCAAGTATACCGGCGAGTCTGAGGAGGAGATCAGGGGACTTCTCCTACCTCTCCCACCCCAATTCATAGAGGATTATGACCCTCTAATCGAGGCTAAAGGCGTTGAGGACGCCGTCATGGCGCTGGAGGGAACCATCTATAAACCACTCATCGATCGATTGGAGGCTTTCAAGGAGCTTGAGGCGCTATGGATATTGGAGTTCGCCCTGAATAAGATCTGCTTCGACGCGGCTTGTGACGCCATAGAGGAGGCGCCTGGAAGAGTGAGGGGATTCCTGAGAGACTTCATCTCTCTCGATAGGAGTGTTGAGAACATACTCCTACTTGAGAGCATTAGAATGGCCCTCCATGGGCGGCAGATACCTGCGGAGTATGTTGAAGGTCTGATAGGTTATACTCCCCTATGTCCAAGGCGGATTGGAGATGAGCTTCTAGGGGGTAGAAGCCTCGGTGAAATTGTGGACTCGTTGAAGCCGCCTCTACCTAGGATACTTCTCCCCGCCGTTGAGGGAGATTACGCCCTCGTTAGGACGAATCTCAGGAGATACCTGCTGGAGATGGCTGAGGATGAGTCGAGGAAGAGGAGGTTCGACATACCCTATGTCCTCTGGTTCCTCCTTCGATGTGAGGCGGAGGTGTTAGACCTCACAAGAATCGCCTGGGGCCTTGATCAGGGATTGAGGCCTGAACGATACAGTCGATATCTCATCCTAACTCCGGGCTCTTAGGTATAGGTAGAAGAGGAGCCCAAGACCTACGGGGAGCGCTGCCCCCAATAGGATTGCATAGAGTACTACCCTTATCAGGTTGAGGGATGTCCTATTGAGTGCTATCTGAATGAGGCAGATGGATTGGATGGAGATGAGGATGAGGAGATAAATTGCTAAGATCCTCTTTCCCCTACTATTCCTCTCTTCCGTTCCCCTCATGGATCCCTGACCGTCCCTATAGCAGGGTTGGGATTTGTATCCAGACCAGCAGCGCTACGAGGAGTCCATAGATGGCTATGCCCTCTGCGAGGCCGACGAAGATGAGGCTTCTTGCGAACGTCTCAGGCTTCTCGGTGATGGATGCGATCGCCGCTGTGCCCGTGCTTGCCACCGCGATTCCAGCTGCAATGCAGGCTAATCCCGTTGCGATTCCCATCGCTATGAATCCCAGCCCTATGTTGGCGGCTCCCTGGCCTATGAGGGGTGTCAATATCATCATTATCGTGAGCGCCTCTCCGAACATCTCTTACACTATCCCTTCCATTCCTTTTTTAACTATTTCTGTAGGGTGGTGATGGAGAAAGGCTTGAAGGGTTTGCCGTCTCCATAGTAGAACTTCGTTGAGAACTCGTCGTATAGGAGCCTCAGGCTTTGTATTATTATGACGAGGAATTCTATGGAGAGGGCGAGGAAGTTCATGAAGACGAGGCCGAAGATCCCCATCCCCACTCCGATCTCCCTTAGGGAGAGAACCACCTCCGCGAGGGCTACATGAGCCAGAGAGAATCCAGCGAGCCTGGTGAAGGAGAGGGTGTTGCATAGAAGCGAGATCAGGCTCTCCATCACACATCCAAGGCCCTCGAAGGCGAACGCTGAGAGTTTACTCTCCTCTCCATGTATCTTCGCCTTGACGATGGGTTCCATGAAGATCATTCCAAGGCCCACCGCGAAGACTCCCGTGCTCCAGTGTTTGAAGGCTGAGAAGTCCCTGACGCTCCAGAATCTGAAGATCATGAGTAACAGGCCTATGAAGAGTATGAGGCCTCCAAGGCCCTTATCGCCCATTAGAGCTTCACAGATCTCTCCCCTTCTCAATCTGTTTATGATGCCGAGGATGAGGGCGAAGAGGAGCTCCGCCATGCCGACGAAGAGGGCCAACTTTATCATCACCCACACGTTATGGAGGGGCTTGAATAGCAGCGGCCTAGTTTCGACGAGGAAGAAGTCTCCGAATAGTAGGCCGAAGATGGTGGCTGAGATGCCCAGCCCAATCATCAATTTCCCTAATCTGACGAAGTTCATTCCCATGAACCTCTTCTTCCAGACATAGGCGAAGAGAACTCCGAGGATCGTGATGAAGAGTCCCTGTCCTATATCTGGAAACATGAATCCGAACATGCCGATCCATAGAACCGTGAAGAGCGCTGTCGGGTTTATCTCCCTCGGATGAGGGATGCCCAGCATTCTCGTCAAGAGGTAGAAGGGCCTGAGAATCCTCGGAACCCAGGGGTGTGATGGAGGCTCCTCGTCGAAGACATCCTCGTATTCGATGTAAAGCCTGACACCCGTCTCCCCCTCCACCTCCCTTATCGTCCTCTGGAACTGCTCCATCCGCCTTTCAGGCAGCCATCCCTGTATCACCGTTATGAGATTCGTTCTAAGCGTCATCGGATCACCCTTAGCAAGTATCAATAGAGCTCTATCGATGTACTTCGCCCTTCTCAGAACCTCCAGTAGATCTCCTCCAGCGGACTCTATCTCCCTCCTATGCTTCTCCTCCAACTCTCTAAGCTTCTCTTCATATCTTCGTTTAATCTCATCAACCTTCCTCTTAAACTCCTCTTCCTTCTCCCTAAGCTTCTCCTCGATTTCCCTAAGCTGATCCCTCTTCCTCTCAACATCCTTTAAAATCCTCTCATATTTCTCTCTAATTTCACCTCTCCTATCAGGGAGGAGAATATCCTCTATACCTTCTTCACTGAGAAACTCATCGAGGGGCTTTACCCCATATACCAAGAAGAGCGACTTCACATATTCCACTCTCTCATCTGAAGCGGATATAAATATCATTACTTCCTCGTTAACCTCTCTAAACGTATATTTCACATCTTCATATTGTTTAATATGTTCAATGATTCCATTAGCTCCATCTTTATCAACTATTCCAACAATTAAGTCATCATCATAGAGTTCATCTATTGCATCTATTATATTTAATAACCTTTTAGCCTTAGTCTCTTGCCCGCTTATTTCAGCAACCATTTCCTTAAGTTTCTCCTTCTCTTTATCTATTTCCTCCTTAAGTCTTTCTATCTCCTCATTCATCTCTTTTATGATCTGCTCTTCTTCCTCTTTATGTCTATTCCTGATTCTTTCAATTCGATCTCTAGCATTTTTAAGCTCCTCTAGTAACTCCTCTCCATGTTTTTCCTCTAGTTTTCTAAGTTTTTCCTCATAATCTAATCTAATTTTCTCCTCCTCTTTTCTATATTCATCTTCCATCTCTTCTATCTTTCTCTTATATTCATCTAATTCTCTTCTCTCCTCCTCTATCTCAGCAATCTTACCTCTAAGTCTTTCAAGAATTTCATTTCTCTTTTTGGGATTTAAAATGTCAAGGATGTTCCATTTCTTCAAGATATCTTCAAGAGGCTTAACATCGAAGATGAGGAATAGTGATCTAATCCATTCTTCTCTCTCCTCCGGCCCCGAGACGATTATGAGATACTCTTCATCTGCTATCTCCTCTATCTTGAAGTTTATCTCCTCATAAACGCCTAGATATGCCTTAAGTGATGGGAGCATTTCTCCCCTGACTAGTCCAGCCGCCAGGGCGCCGTCGATCGCTCCACCGGCGATGATCTCCGCTATTTTCATGCGCCTATAGGTCTCTCTGTATCTCCTCTCAAGCTCCTCCTCCCTCTCCCTCAGCTTCGCCTTCTCCTCCAGTAGTGGAGCTCTCGCCTTCTCTATCTCCCCCTCCATCTCCTCGATGAGGCGTTCCTTCTCGCTTCTCTGCCTACTCCTAACCTCCTCTAGGCTGGCTGCGACCATCCTAAGCTCTCCTATCATCTCCTCGATCTTCTCACCCGGTCTCTCCATCAATTCCTTAATCTCCTCCATCGAGGGAGTGGCCTCTTCAAGCTCTAGACCCCTAATACACTCCTCTAAGGCTCTGTGGAAGCGCTCATAGAGTCTCACATAGTCAATATCGAGTCTAGCCCTCTCCTTAAGCTTCTCAACGTAGGCTCCCGATACCTCCTTAAGCTGTATCGCCTTGATCTCCGCGAGCCTCTCGAGGAGGAGGGCCTCAACCTCCGATGGAGCGATTATCGTGACCCTCTTCATCGGCGGCTCAACTATACGGGGCATAAATTGGTTAAAAGTTTTCCCGCCGCCGCCTCATCTCAAGCCTATACCTTTGATACCGATCATCTGGTGAGAACTTAGCTGGATGGGGGATCCTAACATGACCACCGCAGAGGGGGCATCTATCCCCAAGTGTGTATCTATCACAGCGATCACAGTATCTCAATAGCCAAACCAATCTCACTCCCTCTGGAAGGAGAGTTCTCCCCCTCCATGCCAGGCAGCAGAGGCAGCCTGGATCATGGTCTTCAGAGCGGCCTCCGCCTTCTTATAGTCCTCAGCCCTCACCTCCACCCTGTATCTAGGCGCCCCAATGGCGTAGATGGAGACCTCCACTCCCTCTGCCTCCGCCGCCCTCTTACCCTTCAGTAGGGCCTCCCTGATGATCTCAACGCCGTTTGGCTCGGTGGAGACCGCCTTGAAGAAGCCGTGGATCGTAACCCCCCTCAGCGTGATCTTCTCCTTACTTATCTCGGTGAGCGTCTCGGCCATGCGCTTTGAGACTCCCGCCGAGAGTAGGGCTTCAACGCCCCTTCTAACCGCCGCCTCCAGGCCTGCATATAAGCTGCCATAGTGCTCTAGGATCTTCAAGCCCTCCCTATAGGCCTCCTCCTCGTCGATGCCTAGCTTCTCCGCGGCCATCATCAATATGGTCTCAGCTCTCCGCTCCTGTTTCCAGCTCTTCATCTTACGTCTCCGCTCATCCTTGGAGACCCTCCTCAGCGATAGGTCGATCTCACCCCTCGCCTTGTCAACCCTCAAGACCTGTAAGACGACCTTCTGCCCCTCCCTGACGAAGTCTCTTATGTTCCTAACCCATGATGGGCTGATCTCTGAGATGTGTAGCAGCCCCTCCTTGTCGTCATATTCGTCTAGGGTGACGTAGGCTCCATAGCTCTCGATGCGCCTGACGGTTGCGACGACGAGTTCCCCCACCTCAGGCCACTCAGGTCTACCTATCAAGGGGTTTCACCCCAGCTCCTTTATGATCTCACCGTATATCTTCGCCTTCCCACCCGTCGGCTCGGCGAGGATCTCGCCGCAGTTGTCGCATCTGATGACCCTTGAGGCGTGGCTGAAGATGATCTTCTCACTCTGGCAGTTTCGGCATCTCACCCTTAGAAACTTCGATGTAGGCCTTGGGATGAGATCCTCCCAGCTCATTAGACCACCTCTATACGCTTCATCCTTATGCCCTTTCGATGAATGATGTAGCCGCACTCCTTACATCTAATCTTCAGCGTCTGCTTCTTCGTCGTCTTCGCCTTCCTCCGTAGTATCGGATACTTCTGTCCACCGTATCCATGCTTCTCCTCCTCGTGTCTCCTCTCACCCCAGCTCAGCTTACGCCGTTTACCCGCCTTGTATAGGGTGACGGTGAAGACTGTATGCGTCCGGCATCGAGGGCAGTAGCTCTTAATCTCTCTTGGAACCTTCATCCCCCAATCTCCACTTCCTTTGCGATGCCCCTCCTTATTAGGTTTTCAGCATTCTCCTCCGGCAGCATGGCCACATCCTCCGCCTTGAAGGGGCCGTAGGCCTTCATGTCAACCCCTATGATGGCGGGTGTGGATTGGAGGAATCTGACGACCTTCATCCCTTTAGGGGGTTTACCTCTAGGTATGGAGACCCCTCGGGCTGGGGTGCTCCTCATCTTCTCCAGATGCTCGGCTATCAGCCTCCCTATGCCGGCGTGAAGCCCCTTCTCCTCAGGTGTGAGGTTCTCGATTGGGATGGCTCTCCCCTCTAGGACTGCCTCGATGATCTTCCTCACCCTAAGCTCCAGCAGCTCCCTCCACATGCGCTCCGCGTTCTCCCTCTCCCTCTCAGCTATCCTCCCTATGAGGGAGCTTCTATCCACCATTCTACCCTGCTCTCGAAGCCTCTGGGTGTACTCCCTCATCTCCTCTAGGAAGCCATCTGGAAGTTTTTGGAGCTCCTTGCTCCAGCGCTCCCTCCTCCACGCCTCGAAGAGGCGGTTATAGGCCCCCTTCATCCCGCTAACCTCGCCGCCCCCTTACAGAGGAGGTAGAGAGCCGCCTCCATAGGCAGCTCCACCTCTTCCCCGATGTAGGGGCCGTAGAAGGCGCCTCCGATGCTGAATCTCGGCGCCCTCTCCACATAGACCTTCAACATTCCATCCTTAAAGGCGACGGCCTCCACCAGGGGGTCGTAATCGTCGAGGCCTTCCACGGAGACCCTCTGAGCTATGAGACCTGTCTTCCCATGTAATGTTCCTGGAAGCCTTATCAACCTATGTAGATCGGTGGTGACGACGGTGTCTATCGCTGAGGCCTCTCTCCCCACGGCTGCCTCCACCAATTTATCCAGGGTTCTCCTCCTGATCAGTCTCAGGGCTAGGCCTGGTCTTCCATCCCATAGAATTTGGAGGAGTCTATCCTTAATCTCCAGGATTTTCGAGGCTGTAGCCCTGCTCAGACCAGCCTCCATGAGGGCTTTGAGATCGGCCTCCTCCAGGTAGTCGTAGAGTGCTTTAATCAATCGATCCCTCCAGCCTCCTTCACCTGTGGTTAGTCGTTCAAGGGAGGGCTTAAAGCCGTGTAGCTCAGCCTTTATTCCCGTTCCCAGGATGTAGTCGACGATCTCCCTTCGAGCCGGCTGATCCAGCTCTCTGATATTGGGGCTTGAGACGTGGATATGGTAGCCTCTATGCCCCGTGAAGCTCACCTCCAGCTCGTCGATGGGGGAGAAGCCGAAGTCGCCGATGAGTATGTCCAGCAGCTTTTGAGCCTCATGCCTCGCGGCGTCGAGGCATCGATTACATATCCATTTCTCCTCCTTGAAGGATGTGCCTCCACATCTTGGACAGCGTTCAGGGGTTTCTCCCCTCCCCTCGAATCCGCAGTCTTTACATCGCCATCTGTCATGCTCAGCCTTGCAGGGTGTCTCTATGTGATCGGCGTCTATGTCGAAGATGAGGTCGGCTCCCAGCCAACCCTTCCTCTCCATCTCAGCCTCCGGATTCTCATAGTAGGCTGAGGAGTAGTAG
>JAGHBJ010000097.1 GCA_021161045.1 Candidatus Bathyarchaeota archaeon
GGTTAGGAAGAGGGGTAGCAGCGTTATGGAGACGATGTTCACCAGCTTTATGAGGATGTGCAGGCTTGGCCCAGCCGTATCCTTCAAGGGATCTCCAAAGGTGTCGCCGATAACGGCGCTATGATGAGCCGGCGTATTCTTCCCACCAAAGTGGCCATCCTCTATATACTTCTTGGCGTTGTCATAGATGGCTCCAGAGTTGAACATGAAGATCGCTAAGAGCGCCCCAACGATCGTTGTGGAGACGAGGAAGGCTGCGAGACACCATGGGCCTAGGAGAAATCCGACTATTATCGGGGAGATCATACCCACCATCGTTGGTAGAATCATCTCCCTCAAGGCGTTTCTGGTTGTTATGTCGACACAGGCAGCATAATCCGGCTTCGCCTTTCCCTCCATTATGCCCTTTATCTCCCTGAACTGTCGACGAACCTCGTCGACGACTTGATGAGCCCCCTTAGCCACCGGCTTCACGGTTAACGCCGTGAAGAGGAAGGGTATGGCCGCCCCCACCATTAATGCCGTGATGATCCTCGGATCCGCGATGTTGAGGAACTCCGAGACCTGTGAGATGTTGAGAAGGGAGATTCCGCTATGTCTAGCCGCCTCGGTGAGATAGGCGAAGAGGAGAATGGAGCAGGTCAACGTCGCCGCAGCCATGCTATAACCCTTTGTTATAGCCTTCGTCACGTTTCCAGCTGCATCCAATGCGTCCGCCTCTCTCTCCACATCCTTACTTAAGCCAGCCATCTCGATGATCCCTCCAGCGTTGTCAGCTATTGGGCCATAGGTATCGGTCGCCATCACCATCCCCATTATCTCCATTAGGCCTAAGGCTGAGGCTATGATTCCCATCAACCCCCTTAATCCCCCACCGAAGATGAGGTAGGCTGCGATCAATGTGGCTGCGATGATGAAGATCGGAATCGTCGCGGATTCCATTCCATAGGCGAAGCCTTGCATAAGCCCTATAGCTGCGCCGCTGACGTTTCCCTTTGCGACATCTCTGATGGGTTTTTCGCCGGTGTAGTATTGAACGATGAAGAAGGTGGCGACGGCTGCGAGAAGCCCGAGGGAGAGGCACCAGAAGAATCTGATGTCTCCCATCAGGTATATGGCTGTGAGATAGAAGCCCACTATCGAGGTTATACCCGCCGTTAAGAGGGCGATGTTTAGGGAAATTATAGGCTTCCTTCCCTTCCATCCCCTAACTGAGAGGAGGCCTATCACGGTGGCTAGATTACCTATCGAACATATTATGAGGGGGAAGAGGACGCTCTTCCATCCATATAGGGGGATGAAGAGGAGGCCTACGATCATAGCTGCTATAAGATTGTCACTCCCCGACTCGAAGAGGTCGGCCCCCCTACCAGCGCAGTCTCCAACATTGTCTCCCACTAGGTCGGCTATAACCGCTGGATTCCTTGGATCATCCTCCGGTATTCCGATCTCGATTTTACCCGTGAGATCTGCGCCGACGTCGGCAGCCTTGGAGTAGATGCCTCCACCAAGCTGAGCGAAGAGGGCTGAGAGGCTGGCTCCAAATCCAAATCCAACTAGTAGGCTCACCCTATCAGGGTTGCTCGGACCAACCCCAAAGAGGACGTATAGGAGTACTAGGCCTAGAAGTTGGAGGCTGACGATAGCTAAACCCATGATTGCTCCTCCCCTGAAGGCGATAACTAGGGCCTTTACGCCTGAAGACCTGAGGGCGCTAGCGGTTCTAACATTCGTCCTCGTCGCCCCATCCATCCCTATGATGACGGCGAGAAAGGAGAAGAGGGAACCTAAAATGAATCCGAAGGATATCTGCCATTTAGGCCAAAAGACCGCTAATAATATGCCGCCGATGATGACGATGAAGTATATTATTGTCTTCATCTCCCTCTTTAGAAAGGCCCATGCCCCCTCCCTTATGTATCCGCCTAACTCCCTCATCGTCTCTGGCCCTTCATCCTCCCTCAATATCAGTAGGTAGAGCACCCCTATACAGCCGAAGGCGAGTAGGCCGGCGAATAAGGGAATCAGCAGCAGATATAGCATCATCTATCCCCTCGGCTATCCTCTCATCATTCCCCCTAATGCATTTAAAAAAGGTTGTCCCTTCCCATATTGGTCTTAAGAGGGTTGTGAAATTGAGGCTGCTGGAGTGGGAGGCAAAGGAGATCTTTAGAGATTATGGCATACCCATCCCAAATGGGAGGATCACTTCAGACCCGATGGAAGCTAGGGAGATAGCAGAGGAGATCGGCGGTCCAGTGGTGGTGAAGGCTCAGATACCCGTTGGTGGAAGAGGTAAGGCTGGAGGCGTCCGCTTCGCCGAGACGGCTGAGGAGGCATATGAGGTAGCTAAGACTCTCATAGGGGGAGAGGTGAGAGGGGTAAAGGTGGAGAGGGTATTGGTCGAGGAGAAGATGGACATCCAGAGAGAACTCTATCTAGGAGTCGTAATAGACAGGGGAAGTCGCAGCTATACGGTGCTCGCCACCTCCGAGGGTGGAATGGAAATAGAGGAGGTGGCGGCGAGAACGCCTGAGAAGATCATAAGGATGACGATAGATCCAGTGGAAGGATTTAGAGTTCATCACGCGAGGTGGATGGTGAAGCAGATCGGTCTCATAGGTAGAGATCTTCTGAGGGGATCCGACATCCTGCTGAGGCTCTACAGGATCGCGGTGGAGATGGATGCGGAGTTAACGGAGATAAATCCGCTGGCTCTCACCTCAAGGGGGCTGATAGCCGTCGATGCGAGGCTGAATATAGATGACAACGCCCTCTTCCGTCATCAAACTCTCTTAGAGCGCTTCGGTGAGAGCGAGCTACTAGACCTGACTGAGAGGGAGAGGGAGGCGAGGAAGCTAGGATTAACCTATGTCGAGCTGGATGGAGATATAGGCATCATCGGAAATGGAGCTGGATTAACCATGGCCACCCTCGACACCGTTCAGCTCTATGGGGGGAAGCCAGCTAACTTCCTTGACTTAGGTGGAGGAGCTCCAGCTGACAGGGTGGAGATGGCAGTTTCATTTCTCCTAGCTGATCCCAGGGTGAGGGCCATCTTCATCAACATCCTCGGAGGCATCACACGCTGTGATGAGGTGGCGAGAGGTATCATAGCTGCGAGGGAGAAGACCGGCGTGGAGAAGCCCATGGTGGTAAGGATGATCGGCACACAGGAGGAGGAGGGGAGGAGACTCCTGGAGGAGGCAGGCATCCACTGCCTAGACAGCATGGAGGAGGCGGCTGAGAGGGTGGTATCACTCCTAGGGAGGTGATGAATATGGTGAGATTCGTAGATGCTGAGACTAGAGTCGTCGTCCAGGGCATCACCGGAAAACAGGGGAGATTCCACACGAAGCTCATGCTGGAATATGGAACCAAGATAGTCGCCGGAGTCACTCCAGGTAAGGGGGGTGACAGCGTCGAGGGAGTCCCCGTCTATGACACCGTAGCTGAGGCCCTTGATCGGCATAGGATTGACGCCTCCATAATCTTCGTCCCAGCCCCCTATGCCCCCGACGCCGTCTATGAGGCTCTGGACGCTGGCCTCGATCCAATAGTTGTCATCACCGAGGGGATTCCGATCAGGGATACGATGGAGTTCGTAGCTAGGGCTAGGAAGAGCGACATAACCATCATAGGGCCTAACACCCCGGGGGTGATTAAGGTGGGGGAGTGTAAGCTGGGTATCATGCCAGCAAGAGTCTTCACTAGAGGGAAGGTTGGCATAATCTCTAGGAGTGGAACCCTCACCTATGAGATCGCGGATCACATATCCCGTATCGGCCTCGGCGAGTCTACCTGCGTCGGCCTAGGTGGAGATCCTATTACGGGCCTGGACTTCATCGACGCCCTGAGATGGTTTGAGGAGGATCCCCAAACCGATGCGGTGGTTCTAATAGGCGAGATCGGAGGGGATGCTGAGGAGAGAGCCGCTGAATTCATAGCTGAGGGAGGCTTCACGAAGCCAGCTGTCGCCTACATAGCAGGTAGAACAGCCATACCTGGCAAGCGTATGGGTCATGCCGGAGCCATAATACAGGGGGAGAGGGGAACCGCTAGAAGCAAGATAGAGGCCTTGGAATCCGCGGAGGTGCCGGTGGCGGAGAAGCCCAGCGACGTGGCCAGAATCCTCAAGGGGCTTCTAAGCTGACTCCTCCACCCTACTTAATAGATCCTCCAGCATCCTATATGTGAGGCCCCAGACTATCCCCTCCTCTAGGATGAAGACTGGATTCTCAGCGCCTCCGATGATCGCATGGCCCCTGGAGCTCCTCAACCTCCGCAGGGGGATCCAGAAGTAGCTGGAGAGCTCCTCATTCAATCTGATCTCAAGCTCACGGTTGCAGAGGTAGACGAAGGGTAGAACCCTCAGCTCAGGCGCCCTCCTCGATGTGGAGATGTCTAGGGTTCCAAGGGCTTCACATAGCTTTAGATCTACTCCTATCTCCTCCCAGGCCTCCCTTACAGCCGTCTCGATCAGGGCTTCCTTCCCCTTCCTCCGTCCACCTGGGAAGGCGATGTCTCCAGACCATGGATCTGAGGGGTTAAAGGCTCTCCTAACCAATAGAACCTCCAGGTCTTCCATGGCTGGTTTGAGGATGACGGCCACGGCGGCCTCGGCTTCGGTCTCTGATATTGGATTCAATCTGATGTTTGGTATCCTCAAGTCATCATCATAGGATCCTACCGGTGATTTAGCCTTGTCTATGGAGAGGCACTTACTCCAGAAGCCTCATCTTTCTCTTACCTAGGAGGATGGCGTTCAGCGTATCCCTCTTCGAGACAACCCCTAGAAGTTTTCCTTCATCAGCTCTATCGACGACGGGGAGTATCTCAACGTCGAATTGATTCATCTTCTCCAATACGTCATAGGCCGTCTCATCTGGATAGGTGACCACTAATCTGCTTTTCAGGATGTCCTTAACCCTCAGCTCCTCTATCTCCTCCTGCCTGAGGCCGCTAAGCTGCTTGAGGGTTACGATTCCCACCAATCTTCCATCGTCTAACACGGGGAAGGCCGTATGCTTCGACTCGAGGATCATGAAGTAGAGTATTGAGAGTGGCGTATCCTTCCTGACACTTACAACCTTCTCGAGTGGAGTCATGATCTCCGAGACCTTCACTAGCTTCAGTGGATCGACGGTATGCTCTATCTCAACTCCCCTCCTCTTCAGCTTCAAGGTGTATATCGATCCCTTCATGAGGAGTGCTGAGATGAAGTAACTCATCGAGCAGGCCACCATGAGGGCTGGGAGTAGATGGTAGTTGTCCGTCATCTCTGGGAGCATTATCATACATGTGAGCGGGGCCTTAGCTGCCCCGGCGAAGAGGGCGGCCATCCCCACGAGATAGTAGATTGAGGGCTGCCTTGAGACTAGGGGAAGACCTGATAGGATGGAGGCAAAGAAGCCTCCAAACATCGCCCCCATATAGAGGGAGGGGGCAAAGATTCCCCCGCTTCCCCCAGAGCCGACGGTTAGTGAAGTGGCCAGCATCTTCATAACCCCTAAAAGTAGAAGGAGCCACGCTGGTAGAGTCCCTGAGAGGGCTAGGTCTATGCCTTCATAGCCTACGCCTAGGATGCCATACTTCGCCAGGAAGACTCCCATCAGGCCCGTTAATAGGCCCCCTAAAGCTGGTCTAAGGGGCCTTCTTATCGGAAGCCTATCGAAGAGATCCTCCATGAGGTATAGCATTCTTGTCCATATTATCGCAAGGAGTCCGAAGATGATGCCGAGGGGAAGGAAGTAGAGGACGTCTAGGGGGCTTTTAAGTACGTATTCCGGAGCTTTGAAAGCCGGTTTCAATCCGAAGACCTCACCCGTCACCACCATCCCCACGACGGAGGAGAGGAGGATGGGGATCACATCGTAGGGGGCTACCCCTCTATAGATGACCTCTAATCCGAAGATGGCTCCGCCGAGGGGGGCCATGAAGGTTCCTGAGATTCCAGCTGAGAGGCCGCAGACGACGAGAAGCCTCCTATAGGTCTCATCGAATCCCGCTATGCGGCCTAGCAATGAGCCTATGGCCGCCCCTATCTGGGCGATAGGTCCCTCCCTGCCCACGCTGCCACCTGAGCCTATGGTGATGGAGGAGACGAGGGTCTTAACCATCGCCACCCTCCCCCTTATATCTCCCCCCTTTGTGTGAACGGCGTCCATAACCTCTGGTACGCCATGCCCTCTCGTCTCGGGGGAGATCCATTCAATTATCGGTCCCGCTATCAATCCCCCAAGTGCTGGGAGAATCATAACGCCGAGGTTATACCCCCAGAGGTTTATGGTCAACCGAGGGAGGAGGAGCTGGAAGAAGAGGTATTTGAAGAGCCAGATCATCTTTCTGAAGATAATGGCGCCTAATCCCCCAGCTATCCCAGCTAGAAGGGCTAATCCATTTATTTTACACCATATCTTGACTTCTCTCCTTATCATCTCAGCTAATCACCCTCTATTTAAATTCGCTTCCGATATAGATGGAGATGGA
>JAGHBJ010000054.1 GCA_021161045.1 Candidatus Bathyarchaeota archaeon
CTACCTCCCCTATGCAAGTGGTTCCCGCCTTAATTGCCTCCAACACCCCCAGGGCGGCTCCGGCGATTCGATGCTCCCTCGTGAAATATTTCATGAAGGGGGCTAGAGTCTTGAGCATCCACTCTATCTCGGGGACGTCCTGGGCCTCACCCCTCAGGAGGGAGAGGGATGTATGTATATGGGCGTCGACGAGACCTGGTAGAACCGCCTTCCCCCTGGCATCTAACACCCATTCAGCGCCTCTATAACGCTGCTTTAAGCGATGAGTCTTTCCCACCTCGACGATTCTCCCATCCTCTATGGCGACTGCCCCATCCTCGATCGGGCCGACGCCCTCCCCCTTCATGGTGAGGAGGAGGCCGTGCTCAATGAATATGTCAACCATTAATGACCTCCCTTTCCCTACAACCCCTCCTAGAACCTATATAAAGGGGTCTGCTTACCGCCCTAACTCATAGACGCTGAGACCATAGACGAAGCCTATAGAAGACGAGGCCGATGACGAAGAGCAGTAGAGATGAGGTGATGATGTAGGGTGTATGCAGCCTTGTTAAGGGGTTGTATCCCGCATAGCGTCGCCCGAGTAGTAGGTAGATGAGAGCTGAAATGGAAGTCGAGGGGGGATAGTATTTTGAGAAGAGCTTGAGGCCTTTAGGGAGATATTGATAGGGGGCGAAGACGCCGCTGATGGCTGAGGTTATCACCGAGACGCCGACGCCTATGCTGGTGGCGGAGCGCTCCCGACCCGCTATGGATCCTATGATTAGGCCTATGCCTCCGGAGGCTAGGAGTAGGAGGAAGCTCACACCCACTGCCTCAACGATGGCGATGACGGTGACCTCATATCGGGAGCCGAGGGCGAGGCCGACGGCGAGGACGATGAGCGAGGAGATGAGGGAGAAGAGTAGTAGGGCTAACAACCTCCCAAGGGCGTCCTCCCACGCCCTCATAGGTGTGGAGGCGAACTTACGGTAGACGCCCCGCTCCCTGTCCCCAGCTATCGAGGCCGGCAGATTCGCCATTCCAGCCAGCATTAGGGCGAAGCCCATCATCTGCAGCGTCATCGAGGCCTTAACCTTTGGGAGTATGGCTTCTGGGATTCCCTGAGTGAAGATGAGGCAGCTGAGGACGACCCATAGGGCGGGCCAGGCTATAGTCCAGAAGAGGCTCGACCGGTCTCGGATGAACTCCTTAAAGACCTTCTCGAAGACGGCTGCCACCCTCAGCCACATGGCACTCACCCCAGCGGGGAGCCGGTCATCTTGAAGAAGGCATCCTCCAGCGTCGGCGTCGACGCGTTGATCTCCAGCACCCTATAGCCGGAGGCGTTGAGTCTCTCAATGATCCGTGGCATAGCTCTCTCAGGCTCCTCCACGAAAACCCTATAACCCTCATCGGTCTCCATAACCCGCCCATTTATGGCGAAGCCTCTTAGGAGCTCCAGGGCTTTGAGACCTTTGACTGCGAGCTTCACATCGATGATGGATTCTCGGATATATCTACGCTTCAACTCCTCCGGATGGCCCTCAGCGACTATTCGGCCATCCTTCATGAAGGCAACCCTATCGGCTGCCTCAGCGTCCTCCCCGATGTGAGTTGCCAACAGTATGGTTCGATCTCTCTCCCTAACCTCCTCCAACAGCCATCCCATGACGACCCTCCTCATAGAGGGATCCAGGCCTCCACTAGGTTCGTCGAGGATGATGAGGGGTCTATCACCGAGGAAGGCGGTCGCCAACTCAAGTCGGCGTCTCATACCCCTAGAGTAGGTGGAGACGAGGCGATTGGCAGCCTCGTTGAGGCCGACCCTCCGCAGGAGCTCCTGGGCGATATCTCTCGCCTCTGATCGAGGTATGCCCAGTAGGGCGGCGTAGAAGACGAGGTTCTCCAATCCCGTGAGATGCTGCGATGAGAAGTTGAACTCGGGGATGTAGTTTATAAGCCTCCTAACCTCGTCGGTCTCTCCCACCACGTCGTGGCCCATAACCCTGATGACTCCCCCACTCGGCCTATTGACGGTGGCTATCATCGATAGCAGCGTACTTTTCCCACTACCATTAGGCCCCATGATGGCATAGAGCATGTCCCTATCGACGGTGAGGGAGACTCCATCGACAGCGATGACATCTCCATAGCGTTTGCTGACATCCTCAGCTTCCACGGCGTACATGCTGACTATACTTCCCCTCTTCCGCTATTTAGGATTCAGTTTCCGGTGGGAGTCAGCTTAGTGTGAGGAGGCCGCGTCTATCGAGGAGGTATAGGATGAGGCAGCTTATCGCCATCTCCGGTAGGATGTAACTGCCGTTGTAGACGGCTGAGTAGACTATAGGACTCATACCCTCGGGGGCGTACATCCAGAAGAAGAGGACTCCGCTGATGAAGTGGGAGATGAATCTCGCTGTTAGGGCTGCGACGACGCCTAGGAGGGGGCGCTCCCTGAAGAGGGCGGCTATCCCGAGTAGGCCGAAGGCAAGGGGATAGTCGAGGAACATCCCTAGGGGGTTGTAGACCCAGCCGTCCAGCACCATCTTCGCCAAGCCGAAGACGGCACCTCCAAAGACTCCAACCCTCAAGCCCCATCTAAAGGCCAGGAGCAGTATTGGAACCATGCTTCCCAGGGTTATGGAGCCTCCATTAGGGGAGCTGATATATCTTGAGGTAGCTGAGGACGAGGGATAAGGCGACGAACATGGAGGTCTCAGCCAGAAGTCTAACCCTTCTAGTCTCCATGCTAGACTATTGAGAGATAAGGAATTTATATAAAAAACCTATTAGCCCTCGCCTCCATACAGCGCCGGATGAGTGATGTCCTCCTCCTCATCGATGTAGGTCAATCTCAGCCTACGACGTGGATCAACGACGAGCTTCGGCCTCCCCAAAGCCTCGATCCTGAAGAGCGTCGACTTATACCAGTCGATTCCAGGGTTCTCCCTAACGGGGAAGCGAAGCCTCTTAACGAAGACCTCATAGCTGACATCCTCGAACCTAGTGGAGTAGTAGGAGAAGCCCGCTATTACATCGGTTATGGCGAAGTTCATCCTAGTTACCAAAGCCTCAATACGCCTCCACTTCTCAAGCGACGCCTCAGCCCTGGTTAAGCCGAAGTATCCGACGCCCCCCTCCCCGAGGCAGGCGGCCCCCCTAAGAATGAAGGCCCTTAGACCCAGCCATGTCTCCAGAGGCTCCGATGAGAAGAGGTCGAAGGCTCCGATGAGCTCCTCTGGGAGCGGCTCGGCGACGTCGTATCTCATGAACTCTATATCCAGCCCCCGCTCATCGGCGATCTCGGAGATCAGGTCTCCAAGGCGTTCATCGATGTCCAAGACCAAAACCCGTTTTGGGAGGCCACTCATCGATAGGGCGACGCTGAGGAGGTCGTCATCACCTATGAGAACCACCTCGCTCCTCCATAGGTCGCCGTAGTAGTGCATCAATGCGACCCTGGCGACGACGTCGTATTCACGCATGTAGCCCTGGAAATATCCAGGCTGGGGATGGGGACGCTTCCTGGTTACCTCCTTAAACTCCTCTAGGAGCTCCTTGAAGGCGTCGTCGAGGATGATGAGCCTCCCCCCACAGGCGTCGCAGAGCCTAGGCCTATAGCGTAGATAGTTCTCGTCGACTAGGGTGCGCCCCTTCTCCGTGAGAGTTATGCCCTCCTCATCAGCCTTGATCAATCCTTCTTCATACATGGAGTTGAGTTCGTCGAGGATATCCCGTAGGAGGTATTGATGCCTCTCCAGGAGCTCCCAGAGGCTCCGCTTAGAGTGGGCAAGCTCGTGGAGTAAGAGGCTCCTTAACCCTCTCATATAGATCCCTCTTCAAAACCTTCCTCTCAACCACTTCCGGCTTGAACTCCTCAATGAGTATCTCATAGGCCTTCAGGGCGCTCTCCTCGTCACCGCAGGCGAAGATATCGAGGGCGACATAGCCATACTCCGGCCAGGTATGAACACTGAGATGAGACTCCCGCAGAAGATACACGGCGGAGACGCCGTAAGGCTCAAACTGGTGGAAGCTAGCCGTTATGGTGTTGAGTCCAGACTCCTCTATGGCCCGGTCGAGGATACTCTTAACTGCCTTAACACGGGATATCCTCTCCGGGTCTACGCCCAGTAGATCGACGATCAGATGGATGCCCATCTTGAACACCCACCCTCATCCCCTCCTTCAATTAGGGAGATTGATTTCGAAACGGTAAGATTTAATCGTTGCTGTTGAGCGGGGCAACTCTCTTTAGGATATGGATGATAGTCGATCTCGATGAGGCCTCCCTGCGAAGTCGTGGTGAGGAGAATTCTACCGATTCTCAGGGCCTTAGTGGCCAGGGAACTCATGGAGCGGCATGGCTGGAGGCAGAGGAGGATAGCTGAGGCCCTCGGCGTCACCCAGCCGGCTGTCAGCACCTATCTCTCACTATTGGAGAAGGGGGAGGTGGAGCTTGAGGGTTTGGAGGAGATGGCCGCGAGGATCGCTGAGGGCCTCGCATCCGGAAGCCTAACGCTTTCAGACTCCGTTATGGAGATCTGCAGTCTCTGTATCAACCTCAAATCAGGTGGCCCCCTCTGCTCGATGCATAAGAGGGAGATACCCCTCTTAAGGGAGGAAGGGTGTGACATCTGTCTCAGGCTTTTCACGGCTGAGCGGGAGCGTATAGAGGAGCGGGATAGGGTGTTAAAGGAGATGCGTAGGGCCATAGAGATGATTGAGCGCTGCCCGGAGTTCACTAGGATAATGCCGGAGGTGAGGGTGAACCTCGTGAGGGCGCTTCCAGGAGCCAGGTCGATCTATGACGTGGCGGGGATACCTGGAAGGATAGTGGAGGTGAGGGGGAGGGCTAAGGCCTTCATGGAGCCTGAATTCGGCTCGTCTAGGCATATGGCGGGAGTCCTCCTCGCCGCGATGGAGATAGACAGCTCCGTGAGGGCGGCGATAAACATCAAGTATGATGAGGCGATACATCAAGCCCTCAAGCAGATAGGCTTAACCATAGGATGCTTCGAGAGGGGGGAGCTGCCGTGGAGGGGGGAGCCTCCAGCGGCTGTAGGCGTCAAATTGGTGGCCGAAAGACTTCGACACCTACCGGATGTGGTGGTTGATAAGGGTGGATATGGGATAGAGCCTGTCTCATATCTCTTCGGGTCGACAGCCATAGAGGTGGCTGAGAAGGCGATCCAAGTCGCGGAGGAAGTATCAAAGGCAGAGGTCACTGGAAGGACTCCCTCGTGAGGCCTGCCATCCTTAAGGCCTCAAGGATCAACAGGCCGAGAGCCGCCCCTGGGATACAGCTGAGAGACCACAGCGTCCAGACGGGGATTAGGAGCATCTCCCTCCCCACGAGGGGTGCGAAGATATAGACGGCGAGGGTTCCCCCTATAAGAACGGTTCCTATAGGCTCCGTTAGGGCCGCCAATTCTCCATGCTCAACGCCGATCCTCTTCAGCATCCAGTAGACGACCCCGACGACGACGCCGCCCGGTACTCCTCCAGGTATGGAGAATATGGTGCCAACTCCCAGGGTCATCCGTATCATGCCTATGCAGAGGGCTATGAACGCGGCCCATAATGGGCCGAGTAGGACGCCCGCAATCGCATTTATCATATGCTGACCTGGGAAGGCCTTGGAGGCTAACACGGGAAACCATAGGAAGGGGGAGATGACGACTCCGAGGGCTATTAGGAGGGCGGCTAGGGCGATCTGCCTGATGTTCATGTGGGTCATTTTATAAGAATCTAATATAATTGGGTTATAAATCTTCCCAGCCTACAGCCTTATCACGATGTCCATGAGGAGAGATAAACGCTCCATAAGCCTCCTCTCCACAGCCGATACGCCGGTTCCCATATCCTCGGCGAGATACTCACCATAGTATCCGTTGATGATGGCGGTCTCAGCTTTCTCTATCGCATCGATCAGGGGGTGGAGATGGCCGGATTGGAGATAGATCGAGACGTCGTTGATGAAAAGGATGGGAGTTGGAGCGTCGAGATACATCTCTAGGAGGGGTCTGATCCTCCTGGCGTTTAGGTCAACCAGATGCCTCAACTCCTCTGCGGAGGCGGCTTTAACCCTCGGCATCTCAACCCTGAGGGGGGCGAGGTATCTGACTCCATTAGGTCGCTCCGCGAGTTCTAGTAGGCGTCCACCGATGGGTCTCCCATCTATGATCTCGGTCTCGGGGGCCATATCTATGACTGTTATCTCCCTCGAGTAGCCGAGGCTTATGGCCTCCCTCAATAGCCTCCTGGTCAGCTCCGTCTTCCCCGCGCCTACGTCGCCCATGATTAGGGTTTTCTTCCCGAGGAGGTCTTTGAAGGAGGGATTCATCTCCTCCGCCTTTTAGGTGAGTCTCCTCGCGATCTCTATGGCCCTCTCAGCCACCTCTATGGCTGTTCTTCCAAGGAGGATTATCATAGGCTCCTTCCCGACGTCTCCGAGGTGGTAGATGACATCTGGTAGTCTCCCAAGCCTCCTAACCGCCTCTTCAACCCCCCAGATCGTTGTCTTACCCTCCTGCCTCTTTATCTCCGGAGGCTCCTCCCTCCGATCATAGAAGGAGATGGAGAGACCTAGATCCCTCGCAACCCTTAGAATCTCCTCAGAGTATCTGATGTTCATCGCTGCGCGTCTCTCCGGATCAAACCTCATGGCGGTTACGATGGTTCTAGCCACATGCCTCGATGCGCCGAACTCGGGGCATCCAGCTGCCTTGACCCCTCCATCCATCTTCACTATGCGCCCCCTTATCGCCGCTACATCTCGGTGATCCCTGGCATGGGGGAGGGCCATCCCAAGGTTTATCTGAACCTCAGGGGACAGCCTCGCCACCTCGGGGTGACCCTCAAGGAGGCGGACGGCCGCACTCACATTCCTCAACACCCTATACCTCTCAGCCTCATTATATAGAGCGGCCATGGGGTTGATTAGGGGGTGTCCACGTCCCATCTCAAGGCCGTGGAGGATCGCTAGGTGAACCAGCTCCTTAGCCCTCTTCACAGCCTCTAGGATGCCCTCACCCTTCGCCAGCTCCGCCGTTATCGCCGCTGAGAAGCAGCATCCAGTCCCATGGGTCGACCTCGTCTTGATTCTCTCGGCCTCCAAGACGGTGAACTCCCCCCTCCATAGGAGGATGTCGGGGGACCTCCCATCGGCCTTGATATGTCCACCCTTCACTACCACGGCTTCGGGGCCGAGGGCTGAGATCCTCTCCGCAGCCCTCTTCCCATCCTCCAAGGTCTCAACCTTAATGCCTGAGATCGCCTCAGCCTCCAAGGCGTTGGGCGTGACAACGGTTGCAAGAGGCATTAGACGCTTTATGAGGGCCTCCACTGCCTCAGGTCTGAGGAGTCGGGTTCCATCCTTCGCGATCATAACGGGGTCGACGACGAGGGGGAGATCATATCTCTCAACTTCATCTGCGACGGCCTCTATGATCTCGGGGGAGTAGAGCATACCCGTCTTCGCTGCGTCGACCCCTATATCCTCGACTACGGCCTCTATCTGCGCCCTCACCAGGTCGGCGTCGACGGGTTGGATAAGTCTCACGCCCATCGTATTCTGAGCCGTTACGGCGGTTATGGCCGTCATCCCATGGACGCCTAAGGCGGCGAAGGTCTTTAGATCCGCCTGGATGCCAGCTCCCCCACAGGAGTCTGACCCAGCTATAGTCAGGGCGGAGGGCGGCTTAACCAACTCCATCACCCAGAGCGATGTGATTAATGCTCGGCGTGGATGAGGTACCTCTTCAACAGCTTTATGGCGCAGAACTCGCCGCACATGGTGCAGACCTCCTGCTGCCTAGGGGAGCGGCTCTCACGGATCATCCTGGCCTTAAGGGGGTCTATGGCATATTTGAACTGCCTCTCCCAATCTAGGTCTGCCCTCGCCTTGGAGATCTCATAGTCCCACTGCGCCTCGATCTCCCTTCTCCGCACTAGATCGGCGGCATGTGCGGCTATCCTAGCTGCGATAACCCCTTCACGTACATCCTCGACGCTGGGGAGTGCTAGATGCTCGCTGGGGGTGACGTAGCAGAGGAAGTCGGCGCCAGCCATGGCGGCTAAGGCGCCCCCTATGGCGCCTACTATGTGATCATATCCTGGAGCCACATCCGTCACTAGGGGGCCTAGGACGTAGAAGGGGGCGCCGTCGCAGATGCTCTTCTCCAGCTTTACATTCATCTCGATCTGGTCTAGGGGGATGTGTCCAGGCCCCTCCACCATCGCCTGGACACCCGCCTCCCTGGCGCGTTTTACGAGTTCCCCTATGATTAGGAGCTCCTGGATCTGGGGTTTATCCGTCGCGTCGTGTATACATCCAGGCCTTAATCCATCTCCGAGGCTGAGGGTTACATCGTACTCCCTCGCTATTTCAAGTAGGTAGTCGTAGTTGGCGTAGAGGGGGTTCTCCTCCTGGTTGTGGATTATCCAGGCCGTTAGGAAGGTGCCGCCGCGGCTGACGATCCCTAGTAGCCTCCTCTGACGGATAATCCTCTCAACACTCTCCCTCGTGACTCCACAGTGGACGGTCATGAAGTCCACGCCATCCTTTGCATGCCGCTCTATGACGTTGAAGATGTCATCCTCGGTCATCTCCACGATGGCTCCATGTCGGCTCTGAGCCTCTATCGCAGCCTGATAGATCGGAACGGTTCCAAGGGGAACCTTCACCTCCCTCAATATTCTTCGACGGATCTCATCTAGGTCTCCGCCGGTGCTCAGATCCATGATTGTGTCGGCGCCAGCCTCGATGGCCGCCTCCGCCTTCCTCAACTCTAGGTTGACATCGCATAGATCCCTGGAGGTTCCTATATTGGCGTTGACCTTCACTCGTAGACCTTCACCGATTCCTATGGGTGGAAACTCCCTGTTGACGTTCTTTGGGATGACTATCCGCCCCTCCGCTACCTTACGCCTAATAGACTCCGCTGAGACATCCTCCCTCTCCGCGATGTATCGCATCTCCTCGGAGATGACGCCTCTCCTCGCCAACTCCATCTGAGTCGTCATGCTAGATTTCCCTCTCACCCTATCGATATAAATTTGCGGGTTATATAACTACCTTATTATCCACGGGGGATCACCAATCGATAGGGATGAAGGATGGGCGCAGGCTTATATAGCGAGGGGTTTTATTTGAAGGCGAAGGGTGATGCCTCTCCCCCTAGAGCTGATGCTCAGCCTCGGCGCTATCATCGTCGCCATCACCTCCATCCTCCTCTTCATAAAGGCCACCGGCGGCTTTGGAGAGAGTAAAAAAACGGAGGGGAAACCCTCAACATATCAGACATCTGAAGAGACGGCGGTGAAACCCCCCATCGGGAGGTTGAGTAGGGGGGATGTGAATAAGGCGAGGAGGGAGCTGAGGATCCTCAACCTCAAACGGGAGATCCTCAGCATGGCCATAAAACGCCTCTTCGAGGCGGAGGATGAGGGCGAGATCACCAGGGAGGAGCGGGTGAGGCTGTCGAAGGACTATGAAGAGGAGCTGAAGAGGGTGAACGAGGAGATCAGAAGGGCGGAGCTCATCGTCACCCTCCATCAATTAGAGGCCTTGAGGGAGGACATCAAGAGGAGATTCGATGAACTGCTAGGTCAGACTCAGGCTAGGATCGACGCAATACTAAGGGAGCTGAAGCTGGAGAGGGTTGAGGAGAAGCCTAAGCCTCCGACCAGGAAGGTAAGGCGTAAACCGAGGGAGGAGAAGCCTCCGGAGGCTGAGGAGGAGAAGCCGGCTGAGGTCGGCGTGGAGGAGAGGCTGGAGGAGCTGAGGAGGCAGGTTCTAAAGGAGCTGGAGGAGCTGGAGAGGCTGGAGCTGGAGTAGTGACCCCCTTGAGCTGGGTTGAGGAAGCCAAGAGGCGTGCGGCCGAGGAGGCTGTTAAACACGTTGAGGACGGCCAGATCATCGGCCTCGGAAGCGGGAGCACCGCCGCCTACGCCATAAGGCTTCTAGGCGAAAGGCTGCGGAGGGAGGAGCTGAGGAATATTCATGGTATACCGACAAGCCTCCAAGCCGCCTATGAGGCCATAGAGGCTGGTATACCGCTTACAACGCTGGATGAGCATCCCACCGTCGACATCACCATCGACGGCGCCGATCAGCTGGATGCGAGGCTAAACCTCATCAAGGGTGGAGGGGCGGCGCTGCTGAGGGAGAAGATCGTCGCCTCCTGCTCAAGGCTGTACATCATCGTGGCCGATGAGAGGAAGCTGGCGAGGAGACTCGGAGAGGGATGCCCCATACCCCTGGAGGTTCACCCCATGGCTGTGAAGCCGATACTGAGGCGGCTGGAGGAGCTCGGGGTCAAGGCGTCGATTAGGATGGCTCGGAGTAAGGTTGGCCCCGTGGTGACGGATAATGGAAACCTCATCATAGACGCAGACTTCGGCCCCCTAGAGGACCCCGAGAAGCTGGATCGAAGGCTTAAGGAGATTCCAGGCATCCTGGAGACGGGACTCTTCCTCGGCTACGCCGATTTGGCTTACATAGGGACGAAAACGGGTTTGAGAAAGCTGGAGGCCAGCCGTGGTAGATCGGGATAGGTTTATCTATGGTGATCCATCAACGGAGTCTCAACCTCGAGGAGTGATGCGGAGATCCTTTTAGGAGGCGTAGGCGATTAGTAGGGTCTTCACCAGGTCTGGCCTCTCGATGACGACGCCTAGAATCTTGAAGAAGCGGTCTTCAGTCATCGCCCTGTCGCTTGAGGCCATGAGGGAGACTGTTCCATCCTCCATCTCGCCGAAGAGGAAGGTGTGGGGGCTTCCAAAGGCCTTCGCCGCGGCGTCCTCGAAGATGATGACTAGGAGGAAGAAGGCTAAGTCCATCATGTCCTCCCCCTCAGGCGACGTCAAGGCCTTGAGTATGTCGCCGGCGATGTAGTGGTCATTCTCCTCCAATAGGCGTCTCAATAGCTGTAGGAACTCCCCTCGGAGGTTGAGGGGCTCCCGGATTCTGTATAGGGTGAGGCTTCTGGTGGCCTCACCGGCAGATAGGGAGGCGTTCCACCTCCCCTCCTCATCTATGAACTCGGCCATGGGATCAGCTCGTTGCCTTGAAGGGAAGCATTCCCCCTTATAAAGTGGTCGATCCACTCTTCGAAGCCCTATAGCGTCGACGTCCCTCCTCATCCTTGAAGGAGTCTATGAGACCCTTCTCGAAGAGGTATCTAAGAACCTTGAAGGCCCTCTTCTCGCTGACGCCCAGGGCCTCAGCCACCTCCTTCAGGGTTAGGGGACTCTCCGATAGGAGCTC
>JAGHBJ010000016.1 GCA_021161045.1 Candidatus Bathyarchaeota archaeon
CTTCAGCAGGTTGACGGTGTGGGAGAACCTAAAGATGGCGGCCTACATCGTTAAGGATCAGAGTAAGATCGAGGAGAAGCTGGAGATGATCTTCACTCTATTCCCGAAGCTGAAGGGCTTCCTACATCGAAAGGCTGGAACCCTCAGCGGAGGTGAGAGGCAGATGCTCGCTGAGAGCATGGTGCTCATCAGAGACCCGAAGGTGATGCTCGTCGACGAGCCGACGGCGGGTCTGATGCCAAAGCTGGTGACGGAGGTTATGAAGAAGTTCAAGGAGATGGCTGAGCTGACGGGTCTACCCGTAATCCTCGTAGAGCAGAGGGCTAGGAGGGCGCTTCAAGTCGGCGACTATGCCTACATGATGAGGCATGGCCGCTTCATCTTCAGGGGAACTGCCAAGGAGCTCCTGAATCATCCACACCTGACGGAGATGTACCTCGGCGCCATAGAGGTGAGGGAGCTGAAGCACGTCAGGGAGTAGACGCCCTAATATATTCCAGGTATAAGCCTCCACCTCACCCGTTTCATATATCTCCTATATGCCTCTCCATATCTTTTGAGCAGCTCCTTCTCCTCGCCTCTTATATGGAGCGGTATAACCGCTAGGGTTATGAGCAGCAGCATTAAGGTCTCGGGGATCGTTATCAGGAGGGCTAAGCCGAGGACGAGGATGAGGAAGGATGCATATAGGGGATGTCTAACATGGGAGTAGGGGCCATAGGTTATCAGCTTTCCCCTATAGTGCTTCCTCCAGAATATCCACCATCTGAGGCAGAGGATGCCTCCAAGGGCTGTGAGGGGCGCCCCGATCAGCTGGCTCAACGATAGCATCGATCAACTTAAGGGATCACTTCATGTAAATAGTGTGGGATGCTCCTAGTAGGGATGAGATCACGGTTCTAAAGTGTATGAGGCCTGAGGACGGTATTCAAGGAGGGGAGATCTTCTGCACATGGGCGTGGAATGATATCTACAAGGTGGTTTTAACCCTGAGGTTTAACGGGGGCTTCCCCTGGTGTGATGATCCGCTGCACCGATGGGTTGAGAGGGCCTAGCTGGATATATGCTCCTCAACCAATCTCTGCAGCGTCTGAGCCCTCATCTGGGCGAGGGAGAGGAGTTCGCTGAGGGTTTCGGGCGTCGGGTAGGCCGCCTCCAAGGCGATCTTCCTCGCATTGAGGTAGGCCTTTGAGAGGATCAGTGGGAGGGTTTCGGGCGTCGGGTAGGCCGCCTCAACGGCCACTCGGAGGGCGTTGGAGTAGGCCTTCATCAGTTCCTCCCTGTAGGCGTCGACATCTATCTGGAGCTCCTCCCTTGGGATGACTCTGCCATGGTCGTAGACGGCCTTGATCTCCAATCCCATCTCGGCTACCCTCATCCCAAGTCGGCTGAGAACCTCCGCGAGGTCTCTGGAGATGACGTCTCCAGGCCTTGCGACTACCGTGTCCTTTGCAACCCATATGCTTCCACTCTCGATGCGTGTCCTCACCCCTAGAGAGGCGAGCTGGCTTAGGATCGGCCCAGGCGAGAGACCCGTATTTCCAGCTGGTATGACGATCTCCTCGGTGGCTATGTCGCCGGGCTTTGCGAAGACCTTCACCTTATTCTTGCTGAGGGTCATCGCCAATTCGAAGGGGTTGCCGTTGTAGAAGATGAAGATGTTCTGCCCCTTTATGGCGTTGAAGAACTCCTCGATGTTCGGCATCTCCAGCTTCTCCATCGCCCGTCTCATCAGGGTGTTCTTTATCACCTTGAAGATCATCTTCCCCCTCAGCTTCTTCCTCAGATCCTGGAGCATTCTACTCTCGATCTTGTGGAGGTCTGCCACCCCTATGACCTCATACTCTTTTAGGAGTCTCAGGGCCTCCTCGACGATGCGGGCCTTCCTCTCCCTAGCTCTCCTACTCATGGGCTTCACCTCAGATGAGTCTCACCGCTGGCCCCATGGTGAGCTTCACATAGGCTGACTTTATGTTGCCCATACCCTTCTTCAGCGTCCTCAGGAGGGTTGAGAAGACGGCTTCAATGTTCTCAGCCACCTCCTCGTCGCTCATCCCCTCCTTTCCGACGATGCACATAACATAGGGTTTATCCCTACTCCTGAGAAGGATCGTCTTCCTCTCCCTCTCCATGACCTCCTCTATCGATGCCTGGGGTGGAACCGGCGTGGGCATCTTACCCCTCGGCCCGAGGATTGGGCCTACGATGCGGCCTATGAGGGGCATGAGCGGCGCCTCGGCGAGGAAGAGGTCATAGTCCTTAAGCCTCCTCTTCACCTCCTTCTTATCCCCGGCGATGCTCTGAAGCTCGTTTGGATCTATCACCTCGTCGGCTCCGGCCTCCCTGGCTCTCAGGGCTAGGTCTCCGGAGGCGAAGACGAGGACTCTGCGTTTACCGACTCCGTTTGGAAGCCTGATCTTCAGGTTTATCCTGTTTTCAGGCCTCTTCAGGTCGATGTCCTTGAGGTTTATCATCAGCTCTATTGACTGCTCGAATCGGCGTTTAGGTGAGACCTTTCTAGCCTCCCTTAAGGCCTCTAGGATTCTCTCCCTTGGAATCGACATCTAGGCTCCCCCCTCCTCCGATGCATGATATAAAGTTTTACTCCTCCTTGAGCTTGTCATCGTAGGCCCCTTCATCTATAAGCCTTAAAACCTCCTTCACCGGCTTGCCGTCGACAGTTATACCCATGCTTAGGCAGCTTCCCAGAATCTCCTTCACAGCTCCCTTAAGGGTGGCGGCGAGGAGGTCGTCCCACTTCTTCTTAGCTATCTCCACCACCTGGTCGAAGGTTAGGTTGCCCACGAACTCCCTCTTCGGATCGGAGGATCCCTTCTCCAGGCCGAGGGTTTGGGTGATATGGGCGTAGGTTGAGAGGGAGCCGAGCTTCACGGTGAACTCCTTCGTATCAGTGTCGACGGTGACCTCCACGGGGACTTTCACACCCTTATAGACCGCTGTAACCTCATTGATCTTGTTGACAACCATCATCACGTTTATGCCTAGGGGGCCGAGGGCCGGCCCAATCGGCGGGCCTCCCGTCGCCTCTCCGCCTGTGACGATGAATTTGAAGGTCTTCTTCACCATTAGCCCTCCCTCACCTCCCTTACATAGTCTGCGTGAACCGTTATCGGAAGCGTGAAGCTCGCCTCCAGGAGCTCTATTGTGACCTCCTCCTTAGCCTCATCGATCCTGATTATTCGGGCCTGCATTCCCTTGAAGGGGCCTGCCACCACCTCCACGATGGCTCCCTCCCTCAACCCCTCAATAGCCGGCTTGGTTTCGAGGTAGTGATCCACCTCAGCTGGATTTACTACGCCTGGAACTCGGCCTCTGACGTGTCTCATCCCCCTTATCAGCTCGTCAACCATGTGGGGCATAGCCGCCTCAACTATTATGTAGCCTCTCAGCTCCGCTGGGGCGAGGATGGCGGCTATTGGCAGGCCCTCCACCTCCGCTCTGTCGGCTAGCATCATCGCAACATTTCTCTCCTGGCCCACCGTCACCTTCACAGCGTAGAGGGGCATCCCTCACACCCTAAGACGCTTAACCATACTCTCTAGGGGGAGAATTAAACCTTATTGGTCATATGCCCTGGAGGGTTACCGAGATCAGCCTGATGAGGTAGCCTATCCCCCCTATGAGGGCTACTCCAATTAGGCAGACTTTAACGCTCAGCCAGAAGGTTCTACGATCCGGCTTTGAGATGGTTCTCAGCAGCCTTGAGGCCGATGTCAGGAATTCTCTCAGGCCCATCTGACGCTCCTAATCATCGGGAGCCTTAAAACCTTTATGGGAGCAGCCTCTCCACCAGCCAATCTGGGTTGAAGGGTTGGAGGTCGCCATAGCCCTGACCCGTGCCGAGGTATAGGATGGGCTTACCGGTTGAGTAGGCGATGCTCAGGCTTGATCCACCTCTCGCATCGGCGTCCACCTTCGTTATTATGGCTGCGTCGAAGCCCACTTCTCGGTTGAAGGTTTCAGCCTGTTCAACGGCGTCGTTTCCCGTCAAGGCGTCGACGACGAGGATGGTCAGATCGGGCTGTATAACCCGCTTTATCTTACGGAGTTCCTCCATGAGGTTTCGATTTGTCTGCATCCTCCCAGCCGTGTCGATTAGCACGGCGTCGTAGCCTCTAGCCCTGGCGTGTTCGACGGCGTCGTAGCTGACGGCGGCGGGGTCAGCCCCGTATCGATGTCTGATCACCCTCAGCCCAAGTCTCCTGGCATGCTCCTCCAGCTGCTCTATGGCTCCAGCCCTGTATGTGTCCCCTGAGGCGAGGACGACCCTGTAGCCGTGATCGGTCAGCAGCTTCGCCACCTTCGCTATCGTCGTCGTCTTTCCCGTCCCATTTACGCCTATGAAGAGTAGGATGAGTGGCTCGCCGCTTCTCCGCTTCTCCTCCACCATCTTCGGTAAGTCTTTAGGTGGCGCCGTGAGTATCTCCCTCAACGCCTCTCGAAGGGCCTCTCTAACTATCTGCCCTCTATCGCCGAAGCGGGGTGCCTCCACCTCTAGGAGGCGTCTCTTAAGCTCCGAGCCGATATGCTCAGCGACCTTCAAGGCGACGTCGTTTGAGATGAGTTGGAGTTGGAGCTCCCATAGGATTTGATCCAGCTCCTCCTCTGTGAACCTCCTCTTGGAGAGCCTCTCCACCAGGCCTTTAAGGCTCTCCCTAAGCCTCTCGAACACCTGCTCTCCCTCTCAGCTCAGCTGCGAGTCGGCTGATACCCTCTTGATGGATCTCCATCTGGGTGAGCAGCTGCTCCAGCTGCTGCTCCACGGCCCTAGAGGCCCTCTCAACCTCCTCTAGTCTATTGGAGAGATCCTCCAACGCCTTCTCAGGCTCCATCTCCACTGAGACGTCGGCTCCTACGCCGACGATCACCCTCTTGAGGGCTCCAATCTTGGCGTCTACATAGGTTCCGCCGCCGATGGGTATGAGGATCGGCGTCCCCTCCTCCACATCCCTCAAGGCCTTCAGGGCTGACTCAGCTATCCGCAGCTCCGCCTCCATGGATCTGAGGAGTTCAAGTCTCCGCTGGAGAACCTCAGCCGAGCTCTGCATCAATCTTAGCTCGGCTATGAGTCTCCTCAGCGTCTCCTCCTTCTCAGAGGTTTTCTCCCCGCTCAATCTCCTCTACCTCTAGGATCTTGATCTGGAATCTCTTAGCCCTATGTCTGCTTCCGAGTTCGCAGTATATCTTCTCCAGGGCGTCTCTAAGCCTCGTCGCCGGTATCTCCTTCTCGAATCTCATAGGCTCTAGGAGCTGCGGCTTTCGGATTTCACCCTTAATCCTGTAGAGCTTCACCTCGCTCAACTCCCCTCCCCTCGGCGAGGGTGACCCTGACGACTCCGTCCTCATCCCTCGTCATCTTCACCCTTATCCGCCTAGGGGGCTTCTGTATCCCCCTCCTCCAGATGGCCTCGTTGACCTCTGGGTCTATGATTATCTCCGTCGGCTTCATATGTCTCTCCACGAACTCTCGGAGCACCCTCACCGCCTTCTCAGCTCTCTTCCATCTAGGCGCCGCCCACGCCTTCTTAAGCGGCACCGTATAGATGCGCTCCTCAATCGCCTCCGACATCTCCACTCACCTAATCCTTGAGCTTACTCCTCCTCCAATGCCTCCTGCTCTTAGGGCTGGAGCGTACTCTACCCATGGTCTTTAATATGATCCAGGCTGGGACAGGCCTGTTCTGTTTCCCAGCTTTCGCCAATCTAAGCTTATAGGCCAGCGGCTTATACCTCCCCATCTCAAATCCTCCTAATCTTGATCTCCCTCCTCTGCTGGGCCTGTATCTGAGCTAGGAGTCTTCGAAGCATGTCATCGGTTATCGGCAGCCTGATCCTCCCACTCCTCGCCGCCTGGATGAGCTGGAGCTCCAATTGCTCGGCGTAGTCGGGTCTCACCATCTTGATATTCGTCAATCTCTGCCTCGCCTTAGGGGTGAGGATTCTCCAGAGGAGGAGCTGCTTCTGAGCCTCAGCCTCCCTGCGGAGCTCCTCCTCCCTCTGCTGAGCCTGGAGCTCCATCAGCCTCCTCAACTTAAGCCGTTCAAGCTCCTCATCCGACGACATCTCGACCACCTAGTAGGCCTTAAGCTCGGGTATCTCCCTCTCCAGCTCCCGTTTTATCCTCGCCGCCATCGCATCTAGGAGGCTCCTACCCTTAGGGGTGAGTATGCGGCCTCTATTCCCATCCTTCTCCGCTAAGCCCGCCTCCTCAAGCTGCTGTAGTATATGCCTTATGATCGAGCCCCCCGCCTTCCTGAAGTGGGCTGGCTTGACGCCTCTGCGCTTACGGCCTCCATAGAGCTTCCTCAGCCTTGAAACCCCTATTGGGCCTTTGATGTAGAGCTTCCTCAGTATTGAAGCCGCCCTGACATACCACCAATCAGGATTGTGGGGGGCCCTCTCGACGTGGGAGCCCGTCTTCACGTATGCGGCCCACTCAGGTGGCCTAACCTCCCTCACATTCTCCTTTAGGTATTTTGACAGTCTATCTATCAGGATGTCCGCCGGCACATCGTAGACCGTCGTCAACTCTGACCCCTTTTCCCTGAAGCGCTAAAGAATTGGAGATGAACCGACATAAATATATTCCCTACCCCCCTCTCAGCTTGGCTAGGGTCTCGCGGCATCCATAGCTCATCAGTGAGACGTCGCTTCCGATGCCGATGAATCTGAAGCCCATATCGATGAGCTCCCTGAGATGTTCGACGCCTAATCCATAGGCGATTCCTGGGGCTACTCCCGCCGCCTCCGAGGCCTCTATGACCCTCCGCATCATCTCCACCACCTCTGGGTGGAAGGGTTGACCCCTATGCCCCGTGGAGGTGGAGAGGTCTGTGGGCCCTATGAAGGTGGCGTCGACGCCGTCGACGGAGACGATCTCCTCGACGTTCTCCACGGCTCTACCGGTCTCGATCTGGACGGCGACGAACATCTCATCGTTTACATGGTTGAGGTACTCCTCTGTTGAGACGCCCCACGCCGAGGCTGGACGCCCTGGGGCGCATCCCCTAACCCCCTCAGGTGGATAGCGGGTATACCTAACGGCTTTCTCAGCTGCCTCACGGGTTTCGATGAGGGGGACTACTACGCCGAGGGCTCCCGTGTCCAGCGCTCTCTTGATGGCGTTCATATCGTTCCATACAACCCTAATCAGGGGGATGGCCCCTGAGCCGGAGACCTCCCTCACCAATAGGTCTAGGGTCTCAAAGCTGGCTGCTCCATGCTCCGTGTCGAAGAGAACCCAGTCGACGCCGCTTCGGGCGAGATTCCTCACCGAGACGGGATGTAGTATATGAACCCAGGCTCCGAGGCATATCTCACCCCGCTTAAGCCTCCACTTCAACTCATTCCTCAGCCTAGACATGGTGAATCCTAAGGGCCTAAGGGGATTTAACCCTACCTCAAACAATTAAATCCCCGAGGCATATCCAAGCTTGATGCTTGAGGAGGTTCTGGAGGCCTTCAGGGGGGAAGCTCAGCGGTGGGGTTTGAGGGGCGTCCTAGGCTTCGCCCCCTTTAGAGGCGTCTATGCTGCGCTGATGCCGATTCAGAGGAGGCGGCTTGAGGAGCTCTGCGACGATGCGGTGGGCGTCATGCGGAGCGCCATCTCCATCGCCTACGCCTACCCGAGGGATGTCGTAGATGCGATACCCATGAGGGGGTATAAGGAGTCCTGGAATATCTATGCGAGGGCTTATCATAGGTTGAATAGGGCCTTGAACAATACGGCGGAGAGGATCGCCGAGCTCGTCGATGGGATCGCCGTCCCCGCAACCCTTGAGGGGTTCACCGGTAGGGTGGAGCATGTGGAGGATTTCTACGCCGCGACGGTTTCCCACAGGGTTGCAGCTGAGCTGGCTGGGGTGGGCTGGAGGGGGAAGAGCGGATTAATTGTGAATCCCAGATATGCCTCGGCGATTAGATTAGCCACCATCTACACTCCCCTATCGCTTCCATCCACGGGGCCTTCGGAGGGGGGATGCGGCGAATGTCAAGCCTGCCTTAAAGCCTGTCCGCTGCTAAGGGCTGAGAGGCTCGGCGAAGACTATAGAGAGCTATGTCGAAGATACATCATCGCCCTTGAGCGGCGTGGATTGGAGGCAGATGTCTGCGGACGCTGTGTGAGGGCCTGCGTTGAATCCTTCGAGTCAGGATATATGAGCCGGCATCTAAACCCGGATTGGATTAGGAGGCCCTACTACATCGACATAGATTGAGGCGGCTCAGAGCCTTCTTACGGCCACTGTCATTTCAAGTTTCTTAGGGGATTTTGAAGAGGGGGTGTTCCCTGCTGAGTTTTAGGCCTCCCCTCATCGCTGGGAAGGCGTAGGCGGCGTCCACCATCGCTACGGCTGGATAGACGTAGGGGGCTTCCTCTATTGGGCCGTAGAGGAGGAAGTCTGCTCCGAGGGCTGCTGCCACGGCGTTGACGGCCGCCACCGCCGGCCTTCTGGCTTTAACCCCCATCTTCTTTTTCAGGCCCCTCCATAGGCCTATGGCGTTGTGGGGGCCGCATCCGGCTGGCAGTCCCCATCTGGACTTGGCCTCGGATATGGCTTGGAGGGCTGCTCCGAGGCTTGGTATATCCATCACGAAGGTGTCGAGGATCGGCTTCTCGACGCCATAATCCCCAACCGTCTTGAGGAGTTCTTGGAGGGCTTTGATCCTGCCGGCTGCGGTGAGGTCTAAGACGTTGTAGGCGAGGAGGATGGCGCATTCAACCCCCGCATCCCTTATGGCTTCGAGTTCATTCTTCCCACAGCCTGGTAGCAGCGAGTTATAGACGATTCGTTTTGTAAGCCCCACCTCCCCAGCCCATTTCAGGGCTTCGATCCTCACTTCCGGTGTCGGCCCGCCGAGGAGTAGAGGCTCATCGGTGACATCGGCTGCGAATTCGAGGTATCTCTTTAGGGCTTCGGAGGTTGCTCCCTCCACGTCGAGCATGGAGGGGTTTCCCGTCCGATCTGAGAACTCCTCCTGAAGCCTTATGAGCTCCTCAGCCTTCTCCTCGTCGAAGATTCCTCGGCGATCGTCCTCGACAATTCTATGCTTCTTGTAGAATATTGTGCCTATCAGCACTGTTGGGTCTCGACCTGGTATCCCGCCGACCTTGACTCCGGCGATCTCAAAGATCTTCTGTTCAGCCTCCAGCTTCATCAACCTGCTCCACCACCTCGACGCCGCGTCTCCGGAGCTCCATCAGTATCTCCTCGAAGATCTGAGGCTTCAGACCCAGCTTCTCCGGGGGTATCACACCCCTCTCCTCTATTCGCCCCCTCGCCAGCAGTTGGGCCACTATGGAGGTGGTGTAGCCCGTCGTCCTCGCCATCGCCGTGACGCCCCTCGCCCTGTCGTATCGATCGAGGAGGTGGAATCTGATGGTCTTCTCGGCTCCATCCTTCAGGCCCTTAACCTCCACCATCATCGCCAGGAGGTCTCCCACCTCGGGCATTCTGAGATGCTTCTCCAGCAGCCTCGCTGTGAAGCACTTTGGTGAAACCTTCACCCCTTCAACCTCTATTGGTTCATCGTCGAAGAGGCCTAGGTCTCTGAGCAGTTTAACCTTCTCCACATGCCCTGGATACCTAAGCGTCTTCTCATACATGCTCTCCACGCCCTTGAAGGTCTCTATGAGGGTTCTCAGGCCATCTGTGTAGAAGGCCTCCAAACGGCCGAGCCCTGGGAACTCGATCTCCTCGAGGCCGCTGAGGGCTGGAACCTCGACGACTCTGCCGCCCTCGACGATGCGGACGGGCCGCATATACTCATCGATGAGGCCTTCAGCAGACCATGTGATCGTGTAGCCCAGCGGTGGAACCGGCCTCTCCGGTATGCCTCCGACGAGGATGTGGGCCGCCTTCACCTCGTCGAGCTTCGAGGCTCCATAGCCCACCAGCATACTCGACAGCCCTGGAGCCACTCCGCAGTCGGGGATGAGCGTCATCTCCCTGCGTCGAGCCTCCTCGTCGAGGATCAGCGGATTCTCAGGGGTGTAGGAGACATCCACCATGTCCACGCCCACCTCGACGGCGGCCTCCATGGCGTTGAAGCCGTAGTCCCCTGGCAGCGCCCCAACGGCGAGGTCGAATCCCCTTAGGGCTTGGGCTATGCTCCCCTTACTTGAGGCGTCGACGGTCGTCCACTCTCCATCGATCTCCCCGGCCACCCGTCGGGCTGCTGTCTCAAATTTGTCGGCGACTGTTATCTCAGCCTCCAGCGACTCGGAGAGGTCTTTGGCGATGGTGGAACCGATCTTTCCGCAGCCGATGACTATGATTCGCATCTCTTACGCCTCCGGTCTTTGTAGGTTGTATCTTTTGAAGATGGAGTTTATGACTTCCTCTAGGGCTTGTGTTCTCTCCTTTGGCATGGGTTTTGGTTGATGTTCTCTGAGCAGCTTCTCCACCCGTTCCCTGGCCCTGGTGATGATGTCCTTCGACCCCGCCTTCCTCCAGGCGTCGAGGGTGAGTCTGCAGACCACATCTGATGGTATGTATC
>JAGHBJ010000079.1 GCA_021161045.1 Candidatus Bathyarchaeota archaeon
AATAGGAATCACCTGAGAAATGGGGGTGTAAGGGGGAGGAGGGAGCCTTTCATCTCTATTCATCTCCCCTTCTATAATGAGAGGAATGTTGCGAGGCGGATTATAGAGGCCTGTTTAAACCTCGACTATACGAATTATGAGATTATAGTTGTTGATGACTCGACGGATGAGACGGTTGAGATATTGAAGGGGATCGGCGTCGAGAGGAGGAGGCCTCTCCCCGCCATTAAGGTGATCCATAGGAGGGATCGAAGTGGATTTAAGGGGGGAGCTCTCGCCGTCGCCCTTCGACATATGGATCCGAGAACGGAGTATGTAGTTGTCTTCGATGCGGACTTTATACCTCCACGGGATATCCTCAAGAGGTTCCTCTGGTATTTCGGGGATGGAGGGGAGGAGTCGCCGTGGAGGAACAATCATAGATTCGCGGATAGGATTCTCGGCTATTTCAACAACCATAGGAATGGCGGCTCCAGCGTCATCGAGCGGGTTGAGGAGTGGTATAGGCGTAGGCGCATCGCGGCGGTTCAAGGCTATCAGCTTCACCACCTAAACAAGAGGGAGAACTGGATTACGAGGGGCGTAAGAACGGAGTTCAGCGGCAGCTACATGGTTGAGAGGGTTGCCGAGGAGTTCTTCGGAGCTATGAAGATGATCGCTGGAAGCGTCTATATGATCAGGGCTGATGTCCTGCGGGAGCTGGGTTGGACGACGAGCCTCACAGAGGATTGGGAGCTGACGGTGAGGCTCTACCTCGCGGGATATAAGGTCGTCTATACGCCGCTGATACAGGCTCCGGCTGAGATCCCGACGACCATAATGAGGCTTGTCCGACAGAGGATGCGATGGGCTGAGGGACACACCTACGTCGTCAAGAAGTATTTCTGGCGCGTCCTCAGGTCTCCAATGCTGACGTGGAGGGAGAAGCTGGAGTTCCTCTACTTCTCCCTCTACTACCTCCAATCCTTCTTCTTCCTCGTCGGCACCATCTCCTGGATGATCGCTGAGATGCTACATCAGCATCCCTGGTTCTGGACGGCCACCTTCGGCTGGTGCCTCATCCTCAGCAATCTCTTCGCCCTCCCCCTCATGGGGCTGACCGGCCTCTTCATGGAGCGTAGCGCCCTAGAGGACTTTCCAGGCCTCCTCTCCTTCATCGCCCTCAGCTACGTCATCGCCCCCTTCCAAGCCTACGCCGCCCTCCGAGGCCTATTAGAGAAGGAGGAGGGAGTCTGGTTCAGAACCTTCAAGACGGGGAGAGTCACGGATCGCATCCTCAGCATTAGGCTGAGGCGGCTCTTCGGATGGGTTCTACCAAGGAGGAGCTCCAGCGGAGAGGAAAGAGCCGAGAGAAGGGGGAGGAGGGGGCCACCCATCTCCTCCATCATCTTCCTAATCCTACTCTCCTCCCTCATCGCCTGGATAACCATCTCCGTTAAGGCTCAGGGGGAGGAGTCGATTCAGCATACGGCGCTGATCGTTGGCATGAGCGACGAGCCGATCTCCATTAACGGCGTATCCTCAAGGCTTCTACTAACCCGTCTAGGAGAATCAAGCCTAGAGGTGGGGAGAACCGAGTATAGGTATTCCGGACATGGATGGGAGAGGGCCTGGAGACTTCTATTGGAGAGACCCCTGGAGGAGGACTTCAAGCTTGAGGGGAGAACCCTCATAACCCTGGAGCTGAGCGCCGAGGCGGAGCTCCAGGTCGATATGGAGGTGAAGCTACTAGAGGTCGATGAAAGAGGTGAGATGGAGCTCATAACCTCGGCGAGGATTGAGGATATAGGGCTTTCAAGTGAACCCTTAAGGCTGAGCATAGCCACTCCCCCCGTCAGCTCTAGGCTGATAGAGAAGGGACACACCCTCCTCGTGGAGATATGGCTGAGGGGGGAGGGAGGCATCTACCTCCTCCACTACGGCTACGAGGGCACTAGAGTCGAGTTTCCAGGCATCATCGTCCCCGAGAATGCGCTTCCACTGCTCTCCCTCGCCCCCCTCATACCTGTAGCTGTGTTGAGGGTCAAAGGGAGGAGAGGAGCATGATGGGTAGAAGCGAATTTGGGATTAAGAGCCTCATCCTATGGGCTGTACTCCTATCGATGACCATGCTCCCCTTCATCGGCACCCTCAACGACTTGATGGCTAAGGCGGCGTCAGCGGTGGGCCTCGATACACTGATAGGGAGATATATAGCGCCGCCGATGGCGACGGCTGTGGCTGCCATCCTCAGATACGTCTTCGGCGTGAAGGCTACAGCGCTGGGTCAATCCATCTACCTATTGGAGAGACATCTTCCATACAAGCTGCTGCTAGATTGGAACTGTGTAGGATGGCAGAGTCTACTACTCCTATTTGTAAGCCTAGCGGCGGGTCTCCAGGGGGAGTATTCAAGGCTCAGCAGGTTGAAGTGCATCCTCCTCGGCGTCATCGGCGTCGCCCTATTAAACCTGTTGAGGATAGCCCTCGACGCCCTCCTCCTAGACATCTACGGCCCATCCATCGCCATAGCCTTCCACGACTATGCTACACTTCCATTAACCTTCCTATGGCTGGCGGCCTTCTGGTATATCTCAACAAACTACATCCTCACCCCAAGGGACGCCGAACGCGGCGTCTTAAACCTGAGAGCCATCGTCGACTTCCTCACGGGTCGGAGAACCCTCAGCATAGCCTCCATGGCCATCATACTCCTCTCCACCTTCCTCGGAGGATTAGGCATACTCTCCACAAAGGTCTCAGCGGAGGATGATCCAACCAAGCTGAGCTTCGAATGGTTCCCACATGCCGTCACCGTCTGCAACATCACCACCAACAGGGTGATGACGCATCCAGAGTATACAGACCTCAATGACACGGCTTATGCCGACGCCTACTCGGCGTCGGGGACGGGGATGGTTAGGATATGGGAATTCTATCTCTACGGCCCCCTAGAGGAGGATTACACCCTGCAGGGCATCTTAACCTACGTCATCTGGCTTAAAGGCTCGGTTCTATTGGAGCGGTCGAGGCTTGTCTTCACCATATATGACGTCGACGAGGATGGCGATGAGACTGAAGTTAGAAGCGATAGCATATTCGTCATTCTAACGAAGTCGCCGGCGAGGATCAGCCTAACCGTGACTCAGTCCTCGCCCTACACCTTTGATGAGGGGCATACCATCAAGCTTGCCATAGACCTCTACGTCAGGGCGGGGAGAACCTACACTCTATATTATGACGCTCCAACCCGATGGTCATACCTCCAACTCCCAGGGATCGTCGTCTCGGAGAATGTGTTGGGTCTCCTCCTTATGGCGCCCATAATCCCAGGATTGATGCGTAGGAGAGGTGAGAGAGATGAGGAGGATTAGCGTCTTAACCTGGCTGCTATGGCTCTCAGCCATAGCTCTCTCCATACTCCCCCTGATACAAACCCTAAACGACCTAGCGGCTCTCCTAGCGATGAGGCTGGGCCTGGACAGCCTATTGATGAGGCTGGCCCCCGCCGCCTCCAGATTCATCGCAGCCATCCTCCAATACATCTTCAGAGTTCCCGTCTCCGTCTATGGAGCCTCCATCTACCTGGAGATGGGGGGGATACCCCGTGAGGTTTACCTGGATTGGAACTGCCTCGGATGGCAGGGTCTTCTATTGATGGCTATAGCCCTCGCCATCGCCCTCCAAGGCGATTATACGGCTGAGAGTAAGGCTAAAACAACGCTTCTGGGATTGGAGGTCTTCATAGCGGCCAACGCGGCTAGGGTGCTCATACCCTGCCTCCTACTGATCCATTTCGGGTATAGGGCGGCCCTCCTATTCCACAACTATCTCGCCACCCCCCTGATACTTGCATCCATCTCCCTATACTGGCATCTCTCCACCAACTTCATACTCCAACCAAAGACCGAGGGGGAGGGGGGATTGAGGATTAGGG
>JAGHBJ010000122.1 GCA_021161045.1 Candidatus Bathyarchaeota archaeon
GTATGTTATTTGTACCCTATTTCGATCGAAAGGCTTTAAAAGTACCGGATTGATCTAAATACGGTGGAAATTTTGGGAAAACGAGAAAAGAGCGATAAAAATGATATGATCGTGGGTTCAAATCCCACCCCCGGCACTCACAACGAGGCAGAGCGCTACTTTTAATCTCCTCATCTCCTTTTCATAACGGTGTTATATTTTTCCTTGGATGTTAATGGTGGCTGTAACGGAGTAATACGATAGTTAAGTATTAATAGTAGGGGGCTTCTATTCTCTCCACCGGTTCTCCGATCTCTGGGATTCGTCTCTCATGGATGTTTCTCTTGGTTTGGGGGCCTTTAGCTCCGAGGTGGGGAGCTATACAAGTACCAATGCAAAATGAGGTGGAAGGTGATGCGTTTCCTCGTTGTATGGGGCTGGGATCCAGCTAATGCCCGTGAAGTCTCCAGGCGTTTCGCAGAGCAGTTCAACCCCTCTGAGGGTTTGGAGTTCGTATACCCTGTCAGCACCATAATCGGCGCCAATAGGGGTTTCACCGTCATCGAGGCTGAGCGTGAAGCTGACATCCATAGAGCAGTGAGGGGCTGGCTAGATCTCTGCACCTTCGACATCTATCCAATTATGAAGTCGGAGGAAGCCGTAAAGGCGTAAGCTTTAGGGGATTTCCTCTCCCCTTTCCATTTTCTCAGTTCCACCATAGGGTTTCAGGCAGATCTCTGAAGCCGTAGCCGAGGGTTCTAAGAGCCTCCGCCACCGTAACGCCGCTGAGGGTCTCAGCCTTGACGCCGTCGACCCAAATCATGATGGTTTCAGGCTCCCTCTCCACTTCCCTAATGGCTCTCGCCTCCCGTGGACAGGCCCAGTAGCAGGCTAGGCATCCAACATGGTTCCTGGGCTTTGGCAGACTCTTAGGCAGAGGCCGCATCCATCGCATCTGGAGGCGTCGACGACTACTCTCCGAATCTTCATCTAATCTGCGTTTGATTCACAGCTTTTAGGCGTTTTTATTCCTCTCTTAATAGCTCCTTTAATGCCTCTTTCAGCGGTGTCTTTATGGTTTCCCTCAGTCTTCTCAGTGTTTCCCTCCCCTTAGGCGTGGTTGAATAGTATTTAACCCGTCGCCCCCCTCTCCTCCTCCACTCGCTGGCTAGATAATTCTCCCCCTCCAACTCGTAGAGGAGGGGATAGACGATGCCTGGGCTTAGGGGCTGACCCGTGATCCTCTCCAGCTCCTTCATCACCCTATACCCCGTCATCGCCTCCTTAGAGAGGAGCCAGAGGATGATCAGCCTATTCAGGCCCCTGATCATCGATCTTATCAGCTCCTCCCCCATCTCGGATGGATTGTTGCTTTAATGCTTAATAACACCCTCGAAAGATTGATATGGCCTCTAGGCCTCCTCTCTTCGGTATATGGTCGGCGTCGACCTCGCCTTCCTCCGAAGCCTCGAACGACCCCTGATACTATGGCTGCTATCCCATGGGCCTAGACATGGATACGACATCCTAAAGGAGCTCCATAGATTGACGGGGCTCGGAGCGAAGCCAAGCCTCGTCTACCCCTTCCTCCATAGATTGGAGCGGGAGGGCTTCATCGCGAGTATGTGGATCAGAAATGGGGGGAGACGCTTGAAACTCTATAGATTGACGAAGAGGGGTGAGGCTCTCCTAGAGAGGGTTAGGATGCTACTCCTCCCCCTCAGGGAGCTCCTGACAGCCCTCCTGGGCTGAGGAAATATTTTAAAAATCGATACATTATATATCATAACTCCCTAGGAGGCTTCTAGAGTTGAGCCGTGGAGGAGGCTACAGAATCGTCCTAACCGCCGATAGAACCCTTATGAGCGAGTATCACGGCGGCATATTCCTAGGCTTCAGCGCCTGCGTCCCAAAGGGCCTCATACCCGACTGGGTCTACTTCTCAGTCTTCTGCCCCCCCGTTAAGGCTGGGCCTGACGGCTCAGCTGAGGCAGCTCCCTATGGAACTCGGAAGATCGAGGCAGCCCTCCTCAAATATGGGTTTAGACGCGACGAGGTGATCGTCGCCCATCCAGAGCATCTAGACCGAGTTATAGGCCCTGAGACGAGGGTTCTAGGCATAACGGAGAACGATCCCCTAGGGATAGGGCCTGCCACCTCAACCTTCACCAGCCTCCTCGGAGGAGAGGCCTACATGGCCGTGAAGTTCAGGGAGCTCCTAAATCATCCAAGCGTTAGGCGTTATAGGCCGAGGATCATAGTCGGAGGCCCAGGGGCCTGGCAGCTTGTAGGCGAACCCCAGAGGAGGCTGGGCATAGACTGCGTCGTCCTCGGCGAGGGAGAGCGCGTCGTCGGCCCCCTCTTCGAGAAGGCCATCAGGGGGGAGCCACTGCCATCAGTTGTCCACGGCGAGCCAGTTCCAGTGGAGGAGATACCCATCATCAGAGGCGCAACAATAGATGGCCTAGTGGAGATCGCGAGGGGATGCGGGAGGGGATGCCGCTTCTGCGAGCCTACGCTCCAGAGATATAGGGCCCTCCCAATACCCCACATACTGAAGGAGGTTGAGGTGAACGTAAGACATGGCAGGAGGAACCCCCTCCTCCACGCGGAGGACGTCCTACGCTATGGGGCCAAGAAGCCATGGGAGGTCGACGTGGAGGCCGTCGTCAACCTCTTCAAGGCCGTGAAGTCGGTGCCTGGCGTCGACGGCGTAGGCCTAAGCCACTTCGCCCTGGCGTCGGTGGCCTCAGCCCCCGAGGCGGTGGAGGGGATATCCAAGGTCGAGGGGATCGGCGAATCCGACCGCTTCCTCAGCGGTCAGACGGGGATAGAGACCGGCAGTCCAAGGCTGATGCGTAGATTGATGGCTGGTAAATGTCTCCCATTCAAGCCTGAGGATTGGCCCGACGTGGTGGAGAGGGCCTTCGGCATACTGGAGGAGAACGGCTGGATTCCAGTTTCAACGCTCATCGTCGGCCTGCCAGGTGAGACGGAGGAGGATGTCTGCCTCACCATAGACCTCGTTGAGAGGCTCAGAACCTATAGAAGCCTGATAGTGCCGCTGTTCCTCGTCAGCATGGGAGGCCTAAAGGATAAGACCCGCTCCTTCACCTATGAAGACCTGACGCAGAGGCATTCAGAGCTTATACTGAAGTGTTGGAGGCACAACCTAGATTGGGCTCCAAGCCTCATAGAGACCTGGTCTAGGCAGTGCATCAAGAACGGCATGGCTAGGAGGGGGATAAAACTCGTCTTCTCCTATGGCATAAGGGTGACGAAGAGGCTGCTGGAGGAGTGCGCCGAGAACTATGGCTACGACATCAAGGCGATGAGGGAGAATTATCAGCGTAGAGGCCTTGGATCAAGGCTCATACAGGCCTTGAGGGTGGTCGCACCTTAAGCGCGATGATTAGAGGAAGCGTCTACCGAGGGAGGGGGCTACGAGAGCTGAGATCATTGCGAGTATTATGAAGACCGAGAACTGCTCGCCGCTTAATACCCCCAGCTCCCTACATATCTGAGCTGCCGCTAGGATCAGACTAAGCCTCGCTGAGTGAAGCAACCCTATGGCCACACTCTTCTCGGCGGAGATTCCAAGGGTGAGGGAGGCTAATCCAGCTCCCAGGATCTTGGAGATCAGGGCGCATCCAACGATCAATAGCAGCATCTTCAAGTCGCCTAGATTGGAGAGGAGCATTGGAATATCCGCCCTAGCTCCAACAAGTATGAAGAAGAAGGGTGTGAAGAAGCCGTAGCCGAATCCCTCCAATTTCTCTATCAGCCTAGAGGGCTTGGGGGTTATCTCAGAGATTATCACCCCCGCTATGAAGGCCCCCATAATAGAGTGGAATCCGATGATCTCGGATACCGCCGCGAGGATGAAGATGAGGGCGAAGGAGAGTCGCACCTCTATCTCAAAGTAGGATTTCTCATAGAAGAGATAGTTCAACCTCTCCTGAATATACTCCCTCCTGGTGAGGAGTGGCAGTATGAATAGGAGAATCACGGCGATCAATGAGTAGAAGAAGGAGTAGCCTAGGGATCCCTGAATATAGGTTAGGGAGAGGGCGAGTAGAAAGATGCTTACGACATCCACGATGATAACCGATCCAAGGAGTATCTGCATGGTCTCCCCATCGTATCCCTCCTCCCTCGTCAGGGGTATAACGAGGCCGAGGGAGGTCGTCGACAGTATCGTGCCTAGGAGCAGGGGATGGATCCCCACGTAGGGGGCGATGTAGAAGCCCGTGAGGAAAGGTATTAAGAGCGAGAGGGCCGCTATGAATATGACCCTAAAGGCGTTTCGCTTCAATCCACTCAAATCCATCTCCAATCCGGCGAGGAACATTAGATAGGTGAGGCCGAACTCCAGGAAGAAATCCAGGATCGGATGGCGGGGGATTAGCTTCAACATGGAGTCCCCTAGGATAATGCCGATGAGCATCTCCACGATTATGACCGGAAGCCTAATCCTCCTGGAGATGAGGGGAGCCACGGCGATGACGACGAAGAGGAGGATCAGGCTTAGCGTTAAACTCTCCATATAGGTTTACTTCCTCCCCTCTCCCCCTATTTAAGGATTACATTTATATTCAACTGACCCTCCTGGGAATAGCTTTTTCTAAACCCCAGAGAGGTAAAGAGTGGATCCCTATTGTCGGGAAGGGAGCTCCTAGTTAGAAAGATAGAGAGCGGCATAGTCATCGATCATATACCCGCTGGAAAGGCCTTCCTCGTCCTAAAACTTCTGAGACTTGATCCCGAGGCCAAGGTTCTCCTAGCCATGAATGTGGACAGCAGGAAGCTGGGGCGTAAAGACTTCATAAAGATCGAGGGGAGATACCTAACCTCGAAGGAGATAGACCTCATAGCCCTCGTAGCCCCCTCCGCCACCGTCAACATCATAGAGGACTGGAAGGTTAAGGAGAAACGCCGAATAGAGCCTCCAGGAGAGGTGGAAGGCGTCTTCCAATGTCCAAATCCACTGTGTCCAACTAATTCCCCCTACAAGCCTCCTAAGACGAGGTTCAGGGTTGAGGCCGGTGAAAGGGCTGAGGAGACACGGCTCCACTGCGAATACTGCGGCTCCACCCTCTACTACGGAACCATAGAGGACTACATAGAACGAGGCGAATTCACCCTTGAGGGTGGAGGCCTCGTCTCAAAGGCCAAGATCGAGCGGGTCTTCCTAGACCTCCTCATAGAGAAGGGCGCCCTAAGGCTGGCCCCAAGCCCCGATGAGCTCTTCACCCTGAAGAGTGGGCGTCGCTCCCCCTACTTCATCAACCTCGGCGCCCTAACCGATGGGGAATCCCTGGCAAAGCTCAAATGGGCCTTCGCCAGCTACATAGCGCTACTCCTCGAGGAGGGCGCCATAACCGACTTCGACTACGTCTTCGGCCCAAGCTATAAGGGCATCAGCCTAGCAGCCCTAACCTGCGAGGGCCTAAAGGAGCTCTATGGATTGGATAAGCGCTACATGTATGATCGGAAGGAGGAGAAGCCCTACGGCGATGTCAGGGCTGACAGGGTGATCGTTGGGGCTTCATACTTCAAGCCTGGTGAACGAATCCTCGTCGTCGACGACACGATAACGACGGGTAAGACGAAGATAGAGACCCTTGAGAAGTTGAAGCTCCTCGGGGAGCATGAGGTCGTAGGCATAGTCATCGCCGTCGATAGACAGGAGAAGATGGGGGATGCCGAGCACATAGATGAGAGGGGCGCCGTCGAATACATAGAGGAGGAGCTTGGATTGAAGGTCTACTCGATTCAGAACATCAAGACCATCTATCAGCTCATAAGGGACAGCCTAGACGAGGAGATGAGGCGCATCTGGATCGAATACTATCGACGATATGGAACCGTCACCCTGGAGTGACTAGCCAAACGATTTTTAGACGCCGCCCCCGATAATTCCTCGAATAGCCTTGGGCGCCGTATCGAAGCCAGACGACGAGTTGATGAGGCGACGCATAGAGGAGCTCCTCCGAGACCTCAGCCCAGGCGTGAGGGAGAC
>JAGHBJ010000047.1 GCA_021161045.1 Candidatus Bathyarchaeota archaeon
ATTCCCATAGTCTTCGTCGATGGAACCGATCCAGAGGAGATCATCAGGGCCGTGGAGGGCGGGCACAGTGGAACAGTTGTCTCCGGTTGAAGGTAAACTATATATGCCCCAGCGGGGTTTAATGGTGGGCCTCTGATATGGGGATGAGGAAGGCTGCACCCCTCGACAGATTCAGGTTTAGGAAGCTACTTGAGATGCTGGAGAAGAAGGAGGGGCGGGGAACCGAGCTCATCAGCGTCTATATTCCACCTGGGAAGCGGGTCAGCGAGGTGATGAATGACCTGAGAAGCGAGTGGGGGACGGCGAGCAAAATAAAGTCGAAGACGACGAGGAAGAATGTCCAGGATGCCCTAACGAAGGTTATGGAACGCCTAAAGCTGTTCAAGGAGATTCCAGAGACCGGCCTAGCCATCTTCGCCGGAAACATCGCTGGAGACCAGCCAGGGGTGGGCCGCATGGAGACCTATGTGGTCATACCCCCAGAACCGATAACGACGTATTATTATCGATGTGAACATCGCTTCGTCCTCGAACCCCTCTGGGAGCTCCTGAGAACCGAGGATGCCTACGGCATAGTGGTCATAGACGCGAAGGAGACCACCATCGCCCTCGCGAAGGGGAGGCGCATAGAAATCCTCAAGGAGGTCACATCGGGAGTACCAGGGAAACATCGAGCTGGAGGTCAGAGCGCCAGGAGATTTGAGAGGCTTAGGGAGATGGCCCTAAATGAGTATTACCGCCGAGTCGGGGAGCATATCAACGAGCTTTATCTCAAGATTCCGAATCTGAAGGGAATCATCTTTGGAGGCCCTGGGCCGACGAAGAATGAGTTCCTTGAGCGAGACCTCCTCCACTACGAGTTGAAGGATAAGGTTCTAACCGTCGTCGACACAGCCTATACGGGCATCGAGGGTGTGAAGGAGGTGGTAGACAGGGCAAAAGACTTCCTCGAAGGCCTGAGATACAGCGAGGAGCGTCGAGTCGTCCAGGAGTTCCTAAAACATATTGGCCGAGACACCGGCCTCGCAACCTACGGCGACAGGGAGGTTATGAGGGAGCTTAAGAGCGCTAACGTCAGGGTTCTGCTCCTCTCTGAGGGTGTGGAGCGAGAGTGGTTGAGGCTTAGGTGTCGAGAGTGCGAATATATGGAGGAGAGGATCATAGAGCGAGGTGAGCTTGAGAAATTCATGGAGGGGTTGGGCAACATAGTCTGCCCCCGATGCGGCAAAGCAGCCTATGAGGTGGTGGAGAATAAGGAGCTCCTGGAGAGGCTCATAGAGATGGCTGATGAGGTCGACGCAAGGGTTGAGGTCATCTCAACGGAGACGGAGGAGGGAGAGATGCTCCTCAAATCCTTCGGAGGCGTAGCAGCCATCCTGAGGCATAGAACCTATTAGGGTTTGAGGGAGAACCTCACCTTCGGATACTCCTCAACCTCATGTTCTCCGCCTCTACCCTCATAGACCTCAACCCGCTTAGCCTTCAAAGTTCCAGCTATGTCTCTCACAGCCATCCTCAGCGTCTCAGCCTCGAATTCGCCGTCGGCGTATAGCTCGATGGCCTCTACCTCCCTCCCAAGGGGTATGCCCCTACGACTCTTCTCCCGCCTTATGGCTCCGATGACGGCGACGATGAGGTCTCCACGCCTCTCAGCCTCAGGGTCGATGAGGCTGCGATTCATCTCAGGCCATCGAGATAGATGTATGCTATCCCCATCACCCTCGGCATACATGTGGCTGTATATCTCCTCGGTGATATGCGGGATCACCGGCGCCAGGAGCTGGAGCATACGCTTCACAGCGTAATAGAGCGTCCACTGTGCTGACTCCCTCCCCTCGCCGCCATAGAGCCTATACTTCACAGCCTCGATGTAGTGGTCGCAGAAGATGTGCCAGACGAAGCTCCTGACGGGTTCAAAGGCCTTCATAAAGAGGCACTCCTCATAGGCCTCGGTGGCCTCGCCGATGAGCCTCTCCAACTTGCTCAAAAGCCACCTATCCAGGAGCTCCAGCTTCGGCATCTCACGGGGCTGATAGTCGACGAGGTGGAGGCTGGCGAATCGGCAGGCATTCCAGAGCTTACGCATAAACCTCCAGCCATACTCCACATCACCCCATCTGAAGGGGATGTCCGAACCCGTACTTCCACCGGCTGCCGCCCACTGCCTTGCTGCGTCAGCGCCATACTTGTTGAAGACCTCTGGAGTGGCTACGAAGTTTCCTAGGGACTTACTCATCTTCCTCCCATCGCTGCCCAGCACCATGCCGTTGATCAGCACAGCCTTATAGGGCGCCTCATCGAAGAGGGCGAGATGCCTCACCATGAGATAATAAGTCCAGGTTCTGATGATGTCCTGACCATTAGGCTGGAGGGAGGCGGGGAAAAGCTTACGCCAATCAGGCCTATCGGGCCAGCCTGCGTGGATTGCGCAGGTCAACGATGAATCAAACCAGGTGTCAAGCACATCGGTCTCGGGTTCGAACTCCCTTGAGCCGCATTTCGGGCAGGGGGTTTTGGGCTGTGTATATCTCGGGTCGACGGGGAGCTCCTCAGGCTCTGCGAGCTTCACAGCTCCACAGCGCTTACAATACCAGACGGGTATGGGCGTGGCGAAGACGCGTTGACGGCTCAGCACCCAATCCCAATCCAGAGACCTTGCCCAGTCGATGAGCCTATACTTCATCCAGTCTGGATACCACTTGATCTTCAGCGCCATCTCCACAACCCTGTCGGTGAGGGCTGTCGTCCTCATGAACCACTGCTCCTTAGACAGGATCTCGATCGGCGTCTTACACCTCCAGCATACGCCGACATCTTGCTCAATCTCCTCAACGCCTCTCAACAAGCCAGCTCTATCTAGGTCTCTGACGATGGCCTCCCGAGCCTCCACTATGCTCAGCCCTCTATAGGGGCCTGCAAGCTCCGTCATATGTCCACGCTCATCGATGAGTTTGATCACTGGAAGCCTATGCCTCGCCACCATGAGGACGTCGCTCTTGTCTCCATAGGTGCAGATCATCATGGCTCCGGTGCCGAACTCCGGGTCGACATTCTCATCTTCTATAATGGGAACCCAACGCTCTGAGAGTGGCACCTTGGCCTTTTGGTCGACTAGATGCCTGTAACGCTTATCCTCTGGATGCACAGCCAGGGCGACGCAGGCTGGGATATACTCGGGCCTTGTGGTGGCGATCAAGACCTCTCCATCTTTTAAGCCGAAGGCGATGGTGTATAGGCGTCCCTTACGGTGCTCATACTCCACCTCCGCATCCGCGATGGCCGTCTCGCATCTTGGACACCAGTTGATGGGATGCTCCCCCCTATAGATGAAGCCCTTTTCATAGAGGATGAGGAAGCTGAGCTGGATCTTCCGCATGTAATCCGGATCCATGGTCCTGTATTCGAGGCTCCAGTCTACGCTGCATCCCAATCTTATGATGGCCCTCTTCATCACGTCGATGTAGGTCTCGATCCACTCCTCGCATAGCTTCCTGAACTCGTCCGCTGGAACGTCGGATCGCTTTATGCCGTGGGCCTTCTCCACCGCCACCTCCGTCGGCAATCCATGGCAGTCCCATCCCTGTGGGAAGTGGACATTATAGCCCCTCATCCTCTTATATCGGGCGACTATGTCGAAGTAGGTCCAGTTTAGGACGTTCCCCATGTGGAAATCCCCGCTGGGATAGGGCGGCGGAGTATCGATGGAGTATCGAGGCCGAGAGTCATCCTCCCAGTCGTATCGATAGATGCCCCATTCCTCCCAGAGCCTCTGCCACTTCTCCTCCACAGCTAGGAAGTCTATCTCCTTAGGCAGTGGCCTCAAACAGAACACCTCCCGTTCTCTTAATCCCATAGGGTCTGAAGGGGCTTTGATCGACGATTAGAAGCCTAAATGCATCTATTTTGAAGCAGGTGAAACAGCTTATGGTTGAGTGTCGTGGGGACGATTCAACTCACCCCCTCAGACCTGCGATATTCGTTCTCCCCCGAAGAGGTAGATATATCTTTCCACCTATGCCTCGATGACCCTAGGCTCCTCCCTCTTCCTAGGCCCCCTAACCTCGATGACATCGCCTAGAATCACTCTCATCCCATCCCGGGCAGCCACCGTCGGTATACCAGTCTCCGCTTCAAGATACTCTGCCTCCCCCTCTGGACCAACGTTCAACATCTTCATGCCGAAGTGGGTGAGCACGACGCATCCCGGCTTAGCCTCCTCCATAATCCGGAGAGCCTCATCGATGGAGAGGTGTAGTGGGAGAGAAGCTCCACGAGGCCTCATGGTGCAGAGGATCAGCAGCCTAACACCCCTATAGCCGTCGCTGACGCCGTCGAAGTAGGCCGTATCCGACGTATAACCAACTGAGCCGACATCGGGAAAATCCAGTCGTAGGCCGACGGTGGCTGGGTCACTATGCTCAGCCCTCAAAGCCCTAACACCTACCTCCCCCACTTCGAAAGAGACGTTAGGCTCTAGGGTGACAATGCGCTCAACCAATCCTTGATGATATTTTGAAATACTAGGCCCAATATCCTCGACGCCTTGGAGGACGCTCCTTGAGGCGGCGAGGACACCCCTACGCTTAGTGGTTACACGGCTCATACCCTCGATGAGAACCTCAGCGTCACAGTAGTGATCTGGATGGCAGTGAGTGACGAAGATGGCATCAAGCTTCTGAGGACTCAACCCAGACCAATTAGAGAATATGAGCGCCCCAGGCCCAGGATCAACATGGATATGCACATCGCCCCAGACGAGGCGGAGGCCAGCTGTCCTACGACGCTGAGTAACCATCACAAAGCGGCCTCCACCAGTCCCCAGAAACCACATCTCCACCGGCTTCAACTCAAAAAGGGTCTCAGGTTAAAGATTTATAAGACCCTCCTCTTCTCAAGAAAAGTTGGTGGGCCCGTAGCTTAGCCTGGTTAAAGCGCTCGGCTGATAACCGAGAGATCAAGAGTTCAAATCTCTTCGGGCCCACCATCCCAAAACTGGTTTTCTTTGACGTAGGGTTGTCTCGACATCTAGCTAAAAAGTGGTTTTTAGAGGAGTGGGATGAAACCCTGGTTTAATGTCGATCTTTTAAAGCGTCTAGAAAGGCGTCGAGGTCTCCTGCAGCTCCTTGGTTAATACTAGGGGTAAGAATCTGATGACGTTTCCATAGCGTCCCCCAGCTCGAACAGGACGCCGCTCTCCCCGGCATAGGCTTCATTATCAGGGTTTTAATAGGGAAGTGTTTAATGTGACGCCGGTGAAGGTTATGACCCTTAAAACCCTTGAGGGAGTATATCCACCCCACGTCACCCCTTTTGATAGGAGGGGGAAGATAGATGGGGAGGCTCTCAGAGAGCTTATAGAGTTCTGGCTTGATGCGGGACTTCATGGCCTAGTGACCTGTGCAAGCAATGGGGAGGGCCCCTATCTAACCTTGGAGGAGCGTAGGGAGGTCATCAGCATCGTTCTCGACTCGGTTGATGGCAGACCGGTTATAGCGGGGGTGGCCGCCCCTGGGATGAGGGAGGTGATGAGGCAGATTAGGGACGCTGTGGATTTGGGGGTGGACGCTATACTATTAACACCCCCCTTCTACTATACCCCAAATAACCGTGAACTATTGAGGCATTATCAGCTTATCCTCGGGAAATTCGATGTTCCAACACTATTGTATAATGTTCCAAAATTCGTGGGATACAACATAGACATCGAGATCATCGTCAAACTAGTGGAGGAGTTTGATCACGTTATAGGCATCAAGGACTCCAGCGGACTCTTCTGGAGGATCTCAGAACTCACCCGACTAGTCGGCGACAAGATATCCATTTTAGCCGGCACAGGAGACCTCCTACTTCCCACGCTGTTGATGGGAGGAAAAGGCGGTATAGTCGGCGTATCCATCATAGCCCCGGAGATGTGCGTCAAACTCTTCAACGCCTTTAAGAGAGGCGATCTCATCACCGCTAGAGATCTCCAATGGAAACTCACGAGAATAAATGAGGTCATAATAAAGAGATATAATCAACTCAGCGCTGTTAAAGAAGCATTAAGACTCCTAGGCAAACCAGGTGGATATCCTAGGCCACCCTCCCTCCCATTAGAGGAGGCTGCGAGACGTGAGATTCAAGGAGTATTGAGAGAAGTTGGATTATGCCAATAGCATCCATGCATTATGCAAGATACGTTGATGGGCGCTCTTGAGGAGTGTGAGATTGATTATCCACTCTTCATTCCAGAGGCCTAGGGCGACCCCTCTTTAGCCCTATATCTTACGAGCCTCATCAACGGGGAGTTGATAGGGTTCATATATGGGATTGTGGGGTTAGTAAGCCGATTTGGGGAGCTGGAAGCCTGAATACACCGTTCTCCTGCTCTGCTGGTTTGGATGGGTCACCATCTATCTCTGCCGTTCGATTCTACCGCCGCTGCTTCCGATTCTAGTGGAGGAGATGGGGATCACGCATACGCAGGCTGGACTCTTCGGAACCGCCTATCTCATCGGCTACGTTCTCATCAAGATTCCAGCAGGCCTAATGGCCAGGAGATTCGGCATAAAGCGGATTCTCATCGCCGGCATGGTGGGCTACGGCCTAGCGACGCTCTTAAACTTCTACGCCCAGAGCTTTCTACAGCTCCTCACCCTCAGATTTCTCCTAGGCCTCTTCCAGGGGATACACCTTCCACTGGCGAATACGCTGCTATCCAAGCGGTTTAGCCGTAGGCAGGGGAGGGTTATAGGATTCCATGAGTCGGGTCCAAACCTCGGCCATGCGGTAGCTCTGCCCTTGAGCGTTGCCATCGCTTCTAGTCTAGGCTGGAGGTGGGCCTTCATGCTTCTCTCACTCCCAGCCTTCCTCCTCGCCCTCGCCACGAGCCTCCTATTGGGAGATGAAGAGGCGGTGGAGGAGGGTGAGGCCTCGGGGGGTCTAAGGGAGCTTTTGGGATTTCCAAGGCTTTTGGTCTCCATGGCTCTGGCGCATTCGGTTTATAATCTCTGCCTTAGAACCCTCTTCAACTTCGCCCCAATCTACCTCGTCGAGTTTAGGAGGGCCACCCTAGAGATGGCGGGTCTTATATCTATGATACTCCCCGCAGCGGGATTCTTCTCAAAGGTATCCAGCGGCTATATCTCTGAGAGGATTGGCGGTCGGAATGCCATCTGCCTAGCCTCCGCCCTGACAGGCCTTTTAATTCTCACTCTAACGTGGCTTCCAAACCTAGGATCGCTTTGGCTAATCTTCCTACTCATCGGCCTGGCGCTCTACTCGTTCTCCCCGACGATCTATGCCTCCGTCACCTCGGGGCTGCCCCTAGAGCTGAGGCCTTTGGGATTGGGGGTTGTCACCATGATTGGAAACCTAGTTGGAGCCTTCTCCACCACCCTCGTCGGCCTCCTCATCGACTTAAAGGGCTATAATATGGCCCTCACAGCCGTAGCCGTCGCCACGCTTCTAATTACGGCTACCATCTACCTAATCACAGGTGGAAGCCCTGAGAGAGGATGTTTTAAGAGGGCTATCCCAACTTTGAAGGATGGAGCTCCAGGGGGGTTTAGCGGGTAAGACCCTCCGAATAGACCTAACCCATGAGGATATCACCGTTGAGGACTCTAGGCGATACATTGAATTCCTAGGTGGGAGGGGTGTAGGCTCTAGGATCCTCTTCGACGAGCTGGATGTGGATGTTAGACCCTATGACCCTGAGAATCTATTGATCTTCTCACCTGGCCTCTTCGTCGGGGCAGGCGTCCCCCAGGCCACCAGGACTAACATAAGCTCTAAAAACCCTATCACGGGGGGAATAGCCTACTCAAATGTCGGCGGGGGGCTTGGAGGCCATATAAAGCGCGCTGGCTTCGACAACATCATCATATATGGGAGGGCGGAGAGGCCTCTCTACCTCTCCATCGTCGACGGCGACGTGGAGCTGAGAGACGCCTCAGATCTATGGGGCCTTGGCATCTATGAGGTAGAGAGACGGCTGAGAGAGGAGGTAGACCCAGCGATAAGCACGGCATCCATAGGGCCTGCCGGTGAGAACCTAATCTTCGCCTCGGCCATCATCGTCGACACGGGTCACGCAGCCGGTGGATGCGCCCTCGCATCCATTATGGGGTCGAAGAGACTCAAGGCCATAGCAGCCCTCGGCACGGGGGAGGTGGAAGTGGCAGACCCCGAAGCCCTAGAGGAGCTGTCCAAGGAGATCAGGGATAGACTGCTGAGAACGGAGCATGCCCGCCTTCAGATGACGGTGGGCTCCTATGGGCGGGTCATACCCAACTTCCAGCGGAGGGGCATCCTACCGGTGAGGAATTATCAGGATGATCAATGGGTCGACGAGAAGTTGGAGAGGTTACTGAACATAAAACCATATAGGGTTGAGATGATCCCATGCGACCCCTCCTGCTGTGAACCCTGTATAAATCGGCTGGAGATCAGGGAGGGTAGATACGCTGGAACCCTATGCGTCGGCCTCCACGCAAACTCAGGCTACGGCTTCGGCCCAAGATTCGACATCGACGACCCCGAGGTCATCATCAAGGCGACAGCCATCTGTAACGACTTAGGCATAGACATCGATAATGCGTCGACGATCCTCTCATGGGCCTTCGAACTCTATGAACGAGGCATAATCACCGAGGAGCAGACGGGGATGCCGCTTAGATGGGGGGATGGTGAAGCCCTCCTCAGGATGCTGGAGGACTTAGCCTATCGTAGGGGCTTTGGAGCCATATTGGCTGAGGGCTTCAGGGCGGCGGCCCGGAGGATCGGAGGCGGAGCCGAGTATTATGCGATGGAGGTGAAGGGGCAGGGGATCATAGACGGCGTGAGAACCTCCATAGCCTGGGGCTTCGGCCACATGGTGTCGACCAGGGGCGCCAGACACCTCGATGGCTCTCCGACGACGGAGGCGAGGGACATCTCCCCAGAGGAGGCCAATAGGCTCTTCGGAGTTCCCACAGCCGCCTATCAGACGGCCTATGAGGGAAAGGCCCAACTCGTCTTCTGGTTCGAAAACTATAAGGCCCTGACGGACGCCCTAGGCATCTGCTACTTCTCCACCTACTGGGGCAGCACCGAGAAGCTGGGGCCAGAGGACTACGCCAAGCTCTTCAAGGCCGTGACGGGTGTGGAGCTCTCAGCTGAGGAGCTCATGAGGATTGGGTGGAGGATACATGAGGTGGAGAAGGCCTTCAACACCCTCCACGCGAGATTCACGAGGAGGGATGACCTACCGCCGATGAGGATCTTCATAGAACCCGTCAAGACCGGCGCCTGGAGGGGCTTCAAGCTCAGCTGGAAGAGATACAACGAGATGCTAACCGAATACTATAGGCTCCACGGCTGGGATCCCGAAACGGGATGGCAGAGGAGGGAACAACTGGAGAGGCTCGGCCTAGGCTATGTGGCTGAGAAATTGAGACGGCATGGATGCCTACTTGACTAATGGGATAGAGGCCTATATCCAGGGGTTGACCTTACGAGCTCCAAGAGCCAATCGGATTTTAGGAGCTCCCTCAGACGCCGCACGCCCCGCCTCTTCAGTCGATCCTTTAGGGCGATATACTCGTAGCGCTCCCAGGTGACATGGGTCGCCTTAAGGCCGTAGACCTCAGCCGAGTGTCTTAGAGTTAGGCAGACGTCGGCTCTCCCCGAGGCAACGGCCCTCGCCGTCTCACTGTGGGTGTAGGCGACCATCTCATAGCCTCTAACCCTCTTGGAGGGGTCTTCACATAGAGGCTTTAGGAGATAATCGAGGTAGACCCTGGTTCCGGAGCCCCTATTCCTATTGATCAGCCTTAACTCTCCCTCCACTAGCCCTCTCAGGGTCTCTTCCAGGCTGAGGGGTTTGAGGCCAGGTCTATAGGCGAAGACCAGCTCCCTCATATAGCCCCCTATCACCTCGACTCGATCCGTGAGCCAGTAGGCCTCAATGAAGCTCTGATTATACTCCCCCGTCTCGGGGTCGTAGAGATGGGAGGCGGCTACGTCGCACTCCCCTAGGCTTAGGCTGGCGAGGGCCAGCCCTGAGCCGATGCAGGCATCCTCTACGTCGAGGCCCTCAGACCTTAATCGGTCGAGGATGACGGTTAGCAGTATGTCGTGGCTGTGGGCGAGTGTCAGGTCTGGAGTCTCAACCTCCCCGGCGCTCACAGTTCTATAGGCGTCCATCACCCTCCGCTCTGCCTCGAGATAGCGTTTCAGCAGCCATTTACCCTCCTCCGTCAATCTCATCCCACCTCTCTCGGCTCCACCTCGATGGGCGATGACCAGCTTGAAGCCTGCCAGTCGTTCAGCTCTTGAGATGCGCTCCCAAGCCCTGGAGTAGGGAACCCCCAGAAGCCTTGAGGCCTTGAGGAGTGAGCCCCACTCGTCGATGAGCCTCAATATCGAGGCCAGCTCCCAATCGATGAGGGGCTTACCATCCATCTCGAGGAGGATTTGAACCCGTTCTCTCACATCCTTTAGGGAATCACTCATCGATGGATCGTTGGCCTTAGGGTTTTTATGCTGATCAATGGTTTTAAA
>JAGHBJ010000026.1 GCA_021161045.1 Candidatus Bathyarchaeota archaeon
ACCTGCTACATAGATCGAGACATAGACGCCGTTATGGAGAGGACGAGGCGTCGTCCCATCCCCTCTGGGAGAATTGATCCACCGGTTAAGGCCCTATATTATGGCGTCGTCCTCTCCATCCTCGGCTTGGTTCCGCTCTTAATTCTCAGCTTCTACGCCTTCCTCTGGGCACTCTTCGGCCTCTTCGACAGCGCCGTCGTATATAATCTCCTCACGAAGCGTAGAACCGTTTGGAACATCGTCTTGGGTTCGCCTGCTGGGGGAGCTCCATCGATGGTCTGCTGGTCAGCCGTCGCGGGTCAACCCTTCCATCCGATTCCCCTTCTCCTCGCCGCCCTCATAGTCCTCTGGACCCCCTCCCATATCTGGAGCCTTGCGATTAGATACTCCGATGACTATCGGCGAGCCGGTGTCCCCATGCTCCCCTCCAGGCTTGGCTTCAGGTCTGCGACGAGATGTATAGCCTCCACCACGATCCTCCTGCCGGTTTTATCCACGATCCTCGGAGTCGTCGGGCGCTTCCATATAGGGTTCTACATCATCGTCCACAGCCTAAACCTCATGATGATTCTGCTGAGTTTAAACCTCCTCTTCAAGCCGAGCCGTGAGAACGCCTATAGGCTCTTTAAATTCACCAGCCCCTACCTGGCTGTGATGCTCACGGTCACAGCCCTCTCAGCTCATTAGGGAAGGTATATTAGGGCCGCCGTGAGGGGATGAGAGATGGCATATCCAACCCATAGGGAGTGTGCGAACTTCAGGGACGGCCGATGCCTCCTCTTAGGCATAGAGGTCGATCCAGATGGCCCAGCGTGCCCCAACTTCACACCAAGGTCCTCCATCACCCCTGGAGCTCCATCGCCCCAGGCCGAGCTGTGGAGGATTAGGATGGAGATCGAGGAGATTAGGAGAAGTCTAAGCATCCTTGAGGCGAGGCTTAGACGCCTCGGTGGATGATGGCCAGCACCTCATCAGCGCTGGGTTCGCCTCATATTTCAGCCTCCTTGGATCCCTGAGGCTTGGGCTTAGGATTCCACCCCCCTTAAGCTCAGCTATAACCCTATTGATCTCCCTCCCGAGGCCAAGCTCCTCCACTAACCCCCTCAGGGTCTCGGCGTCAACCCTATGCCCCTCAACCGTCTCCATAATTCGATCCAAGAGGATGAGGATCACTTCGGCCTTCTCCTCCCCTATCTCGTTGAGATATCTCCTCACAGCCTCCCTGGGATTCCAGACGCCCCCCTCAAGGGCTATTTGAATGAGGTTCCTTATAGCGTGGGGCATCTCATAGACCTCGTCGGCCTTGAATCTCGCCAATCGGTCTTCCCATGCCATAGACTTCACCGAGGCCTTTGGGATGAGGAGCCTCTCCTCTATGAGGAGGAGCATCAGATCGAGTCGTTCAGCCTCATCGAGGTCTATCTCACCGTAGGTTATCCAGCCCTTCCTGGAGGCCCTGGCCAGCACCCTCGCCATCGCCTCGACGTTCTCCCCTAGATAAAGCCTTCTGAGAACCCTCGGTAGCTTCGTCGTCAATCCATGGCTATGGATATAAAGGATAGATAAAGGGGATTCCATCTCAGAAGGGTGATGGACTCGATAATCGTTGAGGGGTTGACGAAGTATTACGGCGACCTATGCGCAGTCGACCACGTCTCCTTCACCGTTGAGGCTGGGGAGGTCTTCGGATACCTCGGTCCAAATGGGGCTGGGAAGACGACGACGATAAGGATGCTGACGGGCCTCACAAGGCCCTCGGAGGGGAGGGCGTGGGTCGCCGGATACGACATCGTAAAGGAGACGCTGGAGGTTAAGCGTAGGATCGGCGTAGTCCCAGAGGTCTCAAACCTCTATGATGAGCTGACGGTCTGGGAGAATCTCGAATTCATCTCAAGGCTCTACCACGTCCCAAGGGCTGAGAGACATAGGCGCATAGGGGAGCTCCTAAAACTCTTCGACCTATGGGATAGAAGGGATACAAGGTTTAGGAGGCTTTCAAGAGGCCTAAAGCGGAGGGCTGTCCTCGCCGCAGCCCTCGTCAACGATCCGGAGATTCTATTCCTCGATGAGCCGACGACGGGTCTCGACGTCGTGAGTGCGAGGAGTCTCAGAGGCCTTGTGAATAGGCTTAGGGGGATGGGGAAGACGATATTCCTCACAACCCACTATATAGAGGAGGCTGACCAGCTCTGCGATAGGGTGGCCATAATAGTCTGTGGACGTATAAGGGCCATCGACACGCCGGAGAACCTGAAGCTGAAGGCTGGAGTCAAATCAATCCTGGAGGTGGAGCTCTCCGATAGGCCTCCAGCGAGCCTCCTGGAGAGGCTCAGGGGACTTGAGGTGGAGGTGGAGGGGCGACAGCTTAGGGTTCACACCGATAATCCCCAGATGCTTCTGAGGCTTCTTGTAGAGGAGGTTGGGAGGAGTGGGCTGACCCTCCTCTCGCTGAGGAGTCGCTCCCCAACCCTTGAGGACGCCTTCATCAAGTTGACGGGTCTCTCACCGGAGGTTATGAGGAGGGAGAAGGGGGTATGAGGCTTAGAGATGAGCTTGAAGGCATCTACGCCATCCTCCTAAAAGACCTGAAGGCCTACTATCTGAAGCCTCCAAACATAAGTTGGGGAATCCTCTTCCCAATAGTCCTCGCCCTCGCCTTCACCCTCAGAAACCCCAGGGGGCTTAGGGATCTGGCGCCTGGATTGGTTGCGATGGCAGCCCTCTTCGGAACCACGAGTATGGAGGCCATAGTCGTCACCTTTGAGAAGCGTGTAGGCGCCCTTGAACGCCTCTACATGGCTCCGCTGACCTATACGTCGATATTGTTGGCGAAGGTTCTCGGGGGAGCCGTCTTCGGAGGCTTCATCTCAGCCGTCATGACACTCCTATGCGTAACGCTTCTTGGGATGCATATCTCGCATCCCCTACTCTACGTTGGGGGTTTAGCCCTAAGCCTCATCGCCCTCTCATCCCTCGGCGCCCTCATCGCCTTCTCCGTCAGGGAGGTCTTCGAGGCTCAGACGCTTTCGAATTACTTCAGGTTTCCCATGATCTTCCTCTGCGGGGTCTTCATACCCGTTGGGAGCCTCCCGCTCCCCCTGAGGGTTGTCGCCTATATGCTTCCGCTAACCTACACCGTTGAGCTGTTGAGGGCGTCCACACTCTCCCCCTCTACATGCCCCCTCTTAGACCTCGCCATCCTCACCCTCTTCTCCGCAGTCTTCCTCCTTCTCACCCATAGGGCGATGGGGAGAGCCTATGGCTGACAAGGGCTATATTGGTAGGTGGAGCCAGGTGAAGACCCCTATCATCTTCAGGGCCATGTAGATCATGACTGCTATGAAGATGTATCTCAGCTTCCTCGCCGGAAGCCTATGAGCAGCCCTGACGCCCACCTGGGCCATGGGTATGCTCGTCCCAGCGAGCAGTATCCACTGGAGGAGGTTCACGTAGCCGATCGAGTAGGGTGGAAGCCCCTGGACGTTCAGGCCGTTAAGCATGTAGGATATGACTCCCCCTATGGATGTGAATATCATCATCGCAGTTGAGGTTCCAACGGCTGAGTGCATCTTGAATTTGAGGGCGACCGTCATCACCGGAACCATTAGGACTCCACCCCCTATGCCGATTAAGCCGCAGGCGAAGCCGAGTGGTATACCCCAGGCTATGTAGGGTAGAAGCCCCTTAGGCGGCTCCTCCTCAACCCTCGGGGGCTTAGCCGTCAGCATCCTTATAGCACCGCCGAGGATCGCCAGGCCGAAGACGGTTTTGAGTATCCCTCCTGGGAGGTGGGCTGCGGCGAGGGCTCCAAGGGATGAGGTTATGGCTCCGACGACGCCGAGGGTTACTCCAGCCCTCCAGAGGACGGCTCCCTTCCCATGGTGGCCGAGGGCGCCGCTTAGGGCCGTTGGGAGGACGACGAGGAGATTTGTTCCGAAGGCTGTTCTGATGGCTATACTTGGGCTGTAACCCATGGCGGTTAGAACCCAGTATTGGACGGGGATCATTATGAAGCATCCTCCGACGCCGAGGAGGCCGGAGGCGAAGCCAACCCCTATCCCAGTCAGTAGGAGGGCGTAGATGTATATGGGCTCCAACTCCCATGAGATAAAATTTAATCAATTAATTAACTTATTGTTTAGAAACTAATCAACCCTATACAGCCTCGTCGAGGGGCAGCCCCGACAGCGCCTATCCCTATAGCGCTCGCAGACGCCGCAGTCGACGCCGCAGGGCGCCCGCTCCCGATTCATGCCCCAGAGCTCGAATCTTATCGGGAGATACGGCGAGAAGTATACCTCCCCGATGGGGTAGAACTCGGATCGCCTTACGCCAGGCTGGCTTCGAATGGAGCATCTCTCCCAAGCCTCGCTCTCAAGGGTCCCCTCATCCTCAGCTACCATGAGGGCTGCGAGGTTATATCCGGCCATGAGGGTGAAGAGGTAGATGATCCTGGGGCAATCCCTAAATCTCCTGAGGAGCTCCTCAAGGCTCCTCTGATCGGCTACCTCCAGCATTATTAGGGCGCCCCTAAACCTCAGGGCCTCAACGCTCTCGAGGGCCGTAACCTTGAGGACTCCACAGTCGATCAGCTTTCTAACCCGCCTCTTAGCCCCCATCAATGTGTAGCCGAGGAGCTCCCCAAGCCTCGTATAGGATAATCTTCCATCCTCCCTGAGGAGGGATATAAGCCTCCTATCGATCTCGTCTAGCTCCACGCATAAAATTAATTTCTAACTGATATAAAGCAATATCAAGTTAATTCCTAACTATTCCCGAGGCGAGGAGGATTGAGGGTGCTATACATCTCCGGAAGTCCAAGGGTTGACAGCAACACGGATCGACTGTTGAGGGTGGCGCAGGCGGTTACTGGGGGCAGATTCATAAAGCTGGTGGATCACCGCATAGAGCCCTGCAGGGCCTGCTGGAGCTGTAGGGAGAGCGGAGCCTGCATCATCGACGATGACATGACCAACGTCATAATCCCCCTACTTCTGGAGAGTGATGCCATAATCCTTGGAAGCCCCGTCTTCTTCAACAACGTCTCAGCTCAGCTTAAGGCATTCATAGATCGAACCTGGTGTATTAGGGGTAGGCTGAGGAACAAGATTGGGGGAGCCATAGTTGTAGGCAGGAGATATGGGGCTGAGAGCGCCATCACAGCCATAAACGCCTTCTTCCTCAAACATGAGATGATACCGGCGAATAGAGGCGTCCATGGAATCGCCTTCAAGCCAGGTGAGATAGAGAGCGACGAGGAGGCATTTGAGGCTGCTCGACGTCTGGGCCATCGAGTAATGGAGCTGGGGAGACTCCTCGGCTACACCTAACCCCCCATGCCGTAGATGTCGAGTATCCGATACAGCTCATCCTGCTCCACAGCCTCGATGGGGTGGGACTCCCCATCAATCTCCATAACCCTACTTTCATCTTCTGTGAACTCCCCGATCACCGTGGCCTCGATGCCTATACCCCTAATCGCATCGACGATGCCCCCAGCCCTCTCGGGGTCAGCCGCTATCAGTAGGGCTCCTGAGCCGAGGAGTCTGAGGGGGTCGACGTCGAGGGCTTCGCAGATCACCCTCGTCTCCTCTAAAACCGGTATGGAGTCTCCATCTATATGTAGGCCGAGGCCTGAGGCCTCCGCCATCTCCCATAGGCCGTTTAGGACTCCGCCCTCCGTAGGATCATGCAACGCATGGACTCCACCCGCCTCCATGGCTTCCAAGGCCTCTGGGACGACGCTGATGAGCCTCAGCAACCCCTCAGCCCGTTTTAGGGTTTCCTCCTCAACCCTATCGATTAGTATGTGTCTCAGGTCTCTGGCGAGGACTGCCGTCCCCTCTATTCCAGCGGCCTTCGTCATGATGATCCTGTCTCCAGGCCTCGCCCCATCG